>CAXMOD010000051.1:0-16168 GCA_964194905.1 uncultured Desulfobacterales bacterium | reverse complement strand
AGCTCAGCGACACCGTCGCGGTAGGACTGTTCGATCTGCGGCGCGGTCTGCTCGTTGGAACCGACGAACCAGACCCGGTCGACCATCCGCGCGATGACCATCTTGGCCACGCCCTCCAGCGCGGCCTCGTCCGCGCCTGGCGGCGCCATCAGCGCCGCCAGGCGCGTGGCTACGGACTGCTGGTCCACCTCGCGCGCCCAGCGGTAGTGGAACATCCACTTGTTGCCCCACTCGTCGCCGAACTCCTCCAGCAGCGCCGACACGAAGCACAGCGCCGGATCGTCCGGATGGATGGAAGGTTGCGGATGACGCGCTTCCACCTTCTCCAGGATCGGCGTCGAGTCCTGGAGGCCCTCGTCTTCCGGCGTGGCCACCGCGGGGATCAGCGGGAGCTTGGCGTACTTCTGGTACTCGGACTGGGTTTCTGAGTTGCGCACGATCCACTCGTGGGGGATGTCCTTGTAGCGGAAGTAGGAACGGACCTTGACGGAGTAGGGAGAGACTTCGGCGCCGAAGATGCGATAGGGGGTGCTCATCCAGCTATTATAGGGGGCTGCGCTATTCTCCCACGCCATGAACCTCGACGACGCCACCCGCGAGCGGATCGCGGGCCTGATCGAAGCCAATCCCGTGATGCTGTTCATGAAGGGGGTGCGCGGCGCTCCCCAGTGCGGATTCTCGGCCCAGGTCTGCCAGATGCTCGACAGCCTTCTGCCCGAGTACGCCACCCACGACGTGCTCTCGGACCCCGAGGTCCGCGACGGCATCAAGGCCTTCTCCAACTGGCCCACCGTCCCGCAACTCTACGTCCGCGGCGAGTTCATGGGCGGCTGCGACATCGTGCGCGACCTCTACGCATCCGGCGAGCTGCACGAGAAGCTCGGAGTGGCGGCGCCCGCGGGCGCGGTCACGGACGTGACCGTCACTGTCACCGAGAAGGCGGCCGCCGAGCTCCAGCGCGTGGCCTCCGAGCGACCCGGCCAGCTGTTGCACCTGCAGATCGACGCACGCTTCGATCACGGCCTCTTCTTCGGCCCGGAGCAGCCCGGCGACCTGAGCGTCACGAGCAGCGGCATCGAGCTGCACCTGGACCCGCTCACGGCGTCGCGGGCCAACGGCGTGGTGATCGACCTGGCGGAGACCGACCGCGGCTCCGGCTTCCACATCGAGAACCCCAACGCCCCGTCGCCGGTTCAGCAGCTCACCGCCAAGGAGCTCGCAGCCATGCGCGAGTCGGGTGAGCCCTTCCTGCTCCTCGACGTGCGCACGCCCCAGGAACGCGAGACCGCGCAGATCGAGGGGTCCCGGCTGCTGGACGAGGCCACGGCGCGCGAGGTGGAGCAGATGCCGAAGGACACCGTGCTGGTCTTCCACTGCCACCACGGCGGCCGCAGCCAGAAGGCCGCGGAGCACTTCGCCGCCCTCGGCTTCACGCAGGTCTTCAACGTGGTCGGCGGGATCGACTCGTGGAGCCAGGACGTGGACCCGTCGGTGGCCCGCTACTAGGGCGACGCCGTGACACTCAAGATCCTCTCCGCTCCCGGCGACGAGGTGGCGACCGATCTGCGCAAAGCCATCGGCGAGGCCATCGACGGCGCCGAAGTCGAGGTGCAGGCCTCGGGCGCGGGGCACTTCGTCATCACCGTGGTCTCCGCCGCCTTCGAAGGCAAGAACCCCGTGCAGCGTCAGCAGCTGGTCTACGGCGCCATCGCCCCGTTCATGTCCGGCGACACCGCGCCCGTGCACGCCATCGATCGCATGGAGACACGCACACCGTGAGCGGCGGCGCGCTCGCCCTCGCTGCAGTGGTCCTGGCGGCCGGCGGTTGGGGGCTCTCGCGGCAACACCGGGCAAGCGGGGAATCCGCCGCCCGCTGGCCATCCCCACCACCCTGCTGATCGACGCCGAGGGCGTCGTGCGTTGGATCGACCGCGCCAAGGACTATAGGGTACGCTCCGATGCACCCCGCGTGCTCGGCGCCGTGCGCCCGCGGCTCGCCTGACAGGAGCCCCCCATGCCCCAACGATTCGCCGGACGCAGCGTTCTGGTCACCGGCGCCTCGACGCCCAATGGCATCGGCGCCTCGGCCGCGCGTCGCTTCGCCGCCGAGGGCGCCCGCGTGGCCCTCACCGCGCGCAGCGCTGACGGCCTCGAAGCCGTGGCCAAGGAGATCACCGAGCAGGGCGGCCAGGCGCGCGCCTTCCCCGCCGACCTGCGAGACATCGACGCGTGCGAGAAGTTGATCGCGGACGTGGTGGAGGCCCACGGCGGCCTCGACGTCCTCGTCAACAACGCCGGCTTCAACGCGCGAGGCAACGTCGCCGACCTCGACGCGCGCCAGCTGGTCAACGTGCTCCAGGTGAACCTGATCGGGCCCGTGGCGCTCACCGCCCTCGCCCTCCCCCACCTGCGCAAGACCTGCGGCGCCGTGGTGCAGGTGGCGTCGATCGCCGGCCAGCTGCCGCTCGACGGCGAAGCCTCGTACTCCGCCTCCAAGGTGGGCCTGCGCTTCTTCAGCTTCGCGCTGCGCGAGGAGCTGGAGGGAAGCGGCACGCGCATCTCGGTGGTGTCGCCCGGTCCCGTCGAGACCGGCTTCATCTTCCAGGACATGGACGAGGTGCCGGACATCGTCTTCGCCCAGCCCATGTCGAGCGCCGACGACATCGCCGCCGCGGTGATCGAGTCGGCGGTGGACGGACGCCGCGAGCGCACGATCCCGGCCCACACCGGCGTGCTGGCGCGCCTCGGCGCCCAGCTGCCGCTGCTGCGCAAGGCGATCGAGCCGCTGATGGAGCGCAGGGGCCGCGCCGTGAAGGACCGCTACCGCGCCACGCGCGGCGCCTAGCGGCCGACCGCGTTCAGCCGGCGCGCACGCCCTCGGCGATGGCGAGTGCGCGTGCCGCGAGGCCCGCGGTCTGCGATTCGAAGCGCTCGAAACCCTGGCCGACGGTCTTGCCCATGAGATATCGCGCCAGGATGCCTTCGGAGATGACGGCGAGCTTGTACAGCGCCAGCACGCGGTAGAAGTCCACGTCGCCGAGATCGCGTCCAGTCGCGGCCGCGTACGCTCCGCAGATCTCGTCGCGCGTCGGAAAGCCCGGCGCTGCGGTCAGCGAATCCGAGAGTGCCTCGGGCGGATCGTCGGGCTGGGACCAGTAGATCAGCGTGTAGCCGAGGTCCGCCAGCGGGTCGCCTAGAGTCGCCATTTCCCAGTCGTAGACCGCGACGACGCGACCGGGGTCGGCGGGGTCGAAGGCCATGTTTCCGAGCCGGTAGTCACCGTGCACGATGGTGGGCGGGGGGCTCTTTGGAATGTGTGCCGAGAGCCAGCGCGCCAGCGTGTCGATGGCGGGAAGCGGGCGTGTCTGGGAGCGCTCCCACTGCTTCGCCCAGCGACCCACCTGGCGTTCGAGGTAGCCGTCGGGGCGCCCGAAGTCGCCGAGCCCGACGGCGTGGCAATCCACCGCGTGCAGGCGCACCAGGACGTCCACCAGGGCCATGCCCATGCGGCGGCGATCCGCGGGGGCCTCGGCGTAGCCTTCGGGGAGCCGTTCTACCGGCACGATGCCGGGGCGATGCTCCATCACATAGAACGGCGCGCCGTTCACGTCGGCGTCCTCGCAGAGGGCCACGGGCCTGGGCACGGGCACCTCGGTGTCGGCCAGCGCGGAGAGCACGCGGAACTCGCGACCCATGTCGTGGGCGGTCGGCAGCACGTGGCCGAGGGGCGGCCGGCGCAGCACCCAGACACCGCCCCGGGCCTCCTCCGCCTCTACGCGGTAGGTGAGATTCGAGCGTCCGCCCCCGATCATCACGAAACGCAGCGGCCCGTCGGCGCCGGGCACGCGCGCGGCGAAGAAGCGCTGTACTGCCCGCGCATCGATCCCGGCGGGAACCTCGGACGCCTCGCTCATGCCCGCATCCTAGCCGCTCGGCGTCCTCAGCCCTTGGGCGTCGGACGTACGTCGAGGACGTGCACTTCGCTTCCCGGCGGTCGAGTCAGCACGTGGACGATGGACTCGGCCACGGCCTCCGGCTCGAGCACTGCGTCGGGCTGGAGGAAGCCGCGCTCGGACCAGACCTGGAACGCAGGCGCCGCCGCGGCCGGGTCCCAGTCGCGCGCGAAGGACGTAGCGGTGGCTCCGGGGCGCACCAGCGCCACGCGGATCCCGTCGCGGCGCAGCTCGTCGCGCAGGCCTTCGGCCAGCACCTCGAGTCCGCCCTTGGTGGCGGAGTAGGCGGCCAGGTACGGGAACGGCCTCTGCGCGGCGTCCGACGAGACGTAGACCACCTGCCCCCCGGCGGCGCGCAACGCGGGCAGCGCGGCGCGCGTGCAGAGCAGAGGTCCGAGCAGATTGGTCTCGACCTGGCGCCGCAGCTCAGCGGGGTCGGCATCCTCCAGGCGGGCCGGCGCGGCCACCGCCGCGTTGCACACCAACGCGTCGAGGCTGCCGAAGGTCTCGCTCACCTGGGCGAAGGCCGTCTCGACCGAGCCGGCGTCCGTCACGTCGGCAACGACCGGAAACGCGGCGTCCCCGAGCGCCTGCGCCGCAGCGTGCAGTTCCTCTTCGCCCCGTGCCAGGAGCGCCACGCGCGCCCCGGCACCCACCAGGGCGCGCGCCGTCGCGAAACCGATCCCGCGCGAGCCGCCGACGACGGCGGCCGTCCGGACAGCGCAGGGGCCGGCGATCGGATCGGGCACGGCCCTAGTCAGAGGCGCGCAGCGCGCGGTAGACCACCGAGAGGTCGCGCCCGGCGGTTTCAGGATCATCCGTGGGGATGAGGAAGTTCGAGATCATGAGCCGCGCGAACCAGTCCACGATCTGGCTCGTGGAGACCAGCCCCGCCTTGGCGAACGGGTTGTCGGCCACGACCGGGCCGATCAACTGGTCCACGGTGGCGCAGATGGTGGCGAAGTGTTCGCGGATGGCGCGCAGCACGTAGTCCGGATCGGTCTCGAGCAGCCGCTGAAGGATCGGGTACTCGCGGGCGAACTTCGCCGGGTACTCGAGCGCCGCGCGCAGGCGCTGCTCGCCGACGGGCACGCTCATCAGAGCGACGCGCCACTGGGTAATGAAGCGCTCGGCCTCCCGGTGCCCGAGCTCCGCGAGCAGCGCCTCGCGGTTGGCGAAGTGACGGTAGACGGTGCCGCGGGCCACGCCGGCCGCGGCGCCGACGTCGCGCATGGCCAGCTTGCCCAGGCCGTGGCGGGCGATGGCGTGCATGGCTCCGTCCAGGATCCGGTCGTGTGTCGAACTGGTGGTCGCGGGGGTGGAAGCCATCGGAACTCCTGGGAACCTGGGGAGTGCGGAGCATAGCACGATCGCGAGACACATTGTCCGAGAGTGTCTCCAGGGGAGATCCTATGTCTAGCATTGATCTATTCATTGAGATAGACTGATATTTCCTCTAATCTCGTAGGATCGCCAGACCGAACGAGGAGCGCATGTCCCCGCTTCCCGCCCACCCTTCCCGCAGCCGTCTCGACGCCGAAGCCGCGCGCCGCATCCTGGTGATGGATGGCGCCTGGGGCACGCTCATCCAGGAGCGCGGTCTCCAGGAGGCCGATTTCCGGGGCGAGCGCTTCGCCGACCACGGCCGCGATCTCAAGGGCGACAACGAGCTGCTCTGCCTCACGCGGCCCGACGTGGTGAGCGACATCCACGACGGCTACTTCGCCGCCGGCTGCGACATCGCCTCCACCAACAGCTTCGGGTCTACGCGCATCGCCCAGGCGGACTACGGACTCGAGGAGGCTTGCTACGACCTCAACGTGGCCGCGGCACGCCTGGCGCGCGAGTCGGCGGATCGCTTCGAGGCGCAGGATCCCTCGCGCCCGCGCTTCGTGGCAGGCTCTCTCGGGCCCACCAACAAGTCCCTCTCGAGCTCCCGCGACGTCGAGGATCCTTCCGCCCGCGAGGTGACCTTCGACGACATGCACGCCGCCTACGCCGAGGCGGCAGGCGGCCTGATCGACGGCGGCGCCGACATCCTGCTGATCGAGACGATCTTCGACGTGCTCAACGCCAAGGCCGCCATCACCGCGGTGCTCGACACGTTCGACGAGAAAGGTGTCGAGCTTCCGGTGATCATCTCGGTGACCTTCACCCAGCCGGGCAACGAACGGACGCTGTTCGGGCTCACCATCGATGCGTTCTGGGCGTCGATCGCCCACGCCAACCCGTGGAGCGTGGGCATCAACTGCTCGCTCGGCGCCCGCGAGATGCGTCCCTACCTGAGCGCGCTCGAGGACGTCGCTCCCACGCGCATCCACTGCTACCCGAACGCCGGTCTGCCCAACCCCTTCGGCTCCTTCGACGAGACGCCCGAGGTCACGAGCGGCCTGCTGGGTGAGTTCGCCGTCGAGGGCCTCGTCAATGTGGTGGGCGGTTGCTGCGGCACGACACCCGACCACATCCGCGCCATCGCCGCGGCGGTGGAGGGCCTGGCGCCGCGGCCGCTTCCCGCGGGCAAGGAGGCGTTCACGCGCTTCGCAGGCTGGGAGACCTACACCATCCGGCCCGACACCAACTTCACCCTGATCGGCGAGCGCACCAACGTGACCGGCTCGCGCAAGTTCGCTCGCCTCATCAAGAAGGGCGACTACGGCGCGGCGCTGGATGTGGCGCGGGATCAGGTGCGCGGGGGCGCCAACCTGATCGACGTCAACATGGACGAAGGCATGCTCGACTCCGAGCAGGCCATGACCACGTTCCTGAACCTGATCGCGACCGAACCCGAGATCGCCGCGGTACCCGTCGT
Organism: uncultured Desulfobacterales bacterium; assembly: GCA_964194905.1. GTDB lineage: Bacteria > Myxococcota_A > UBA9160 > UBA9160 > JAFDET01 > JAFDET01. The sequence continues at coordinate 9,406 of CAXMOD010000051.1, read as the reverse complement.
GGTGGACAGCTCCAAGTGGAGCGTCATCGAAGCGGGGCTGAAGTGCGTCCAGGGCAAGCCCGTCGTGAACTCGATCTCGCTCAAGGAGGGCGAGGACGACTTCCTGGAGAAAGCGCAGCGCATCCATCGCTACGGCGCCGGCGTGGTGGTGATGGCGTTCGACGAACAGGGGCAGGCCGACACGGTCGAGCGCAAGGTCTCGATCTGCGAGCGCGCCTACAGGCTGCTGGTGGAGCGCGCGGGCTTCGACCCCCACGACATCATCTTCGACCCGAACATCCTGGCCATCGCCACGGGCATCGAGGAGCATTCGGAGTTCGCGAAGAACTACATCGAGGCGATCCCCCGGATCAAGGAGCGCTGCCCGGGCGCCAAGATCAGCGGCGGGGTCTCCAATCTTTCGTTCTCCTTCCGCGGCAACGACGCGGTGCGCGAAGCCATCCACTCGGACTTCCTGTACCACGCCATCCGCGCCGGCATGGACATGGGAATCGTCAACGCGGGCCAGCTCGCGGTGTACGAGGACATCCCGGCAGACCTGCTAGAGCATGTGGAGGACATCGTCTTCAACCGCCGCGAAGATGCGACCGAGCGCATGGTCACCTTCGCCGACACGGTGCGCGGCGACGGCAAGAAGCGCGAGCTGGACCTCTCCTGGCGCGAGGGTTCCGCGCAGGAGCGACTGTCCTACGCGCTGGTGCACGGCATCGACGACTGGATCGAGGCGGACACCGAGGAGGCCCGCCTCCAGTACGAGCGGCCGCTCGACGTGATCGAGGGACCGCTGATGGACGGCATGAAGATCGTCGGTGACCTCTTCGGATCGGGAAAGATGTTCCTGCCCCAGGTGGTGAAGAGCGCCCGCGCCATGAAGAAGGCAGTGGCGTGGCTCGAGCCGTACATGGAGAAGGAGGACGGCGCCAGCGCCAGTCAGGGCCGCATCGTGCTCGCCACGGTGAAGGGAGACGTTCACGACATCGGCAAGAACATCGTCGGCGTGGTGCTCGCGTGCAACAACTACGAGGTCATCGACCTCGGCGTGATGGTGTCGTGCGAGCGCATTCTGGAAGTGGCCGCCGAGAAGGGAGCCCACATCATCGGTCTCTCCGGCCTCATCACCCCGTCGCTGGACGAGATGGCGCACGTAGCCCGCGAGATGAAGCGCCGCGACCTGGACGTGCCGCTCCTGATCGGGGGCGCCACCACCAGCAAGCAGCACACAGCGGTGAAGATCGCGCCGGAGTACCACGGTTCCACGGTGCACGTGCTCGACGCGTCGCGCGTGGTGAACGTGACGTCGGACCTGATGGACCCGGAGCGACGCAAGACCCTCGACATCGAAAACCGAGAGAAACAGGAAGGGCTGCGCCTGCTGCACGCCGGCAAGGTGCAGCAGCCGCTCTTGTCGCTGGCCGACGCGCGCCGGCGGGCGCAACCAGTGACATTTCCAGAGGAGCGGCCGCGGCCCGACTTTCTGGGGCGCCGCGTGCTCGACGACGTGGAACTCGAGGATCTGGTCCCGTTCATCGACTGGACCTTCTTCTTCTCGGCCTGGGAGCTGCGCGGCCGCTTCCCGGCGATCCTGGACGACCCCAAGGTGGGCGAGGCGGCCCGGGAGGTGTATCAGAACGGCCGCGAGCTGCTGGACGAGATCCTGCGCGGCCGCAAGCTGCGAGCGCGTGCGGTCTACGGCTTCTGGCCGGCCGTGCGCGAGGGCGACGACATCGTGCTCTTCGATCCGGAGCGCGACGGCCGTGAGCTCACGCGCTTCTCCATGCTGCGCCAGCAGAGGGACCCCGGTGGCAAGGGTACGCGCTCGCTGGCGGACTTCGTGTCGCCGGATGGCGACTACGTGGGCGCCTTCGCGGTGACCGCGGGCCTCGGCACTGCCAAGCTGGCCGGCGAGTACGAAGCGCAGCACGATGACTACCGCGCCATCCTGACGAAGGCGCTGGCCGACCGCCTCGCCGAGGCGTTCGCCGAGAGCCTGCACCAGCGCGCGCGCCGCGAGTGGTACGCGCGCGACGAGAGCCTCGCGAACGACCAGCTCATCGATGAGACCTACCGGGGCATCCGCCCCGCCTTCGGCTACCCGGCCTGCCCCGACCACACGGAGAAGGCCAAGCTCTTCGAACTGTTGGGCGCGCCCGAGGTGGGCATCGACCTGACCGAGTCCTTCGCCATGACACCGGCTGCCAGCGTGTCGGGCATCTACCTCGGCCACCCGGACAGCAAGTACTTCGCCGTCGGGCGCATCGGGCGTGACCAGGTCGATGACTACGCCGCGCGCAAGGGTGTCCCGCGCGCCGAGATCGAGCGCTGGCTCGCTCCAAACCTGGGCTACGATCCCGGTTCCTGATCCGGGAGCCCCACCATGATCGACCTCTACTACTGGCCCACCCCCAACGGCTGGAAGATCTCCATCGCCCTCGAGGAGATGGAACTTCCCTACGAAACCAAGTTCGTGAACATCGGCCGCGGCGAGCAGTTCGAGCCGGAGTTCCTCGCCATCAGCCCCAACAACCGCATGCCGGCCATCGTCGACCACGATCCGACGGGCGGCGGCGAACCGGTCTCGGTCTTCGAATCCGGAGCCATCCTGATCTACCTGGCCGAGAAGACCGGGAAGTTCCTGCCTCAGGACGTGCGTGGCCGCGCCCACGTGCTCGAGTGGCTGATGTGGCAGATGGGCGGCTTCGGTCCAATGCTCGGCCAGAACCATCACTTCAACATCTACGCGCCCGAGAAGGTGCCCTACGCCATCGAGCGCTACACGAACGAGACGAGCCGCCTCTACGGCGTGCTCGACAGGCAACTGGCCGACCGCGAGTGGATCTGCGGCGACTACAGCATCGCCGACATGGCGTGCTGGGGTTGGGTCATCCCCCACGACCGCCAGGGAATCACCCTCGACGACTTCAAGAACGTGCGCCGCTGGTACGACGCCATGAAGGAGCGGCCGGGAGTGCAGCGCGGCTTCTCGGTGGGCCTCGAGATCCGCCAGGCCATGAGCCAATCGCAGCAGGGCGGCATGGACGACGAGGCCAAGAAGGTGCTCTTCGGCCAGGACGCCGGCACGGTGGGCTCATCCGGATCGTAGAGCCGTGAGTCCGCGCGGCGTCATCTTCGACCTGGGCGGTGTCGTGCTGGGCTCGCCCATGCACGCCATCGCCGACTACGAGCACGAGGTGGGCCTGCCCAAGGGCGTGGTGAACCGGCACATCGTCGAGCGCGGCCGCGACGGCGCGTGGGCGCGCCTCGAGCGCGGCGAGCTCGAGACCGAGGCCTTCTTCGCCGCCTTCGACGCAGAGTTCGCCGAGGCGCGGCGGCCGATGTCTGCGCGCGACATGATGACGCGCATGGGTGAGGCGACCGTGCCGCGCGAGTCGATGATCGGCGCCATCGCGCGCATCCGCGCGGCCGGCCTCAGCGCCGCCGCCCTCACCAACAACTGGCGCGGCGAGGGCGACGGGACCTCGCTCCTCAAGGCGCACTTCGACGTCTTCGTCGAGTCGGCCGTCCTCGGAATGCGAAAGCCGGATCCGCGCATCTACACCCACGTGCTGGACGAGATGCAGCTCCGCGCCGAAGAGGCCGTCTTCCTCGACGACATCGGCCGCAACCTCAAGCCGGCCCGCGAGATGGGCATGCACACCATCAAGGTCGACGACCCAGACAGCGCGCTCGCCGAGCTGGAGGGCGTGCTCGGCCTCGCGTTGCGATGAGCCCGATGGGCGGCGATGAGGTGAGCCCGAAAGGCGGCGACAAGGTGAGCCCCGAGGACGGCAAGCCGCGGCGTCTCGGTGTGATCGAGGCGTTCACGGCCGTGATCAACAGCTGCCCCAGCGGGTCGGTGCGCGCCGCGACAGATGCTGCGCTCGAGACGATCAAGCGCGAGGGCGCCGACGCGATGCCCATGCAAGCGTACCTGGTGCTCACCGCGATGCAGGGCTGGCGCGGCAACAAGGCCACCCAGGTGCGCGAGTCCCTCGAAGCGTTCCTCGCCGGCCAGCAAGACGACTAGGGACTGTCTCATGATTCCAGGCTCGAGTGACTCCGCGTCGTTCGCGAGAACCGTGGCCCGCGCCAGGGGAGGGCATCCCTCCGCTTCCGCTAGACTCGAGAGTCGGGAGGGTGCCGGTTGGTCGAAGCGTCCCCCAAGGACCCGATCGTCGCGTGTACCCCCAACGACGCCTACGCGCTGGGGGCGGCCGTCACGCTCCACTCCGCGGCGCGAAACCTCGATCCGTCGCGGCGCCTTCGCGTCTACCTGGTGGATGGCGGTCTGCGGCCCTGGACCCGCTGGCAGCTCCGGCGCTCGTTCGACCCGGCTCGGGTGGATCTCACCGTGGTACGCCCACAGCTCGCGCAGCTGCGCGACCTCCCGATCGAGGACTATCAGAGGACCGTGATCTACCTGCGCCTCCTGCTCCCGGCGCTGTTGCCCGAGTCGGTGGAGAAGGTGATCTACCTGGATGCCGATCTCGCGATCCACGGCGATCTGGCCGAGGTCTGGGATCGCGACCTCGGCGGGAACCTGGCGCTGGGGGTGCAGGACGTTGGCTACCCCTACGTCGACGCCGAGCGCGCCCTGGCGAACTTCGAGGCGTGCGCGCCGAACCTATGGGGCGTGCGCGGCGTGGAGAACTGGGCCGAGCTGGGCCTCGACCCCACGGCCATCTACCACAACGCGGGTCTGCTGGTGCTGGCTCTGGCGGGCTGGCGCCGGGCGGGCATGAGCGGGCAGCTGCCGCGCTGCCTGCGCGAGAACCGGGCTCACGCGGCGCTCGCCGACCAGTATGCGCTCAACGTCTGTCTCGCTGGGCGCTTCGGCGAGCTCCCGCTGCACTGGAACGTGCCGCTCGCGATCCATCGCTTTGCGACTGCGGAGGCGAGTCCTTTCGATCCGGAGACCCTCCGCGACGCGATCGAGAAACCGCGCGTCGTGCACTACACCGGATTCGCCAAGCCGTGGCTGCACGGCGCCCGCGGGGTCTACCACCCCTGGCGAGAGAGCTTCCAGCGCTACCTCGACGAGCTCGACTGGCCGGCCTGGTTCCAGCTGCGCTGGACGCTTCTCCCCGTGCTCGAAGAGCGAGCGCGCAAGCGCGGCAAGCGGATCGGCAAGGCCGTGGCACGGGCCGCCAGGCGCCTGAGACGCGTCATCCGGCGCTAGCCGGCCACCGATCCCATCACTCCATGTAGCCGAGGGCGCGAAGCCGGTCGCGCTCCGCCTCGGTCATCTCCAACGCTTCCTCCGGCTCCAGCCGGTGCTGCGCCACCTCCCGCCGCCAGCTCGCGAGCTCTTCCGCGAGGCGCTCGACAATCTCCGGGTGCCCCGCAGCGACGTCGTGCTGGTCGAGGGGGTCCGCCCGATGGTCGTAGAGCTCGTACTCCGGCAGGCCGGCCTGGCGCCGGCACCTCTCCTCGGGGGGAGGGGCGCATACAGCAGCGGCTTGGACGTGGTGCTCCGCCCGACCAGGAGCCCCCCCTCCCGCTTCAGCTCCGCCCCGGCCAGCACCTTCCAGGGGGTGGACTCTCCGTCGAACGTCCAGAGCGAAGCCGGCTCCACCTCCGGGAGAGAAGGCGTCCCCTGGATCCCCGCGCTGCCGATCCGGTCGACGAGGCGCACGACTCCCGGGGGCTGGGCCGCCTCGCCGCCGCAACCCGCAACGAGCAGACCGACGGCGATCGCTGCCTTCGGAACGTGCATTGCGCAGACCCTAGCTCTTCGCCGACTGCCCACCGTGGTGCTCGTCATGGCCGCGAGCGGAGTGCCGTTCTGCTTCTGGTTCTCACGCCGCCCCGAGGCCGCCTAGCTCGCCAGGAGTTTCTCCAGAGCGGCCCGGCACTCGACCGCGAAGTAGACGAGCGAGGCACCCCAGGCGAACCACAGGGCCCAGCCCATGCCTCGCGCGGCAGCGTCGGGCAACCGCCCCAGACCGACCCCCAGGGACACACACAGGGCGCCCATGGAAGGGAACAGCAACCGCCCCGAAAAGGAACTCCAAGCGTCGAAGCGCAACCCCGCAGAGATGACCACGCCGAACGTCCCTCCGATGACCAGCAGTAGCGTGAGGGCATGAACTCGGCGGAAGTAGTCGTCGCCTGTGAGCCGCGGCGCGTGCACCAGAGTTCGACTGAACCAGGCCAGCAGCAGTACCCCTCCGATCACGAGCAGCGCGGGAACTACGCCAGCCACGTAGAGGATCCGGGGAATCGTGGGCGGGAACCGCGTGGCCTGCCAGCCGAAGGTGACCTTGAGCGGATACCACGTGCTCCCGTAGAGAAGGAGTGGGATCGAGTGCTGTACGGGCCGGAAGCGCGCCGGCTTCTCGATCAGGCGCCAGACGTTGATGTCCAGCAACGTACTCACGCCCTGCCAGGTGCCCTCCTGCCGCACCGCCCACTCCGGTTCGAACGACATGTTGTGGACCAGCGGCCGTCCCAGGCGCATGGTGTTCTCGATGAACTTGTAGCTGCCGAGGGTGCCCGACAGGGCCACGAAGACCAGAACGACAACCGCCGCCCGCCGCCCGCCGTGTCGACGCCACTGCTCCAGGCCAACGATGCACGCGAGCGCGATTGCCCAGCCTAGGAACGTACCCTTCGTCAGGAGTCCGGCTGCCAGCGCGATCGCCAGCGCGATCAGACGCGGGCCAGTCGACTCTTCGAGGTAGCGAAATGCAAGCAGGATGCAGGCGGTGCCTATCAGGTAGGACAGGGAGTCGTTGGAGACGAGCGCCGAGTGAACGACGAAGACGGGTAGCACGGCCGCGGCGAGGAGCGCGTGGAGGCGGGCGCGCTCGCTGCGGAGGAGCGGTGTCTCGCGGATGAGAAGAAAAAGGAGCACCAGGTTGGCACATGAGAGCGCGATCGACAGCGCCTGCACGAGCTTCGGCCCGTCGATCCATGCCAAGGGCAATGCGAGCACATAGTAGAGGGGCGGGTGGTAGGCCTGGGAAAGTTCGTCTGCAAAGGGAACGCGCCCATGGTCCCGGATGAAGGTGATCACGCTGAAGTGGTCGTCGACATTGGTCGGAGGAAGTAGCGGGTAGATCGCGAGGCGCAGCAGAAGCCCGCCCCAGAGCACGTGGCGCAGAGGAGGAAACGCTCCGGCCGGCGCGGGGAGTACGGTGGAAGGCGGCAACATGATTCGGCCTAGGCTGTTCTTTGCACTCGCCGGAATCGGCGGCAGCGCCTCATGTCGCCGGCAGAGCAGGCAGGCCTCATGACTCCGAAGCCTACCGCGTCCGCTTGCCCCGCAGGGAAGAGTTCAACCGATTTGCGCGCCGGCGGGGTCGGCCGCCGGTCATGCGCCCGGAGCGACGGGCGGAGTCTGTAGACTGTCGCCGTGCGCGTGGGATTGCACTTGTCCAACTACAGCTGGCCGCAAGGCACGGCTGCGATCGGACCTCGTCTGGCGGAGGCCGTGCGCGTGGCCGACGAGGGTGGCTTCGCGAGCCTCTGGGTTTCAGATCACTTCTTCCAGACTTCCGAAGAGGGCGGATCGCATCTGGAGATGCTCGAAGGCTGGTCCGTGCTGGCGTGGGCCGCGGGGTTCACGCAGCGCCTGAGCCTGGGCACGCTGGTGTCGGGGGTGACCTACCGCAATCCGGGGATCCTGGTGAAGATCGCCACGACCCTCGATGTCCTGTCGGGGGGGCGCGCCTGGCTCGGGGTGGGAGCGGCCTGGTACAAGCGCGAGCACACGGGATTCGGGATTCCCCTGCCACCCATCGGTGAGCGACTGGACCGGCTCGAGGAGACCCTGCGGATCGCCAAGCAGATGTGGTCGGACGACGACGGGCGCTTCGAGGGGCGCTACTACACCCTCAAGCGAACCCTCTGCGTGCCCCAGCCGATGGCTCGGCCGCATCCTCCGATCCTGGTCGGCGGTGGCGGCGAGCGCCGCACACTGCGTCTGGCCGCTCGTCACGCGGACGCCTGCAATCTCTTCGAAGATCTCGGTCCGGCTGGCCTGCGCCACAAGCTCGACGTATTGCGTCGACACTGCGATGCCGAACGCCGCGACTTCGACCGCATCGAGCGCACCTCACTGGGCGTCGTCGATCTACGTCCCGGCGCCGAGACCGGCGAGGACGTGCTGCGCCGCTGCCGGGAGCTGGCCGGAGTCGGAATCCAACAGGCCGTCTTCGTCATCCGCGATCTCGACGGCGCGGCCCTGGAGACCCTCGCTGAACGGGTGATTCCCGAGGTCGCAGGCTTCTGAGGCTGCGCCCGGTGCGTGATCTGGACTAGGCGCCGGCCCCGGCGAGGAGAGTCCGGACGTCGTCCGCCAGGGCCATGCTGTCGAGCCGGCCACGGATCACCCGGTAGCCGAGCTCCTCCAGGAAGCGCCGGCAGGCCTCTTCGTCGACGCCGAGGTGGGCATGCTCGTAGATCAAGACCGAGGGCCTCAGCCGCTGGAAGTCGATGCTGCGGATGACCTCGAAGTCGAAGCCCTCCGCGTCGATCTGTACGAGGTCCAGCCGGGTGACGCCGTGGCGCTCGCAGAGCGAGTCCAGCGTGATGCACTCGACCAGGCGACTGGCGATACGCTCGTCGATGTCGGGGATGGAGTCGCCGTGCTTGCGAACGTGCTCCCTCGAGAAGGAGCCCAGCTTGTCCGCGTACCAGGGCGCTCCCTCGAGGTCCTCGACGTAGAAGAGCTCTCGCATGCCCGGCGTGCGGTCGATCGCGACGTTCGCGAACTCCAGACCCGGCGTGCCGCGCAGGTTCTGCTGCAGCTTCCCGAACAGGTGCGGAAGCGGCTCCACGAGGATTCCGCTCCAGCCACCCGCGCGAACGAAGGGATGGAGCATGTCGTTCTCGACACCGTCATTGGCGCCCACCAGCACGAAGGAGACGGGCTTGCGCGTACGGGTGAGGCCGTGCAACACGCGCTCGATGTCGTCCCGGTAGAGGCCCAGGCGCAAGCGGGGACCGCGCAGCACGCGCCAGAGCGGCAGGTCCGGGCGTTGGATGGCCCAAGCCACCGCCTCCTTCGCGCGCCAGGCGCGCTTGCGGGGCTGACGCGCGAGCTTGCGCAGCTTCCGGCCGGCCCGGCGCAGGAAGCGTTCCGAGCGCTGCACCACCCCGTGCACGCGCAGCAGCAGCCGGCGCCACGGGGGCGGTGCCGGAGCGCGGTCGGAAGAGGGGTGCACCGCGGCGAGTGTATCCAATCTCCGGTGAATCCTGCGGGAGGCGGCATCGTCCCGGCTCCCGCGTTCATGCCGGAAAAGGAGCCCCCGATGGCGACCTGGCCGCACTACGCCGCTCCACTCGCCTCCTCGGACTCCAGCCCTTCCAGATGCGCCGCGCAGCCCACCAAGGCGGCGCGCCAGGGCGGCCCCACCGCCTGGGTGACCGCCGTGTTGGGGAACGCGATGCCCTCCGGCTCGAC
>CAXMOD010000050.1:0-14027 GCA_964194905.1 uncultured Desulfobacterales bacterium | reverse complement strand
GACGTCTTCGGGGAGGACGAGCGGGGCCACTGCCGCCTGCTCGTCGAGTCGGTGCCCGCGGAGTTCCAGGACCAGGCGCGCATCGGTGCTGCGAACTGCCCGGAGCGCGCGATCGAGATCGAGGCGGACTAGGGGGTCCGCCGTGGACATCCGAGGCTTCTGGGCGGCGGCGCAGGCGGAGCCCGAGCGGACCGCGCTGATCGACGCCGAGGGCGCCACGCACCGCGCAGGCGACGTGGCGGGGGCTGCGAACCGCCTGGTGCACGGTCTGCGCGCTCGGGGCCTGGTTGCCGGGGACGGCGTAGCCGTCGTGCTTCCCAACTCCCCGGAGCTGGTCCACGTGCTGATGGCTGCGATGCAGGCCGGTTGGCACTACACCGCCGTCAACTCCCACCTGACGGCCCCCGAGATCGCCTACATCGTCGAGAACTCCGGCGCGCGCGCCTTCATCGCCCACGGGGCCTACGCCGACGTGGTGGCGGATGCAGCGGAGCGCGCCGGGGTGCCCGCCGAGGGACGCCTGGCGGTGGGGGAGGTGCCCGGCTTTCGGGCCCTGGCGTCCGCCTCCGAGGGACAGCCCGATACCCCGCCGGCTGACCGGCTGGCCGGCCAGTTCATGCAGTACACGTCCGGCACCACGGGCCGGCCGAAGGCGGTGCGCCGTGCCATCCCACCCCTCGCGCCGGAGCAGATGGTGCAGGGCTGGGCGCCGAACCTGGCGCGCTATGACGTAGCGCCCGGCGCTGGCCACGTGCACCTGGTGACGTCGCCGATGTACCACATGGCGCCGCTCGCCTTCAGCTATCTCTCCATGCACTTCGAGCACACCGTGGTACTGATGCAACGCTGGGACCCGGAGCAGGCGCTGCGCCTCATCGAACGCCACCGGGTCAGCACGACTCACATGGTTCCGACCCAGTTCCACCGCTTGATGCTGCTCCCCGACGAGGTGCGCGGTCGCTATGACGTGTCGTCGCTGACCAACGTGATGCACGCCGCGGCACCTTGCCCCGTGGAGCTCAAGCGGAGACTCCTCTCGTGGTGGGGCCCGGTCGTCTACGAGTACTACGGCGCCACGGAAGGGGGCGGTACGATCGCAAAGCCCGAGGACTGGCTGCGCTTCCCGGGAACCGTCGGCTGCCCGTGGCCCGGCGCCGACATCAAGATCCTGGACGAGGAGGGGAACGAGTGCTCGCCGGGGGTGGTCGGCACCGTCTACCTGAAGAACATCATGCCCTTCGAGTACAAGGGCGACCCGGGCAAGACGGCGGCAAGCGTGCGCGGCGACTACTTCACCGTGGGCGACGTCGGAGAGCTGAACAAAGAGGGCTTCCTCTTCCTGCGCGACCGCAAGATCGACATGATCATCTCCGGCGGCGTCAACATCTATCCGGCCGAAGTGGAGGCCGCGCTGCTCTCGCACCCGTCGGTCGGCGATGCGGCGGTGTTCGGCATCCCGCACCCGGACTGGGGCGAAGAGGTGAAGGCCGTGGTGGAGCCCGCCCCGGGCGTGACGCCCGGGCCAGAGCTGGCAGCGGCACTCGAGGCCCACTGCCGCGCGGAGCTGGCGGGGTTCAAGTGCCCCCGCAGCATCGACTTCGTCGAAGCCCTGCCGCGCGACCCGAACGGGAAGCTCTACAAGCGCAAGCTGCGCGATCCCTTCTGGGAAGGGACCGAGCGCAGCATCTAGGCCGGCGTGGCTTGCCGGCTCGCGCCCGCCGCACGGGTGCGAAGAAGGATCACCGTTCCCAGCAGGACGAGAAGCAGCACCGGCGCCATCAGATCCGTGACGGGGTCACCGGCCCTCAGGTGGGAGGCCGCAGCGCCGAGCACGATCACGCACAGGCCGGACGCCGCGAGAGTCTGGAGCCGCGGCAGCCAGAGGCCGATCGCGCCTGCCACCTCGCAGGCCCCGATGAAGAGCGCCAGGCCGGCCGGCAGCCCGAAGTGGTCTACGAAGTTCTTCCCGGCCGCGCCCGGCTCCATGAGCTTCCAGCCGCCGGCGCCCAGGAAGGCGAGGGTCAGCAGGCCACTCAGGATCCAGATCGCCCAGGGTCGCCCGTTCGAGTCGGCCATGTGACGAATCCTCCGTTGGTTTTTCGGGGGCCCAGCATACGCCCCGGGGCGGCGGGGCAGGATGCCATCTCGACAGGCTGCGGCGGCCAGAGGTAGTATCTGACGGACCGTCAGTTTCCCAGTCGTCTCCGGCGAGGAGGACCCCATGAACATCGAGGACCTGATCCTGGTGAGCGTCGACGACCACGTCGTCGAACCCCCCGGCATGTTCGACAACCACCTCAGCGCGGATTGGAAGGCACGCGCGCCGCGGGTAGTGAAGAAGAAGGACGGCTCCGACGTGTGGGTCTTCGAGGGCGCCCAGATTCCGAACATCGGGCTCAACGCCGTGGTGGGCCGCCCGCCGAAGGAGTACGGCATGGAGCCCACGGCCTACGAGCAGATGCGGCCGGGCTGCTACGACGTGCACGAGCGCATCCGCGACATGAACGCCAACGGTGTGCTCGCCTCGCTGTGCTTCCCGTCGTACCCCGGCTTCTGCGGAAACCTCTTCGCGCGCCAGGAGGACAAGGAGCTCGCGCGGGTGATGCTTCAGGCGTACAACGACTGGCACATCGACGAGTGGTGCGGCGCCTACCTGGGGCGCTTCATCCCGCTCTCGTTGCCGGTCCTCTGGGACCCCGTGCTCGCAGCCGAAGAGGTGCGGCGCGTGTCGAAGAAGGGCTGCCACGCGGTCTCGTTCTCCCAGGACCCCCAAACGCTCGGCTACCCGAGCCTGCACAGCGAGCACTGGAACCCCTTCTGGGAGGCCTGCGCCGACGAGGGCAGCGTCGTGTGCATTCACATCGGCTCCGGAGCCGGTATGCACTTCACCTCGCCCGACGCGCCGGTGGACGTGATGATCACGACGACGCCGATCAGCATCGTCAACTGCGCGGCTGACCTGCTCTGGTCGCAGGCACTCAAGAAGTACCCGGTGAAGATCGCGCTCTCCGAGGGCGGCATAGGCTGGGTCCCGTACTTCCTGGAGCGCGCGGACTACGTCTTCGAACACCACCACGCCTGGACGAACCAGGACTTCGGCGGGAAGAAGCCGAGCGAGGTCTTCCGCGAGCGCTTTCTCACCTGCTTCATCGACGACGCGGCCGGCGTGAAGCTGCGACACGACGTGGGCATCGACACGATCATGTGGGAGTGCGACTACCCGCACTCGGACACCACCTGGCCTCGCGCGCCGGAGCGACTGATGGAGTACATCGCTGAGCTGTCCGAGGGCGAGATCCACCGAATCACCCATGCCAACGCGATGCGCGAGTTCCGTCTCGACTCCTTCGACCACATCCCGCGCGAGAAATGCACCGTGGGCGCGCTGCGCGCCCAGTCGCCGGACGTGGACGTGGCGGAGAAGAGCATCGGCGGCGGCAAGCCGCCCGCGTTCGACCCCTCCAAGCCGGTTACCACCGCCGACGTGACGCAGCAGCTGATGAGCGCGTTCTCGACTCCCGCGGAGTGAGCGAGTTCCGGCGGCCTCCATCCTGCGCTCATGAGCATCGGTCGTCGCCCTTCGACCGGCCTCAGGGGACCTGCTTGACCCGCCGATGGGGCTGAGGTACCTGAAGGTTCGACATGGCCAATCGTGACGCACAGCTCCTGAACCTCCTCAGCCTGCTCCTTCGCAGGGCGGGAGGGAATTGAGCGCGCCACGAGTCGGCCACTCAACACAACCCTCTCCCGCCCTGGCCGGAGGGGGTTTTCGCGTATCAGGCCCAAGCTCGCAATCGCGACCCCGCTTCGGAGGCTCCGGGAAGGAGATCGGAAGGAGACCGCGATGACGAGCATGCCCGCTACCAAGTACAAGGCCTTCGAGCCGGTGCCTATCGAGAACCGCACCTGGCCGGATCACGTGCTGGAACGCGCACCGGTCTGGTGCAGCGTGGACCTGCGCGACGGCAACCAGGCGCTCGTGGAGCCCATGGGCCCCGAGCGCAAGTGGCGTCTCTTCGATCAGCTCGTGGCGATCGGCTTCCGCGAGATCGAGGTGGGCTTCCCGGCAGCCTCGGAGACCGAGTTCGCGTTCTTGCGCGAGCTGGTGGACTCCGGCCGGATTCCCGAGGACGTTACGCTCCAGGTGCTGACCCAGGCGCGCGAGGATCTGATCGAGCGGACCTTCGAGGCCCTGCGCGGCGTCCCCCGCGCCATCGTGCACCTCTACAACTCGACGTCCGAGCTGCAGCGGCGGGTGGTCTTCGAGAGTGATCGCGCCGGCACCCGGGAGATTGCCGTGAGGGGTGCGGAGTGGATCCGCGAGCGAGCCGAGCGCCACGACGGCGAGGTGCGCTTCGAGTACTCGCCGGAGAGCTTCAGCGCCACCGAGCTCGACTTTGCGGTCGAGGTCTGCGAGGCGGTGATGGACGTCTGGGAGCCGCAGCGCGAGCGTCCCGTGATCCTGAACCTGCCGAGCACGGTGGAGATGGCGACGCCCAACGTCTATGCTGATCAGATCGAGTGGTTCGCCCGTCAGGTGCGCGACCGGGACGCGCTCGTCCTTTCGCTGCACCCGCACAACGACCGGGGCACCGCGGTGGCTGCGGCCGAGATGGCGCTCATGGCTGGTGCCGACCGAGTAGAGGGCACGCTCTTCGGCAACGGCGAGCGCACCGGGAACGTGGACCTGGTGACGCTGGCCCTGAATCTCTACTCCCAGGGCGTGGACCCGGAGCTGGCCTTCTGGAACCTGGACGAGGTGGTCCGCACCGCGGAGCACTGCACGCGCGTGCCGGTCCACCCGCGCCACCCGTATGCGGGAGAGCTGGTCTACACGGCCTTCTCCGGCTCCCATCAGGACGCCATCCGCAAGGGCGTCGAGGCGCTCTCGCGATCCGGCAGCGATCGCTGGGAGGTGCCGTACCTGCCCATCGACCCCCGTGACGTGGGGCGCAGCTACGAGGCGGTGATCCGCATCAACAGCCAGTCGGGCAAGGGTGGCGTCGCCTGGGTGCTGGAGCAGGATCACGGCTTGCGCCTGCCGCGCGCCGTACAGCAGGAGTTCGCACGCCATGTGCAGCGCGTGACGGAACAGAGTGGCGGGGAGCTCACGTCGCGGGCCGTGGGTGAGGCCTTCCGGCGCGAGTACCTGGAGCGCGAGACGCCTGTAGCGGTGCTCGGCTACGAGCACCCTCGAGCTGACGATCCGGCGTTCCGCTTCCACCTGCGCGTCAACGGCCGCGAGCAGCGGGTTGGAGCTCATGGCAACGGGCCCATCGACGCTCTGCTGGATGCGCTGCGGGAGCTGCACGAGCCGAGCCTGCGGCTGCTCGACTACAGCGAGCACGCCCTCGAACGCGGCTCCGCGGCGCGGGCGGCTGCCTACGTCCAGATCCAGGGGAGCCGAGGCATCCGCTGCGGGGTCGGAATGGACGAGGACATCGTAATGGCCTCCCTGCGCGCCGTGGCGAGTGCGGTGAACGGACTGGCGGAAGTCGCTTGAGGACTCGGGCGGCATTCGCCTTCGTCCTGTGGCTTGCGGCGCCCGCGGCGGCGCGCGACCGGGGCGCCGACGGCGTCTTCGAGGAGCGCACGTCGAGTCACTTCGTGCTCTACCAGGACGTGGACCTCGACCGGGCCGGCGGCTGGGGCGGCTCCGTGCACTTCGAGCGCCGGGTGCTGGAGGTGCTCGAAGCGGGCTACGACCGCCTGGATGCAACCCTGGGCCTGCGCCCGCGCGGACGCCTGACGGTGGTGGTGCACGACCCGGGCGTCTTCGACCAGCGGTTCGCGGCCTTGTTTCCGTTCCCCGCGGCCGGCTTCTACGGCGGCACGATCCACGTGCGCGGCGACACCGTCGTCAGCGAGCCGCTGAAGCGCACGCTGCTCCATGAGCTGGTGCACGCCGCCTTCGATGCGGAGGCGCCCTCGTTGCTGCTGCCGGCCTGGCTGAACGAGGGCCTTGCCGAGTACTTCGAGGCGGCCGCTACGGGACGAGGGCGCCTCGCGGCCGGCGAATGGAACACGCTGGCCGGAGCCGCGCGCGCTGGAGCCATACCGCCGCTGGCCCACTACGCGGCGCCGACCTTCGCGCATCTCGACGCGCGCGGCGCCCAGCTCGCGTACCTCTACAGCAGGGGACTCGTCGATCACGTGGCCCGGCGTCGCGGCGCTCGCGCGCTCGGCCGCCTGGTCCGGGAGATCGTGCGCACGGGCGACCTGGTGCGGGCCTTTCGCCGCACCACTCGGGCCACGCCCGAGGAGCACGACCAGGCGTTCCGCCGCGAGCTGGCGGGCCGCTAGGAGGCCTCCTGGCGACGATGCTGCCTTCGCCTCAGGCGCGGGCCGAGCGGCCGAGCTTGGACGACTCGCCCTCCACCGCCGGAGAGAGGCCGTAGCCCAGGATCCCCTGGGTGCGGGCCTCGACGAAGATGCGGTCCAGCGCCGCATCGCTGTGGGCCGGATCGTGGTGGAAGGGGACGAGCGTGGCGATGCCCGCGCGCCGCGCGAACTCGAGCGTGTGCGAGATGGCGCTGTGTCCCCAGCCGACGTGGCGCGGATATTCGAAGTCCGTGTACTGGGCGTCGTGAATCAAGAGATCCACGCCGCGGGCCAGCGCGAGGCCAGAGACCCAATCATCGTCATCGGGCAGGGCGGCGCGGCCCAGTGCGGGTTCGTGGTCCGGAAGGTACGCGACCGACGCGCCCTCGCCTTCGATGCGGTAGCCCACGGTGGGCCCGGGGTGACACACCAGCGCGGAGTTGATCTCGAAGTTCCCGATGGAGAACGGGCCGCTGGCCACCACGTCGTGCAGGTGCAGCTTGCAGGGGAGGTCGCGCAGGCGCACCGGAAAGAGGGGCGGTGAGAGGTAGCGGTTCAGGTGGTCGCGCAAGTCGAGTGTGATGCTCGAGGGGCCCCAGATGTGCACTTCCAGGTCCGGGCGGAAGAGCGGGTCGAAGAAGCCCAGTCCGAGAATGTGGTCCATGTGCAGGTGGGTGAGGAGCAGGTCTACCCGGCGCAGCTCCGGTCCCAGGCTGTCACCCAGGCGGCGGATGCCGGTGCCCGCGTCCAGCACGAGCAGCGTCCCGTCCTCTCCGCGAACCTCCACGCACGAGGTGTTCCCGCCATAGCGCATGGTTTCGGGTCCGGGCGCGGCCACCGAGCCGCGCGTTCCCCACATGGTGACCTTCATTCCCTGTCGATCTCCCAGATGAGGGCGAACGCGCCCAGGTGGCGCCCGTTCTGGCCGACTAGCGGAATGCTCGTACCCTCCACGAGACGACGCACGCCATCGAGCCCGCGCATCCAGAAGCTCCCGTGGATGGGGCGGCGCCCGTCTATGGTCTCCGCGAGGAGCTGGTCTTCGGACTTGATGGGCGCTCCGTCTGCCAGCGTGGGCTGGAAACGGGCGGTCCACTCGTCGCGCCGGATCTCGCCCGCATCCTCGAAACGGCGCCCGACGACGGCTTCCGCGGCTTCGTTGAAGTAGACGAGGTCACCCGCGTCATCGACGATCACGACGGGCGTCGCCAACTCGCTTGCGAGCTGGCGGAGCAGGATCATCTCGACTTCGCGCTGGGCCACGCGCCCTCCGCCTGAACCCGGAGCCTATCATGCCGCGCGCGACTTGGAGCGCTACGCCGCTTCGCTCTCCATCGCCTGGGTGTACTTGCCGCTGCGTGCCGCTCCGTTGCAGCGGGCGCGGTGGTAGAAGGCCTTCTGGGCGGCCTCCACCTTCTCCGGCTTGCCGCCCCAGGCTTTCAGGGCCGGCGCCTGCAACGCGCGACCGTAGGAGAAGGACAGCTCCCAAGGGAAGCCGCCGATCTTGTTCATCTCGTTGAGGTGGGCGGTCGCGTCCTCGTCGGACTGGCCACCCGAGAGGAAGACGATGCCCGGAACGGCGGCGGGCACCGCGTTCCGGAAGCAGCGGATCGTCTCCTCGGCGACTTCGCGCACGCCTGCGCGGTTCTGCCCATCGTAGCCGGAGAGCACCATGTTGGGCTTCAGCAGGATCTGCTCGAGGGGAACGCGCTGATCGTAGAGGGCAGCGAACACCTTGTTGAGGGTGCGCTCGGTGACGCGGTAGCTGGTCTCGATGGAGTGGGTGCCGTCCATCAGGATTTCGGGCTCCACGATCGGCACCAGGCCGCCCTCGATACACAGGGCCGCGTACCGGGCCAGGGCGTGGGCGTTGGTGTCGAGGCAGCAGTCGCTGGGAAGCCCCGTGGCCTCGTCGATGGCGATCACGGCGCGCCACTTCGCGAACTTCGCGCCGAGCTCCACGTACTCCGCCACGCGCTCGCGCAGGCCGTCGAGGCCCTCGGTGATCTTCTCGCCCGGGGCGTTCGGCAGGGCCTTCGCGCCCTTGTCCACCTTGATGCCGGGGATGATGCCCTGGGCGTCGAGGACCGAGGCCAGCCGGGTGCCGTCGGCCCCCTTCTGGCGCAGGGTCTCGTCGAACAGGATCACCCCGCTGATGAACTCGGCTGCACCCTGGGTCCGGAAGAGGAATTCGCGGTAGTCGCGGCGGCTCTCCTCCGTGGACTCCACCCCGATGCCGTCGAAGCGCTTCTTGATGGTGGGGGAGCTTTCGTCGGCGGCGAGGATGCCCTTGCCGGGGGCGACGAGGGTGCGGGCGACGTTCTCGAGATCGGTGGCGCTCATGGTGAGGTCGTCTCCTGTAGCGGGTCGGGAAGGGCGGGAGGATAGGGAATCCACCCCGCGGACGCAGTCGCGCGGCCGACTCAGGAGCCGGAAGCCTCGCCGCGCAGCTGCCGCCGGCGCCGGCGGCTCGCGAATTCGGGCGCCTCGCGCAGACTCATTACCATCAGGCGCAGGGACTCGAGGAAGGCTCGTCCGCCGCTGCGAACCAACTGCCCGGGAGGCCCATCCACGCTGGGAAATCCGCGCTCGTCCGGCGTGAGGTGCTCCCAGTTCTGGAACAAGCGCCCCCAGTCGCTGTCGAGCGCCTCCTGCATCTGGCCGCGGCCGAACAGCGGGTACCAGAATGAGTCGTGGTAGAGGATGCTGGCCAGGTAGGCCCACGGCGCCAGGAAGGTCTTGAGCGACCACTCCAGCGGTCCGCGCAGCGGGCCCCAGTAGATCTTGTGCTGCATGCGCGAGGCGAAGGTCATCTTGCGGAAGGGCCCTTCGAAATCCCAGCGCTCGGCGGCGGCGCCGGCGTCCCCGACGATCTCGATCTTGGAGACGTCGCCGCAGCCGAGGCCGCGCTCGTGGGCGAGGCGGATGTAGTCGATGCTGAGCGGATCGAACCCCATCATCGCGGCGGACAGCGCGTCGATGGCCACCTGATCGTCGCTCGCGAGCAGCACGTTCTTCTGGTGCGGCACCATGCAACGCGGCCCAGGGCCGTCGCCGGCGAAGGTGCCGTCCATCACCGCGAGCACGCCCGGGTGGATGCGCTTCTGGATCATCAGGAGGTCCACCAGGGTCTGGTGGATCACCGGGTGCGTCAGATGCCGCCGCTCGTTGAGCAACCCCCCGAACGCGTTCTTCATGGCCCCGGTGGTGGTGGTGAAGACATGGGTCTTCACGGTGGGCAGGTGGATGATGTTCTCGCCCACGAAGCGCTTCGGGATGAGGAAGCCCTCAGGGTAGACCTCGTTCAGCACCAGAAACTCGTCGGCCAGGTCGCCAACCGCGTCCCGTACGTGGATCCACTCCTCGCCTTCGTCGTAGAGATGGACGTTGCGCAGGCCGTGCTTCTCGACCACCGGAAGCTGCTTGTTCTCCCGCTCACCCAGTCGCGCATCGACCACCACGGTTCGGTTGTGACAGGCGTGGAGGCGGTCGGTCGAGAAGCCCAGGCCGCGCAGGCCGCGGATCACACCGTCGAGCTGCCACGGTGTGGTGGAGCATGCCGGGTAGAAGAAGTGCCAGGAGATGTTGATCTTGAGGGCGGTCTCCAGGGCCGGGTCCAGCACCTCGTCCGCGCGGGCGAGCGAGAGCAGACGCGCGTAGTCCTCGAAGACGGTCTCCGGACGGGTGCGCAGGACGGCTACTTGGCTCTGGCTCATGGAACCCTCATCGGTGGGTGAGGGGAGGGCGGTCCGGTCTTGGTAGGGCTCCGCAGCGGGGCGCGCAACCCGGTCGAGGGCAGCTACTTCTCCAGCGCGGCGCGGATGCGATCGATGAGTTCATGCGGGCGGAACGGCTTCTGGAGGAAGCCTTCCAGCGGCACGCCTTCGAAGCGCACCGCGATCTCCGACTCCGAGTAACCGCTGGTCAGCACGACGGGAATGTCCGGCCGCACATCGCGCAGGAGTCGCAGCGCCTCCTCGCCCGAGAGCCGCGGCATGGTCAGGTCCAGCAGCACCGCCGCGATGCCGTCTCCCCAACGGCGGAAGACGTCCACGGCTTCGCGCCCGTCGCGGGCGGTGAGCACTTCGAAGCCCGCTCCCTCGAGAATGCGCCGGGCCATGGCCAACACCACCTCCTCGTCGTCGGCGACCAGCACCGTACCGTGCGAGTCCGCCGCGGGCGAACCGTCCCGCTGCGCGGCGACGGGAGCCGGCGCCTCCAGCCGCTCCGCCGCCGGCAGCAGGATCCGGAAGCAGGTACCCGTCCCGACGCCGGTCTTCACGTCGATGGCACCGCGGTGCCCGCGCACGATACCGAGGGCGGCGGCGAGTCCCAGCCCACGTCCCGTGAATTTCGTGGTGAAGAACGGATCGAAGATCCGCGTCACGGTCTCGGGATCCATTCCCGCCCCTGTGTCGACCACCTCGAGCAGCACAGCGGGGCCGGGCGGTACGGGTTCCTCGAGGCGCGAGCCCATCGGCAGCCCGCTTCCGTTCGGCACGCGGCGGGTACTGAGCCGGATCGCACCCGCATCGTCCCCCAGCGCGTCCGACGCGTTCGTGATCAGGTTCATCACCACCTGGCGAAGCTGGCTGGCGTCGCCGTCGACCGGCGGCAACGCGGCGGCCAGGTCGAGGGACAGCGACGCCTTCTTGGAGATGGACGCCTCCAGGAGGTTCGTCATTTCCTGCACCAGCTCGTTCAGGTCCACCGGCTCGACCACGAAGCGTCCCTTGCCCGAGTAGGCGAGCATCTGGTTGGTCAGCTCGCCGGCGCGCAGGGCGGCGGTTTCGATGCCCTGAAGCGCCTCGCGCAGCGGCGATTCGGACGCGACATCCGCCAACGCCAGGCTCGCGTTGCCCAGGATGCCCACGAGCAGGTTGTTGAAGTCGTGGGCGATGCCCCCGGCCAGCACGCCCAGACTCTCGAGCTTCTGGCTCTGGAGGAGCTGCTCCTGGAGCGCACGGGCGTCGTCCTCGGCGCTGACGCGCTCGCTGACGTCGCGGGTGATGATCACACCCCCGAAGCGCCCGTCCGCGGTGGGCCGCGGCGTGCCGTGGCTTTCGAGCCAGCGCCAGTTTCCGTCTGCGTCCCTCTGGCGGAAGGTCATGGGACCGATCGGCTCCCCGGAGAGGAGCCGAAGGATCTCGGCGGCGACGCGTTGACCGTCTTCCGGGTGGACGTCGTGTGCGGCGTCGTCGCGCCCGTAGGTGGCGGGGTCGAAGCCCAGAACCTCGTGGAAGGACGGGCTGATGTAGGAGACCTCCCCGTCCGGGTCCACCTCGACGATGTAGTCGTAGAGGCTCTCGGCCACCATGCGGAAGCGCGCTTCGCTGGCGCGCAGCGCCTCCTCGGCGCGCATCCGGTCGGTAACGTCGCGTGCTATGGCCATCCCACGGAGTTCGCCGTCGGCGGTGGTGAAGAGCCGGGCGCGCGCCTCGAGCCAGCGGCGGCTGCCGTCGGCGTGGCGGATGCGGAAGATGCGGGCTTCGTTGATCGTGCTGGTCGTCTCGAAGAGCCCGGCGCCCAAGCCTTCGAAGACGAGCCCCTCGGACGGGTGCACGACCTGGCCGATCAGGGTGTTGATGGGCTGGCCGACGGCGCCGTCGGTCGTCAGCCCTGTGATCGTGGTCCAGCTCGGGGACAGGAAGACCAGCGTCCCCTCGCGGTCGAACTCGACGATGATGTCGCCGGCGTTCTCCGCCAGGAGCCTGAAGCGCTCCTCCTGGGCGCGCAGCTCTTCGACGGCGAGACGCTGGTCGGTGATGTCCATCAAGGAGACGAGGATCTCCACAGGTTTTCCGTGCTCATCGCGGGAGAAGACGGCGAATCGAGAGTGCAGCCAGCGCCAGCCCTCCTCGCCCTTCACGCGATGCTCACAGTTCGATATCTCGCCGGACGGCGAGCTCATCGCCCGCGTGATGGCCTCCCGCACGATTCCGCGGTCCTCGGGGTGCACCCACTCGTCGAAGACGTGCGCTCCTCGCTTCCGAAGCTGGAGTGCGTCGCGGCCCGCGGCGGCCGCGGCCCGCGAGTTGACGTAGCGCACCGTGTGGTCCTCGACCCCGAATACGCACAGGAACGACGGCGAGGCCTCGGCGATCTGGGAGATGTAGCGATGGCTTTCCGCCAGCGCGGCGTCCGCTTCTTCGCGCTGCGTGATGTCGGTGACCACGGTAACGAACCCCGTCACCTTTCCTTCCTGATCTCGCAGGTAGTTCCAGTCGGCTTCCGTCACCAGGTGGCGGCCATCGCCGGTGTGCACTCGGCTGACGGTGCGCCCGGGTAGTGGCTGGTTGGCCACGGCCCGCGCGATGATGCCCGCCTGGTCCGCCGGCACGTCCTCGTTGAACTCCCATATGGGGCGTCCCAGGAGCTCCTCGGCGCGTACGCCCAGCATGCGGGCATACGCGGCGTTGGCGAACGTGATTCGTGCCTGTCTGTCGCTCTCCACGATGCCGCAGCTCGCGGTCTCCACCAGGGTCCTGTAGAGCTCCTCGCGCGAGCGCAGCGCGTCCACGGCCTTGACGCGCTCGTTGATGTCACGGCCGATGGCGGCCACCCGCAGCTCGCCGCGACGCGTGTAGTACGGGCGACCCATGAACTGGAACCAGCGCCACTCTCCGTCGGCTGTGCGCACGCGGCACAGCGCGTGATCCGCCTCGCCCGTGGCGGCCGCTTGATCGAAGATGGCCGCGGTCTGCGGCACGTCGTCGGGGTGGAGGTAGTCGAACGCCAGATCGCCCAGCATTTCTTCGGGCACGTAGCCCAGGTGCGAGTGGTGGCTCGGACTGGCGTAGACGATGCGCGCCTCGGCATCCAGCTCCAGCACGAGGTCGAGCGCTTGCTCCGCCAGGTCCCGGTAATGCTCGAGATCCGACTCGCGGGCCTCGGCGTCGGGCGCGGGAGGATGGGCCATCCGGGGGGTCCCCCATGTGTCCGGGTCCGTGATACCACGGCCGGCCGGTAGTGGAACATGAGGCTTTCCCTTGGGTTCGGCGTACAAAATGCCTGATCCGCTTCAAGGAGCGGCAAGGGACCGCCGAAGCGCCCTGGATGGCGCTCGAAGGGGTAGACCGCGTTTCTGCACGCGCCGCGCTGCTGGCGGCGGTGGACCTGCGTGCCCCCGACGCGCTGGCCCTGGCACGCTGGATGGGCCGAAACCCGGAGCTGTCGCTCGCGGAGCACGAGACCGCCAGGCGCTACATCGACTGGAGCGAGGCCGAGGGATTCCGCGTCGAGCGCGGCAGCGCCGGGCTCGAGACGGCCTTCGTGGCCCGACGCGGCGATGCCGGGGCCCCGCTCCGGGTGGCCCTGCTGGCGGAGATGGACGCGCTTCCCGAGATTGGCCACGCCTGCGGCCACAACCTGTCGGGGCCGGCCAGCCTGCTCGCCGCCGCAGCGCTGGCGCGCGTGGTGCCGGAGGAGCTCCTCCAGGTGCTGATCGTGGGTTGCCCGGCCGAGGAGAAGGGCATCGGCAAGCGTCGCCTGGTGGCGGCGGGCGCGTTCGCCGAGGTGGACGTGGCGATGATGGCCCACGCCTCGGACCTGCGTCGGGCACACCGGCTCTTTCTCGGAAACCGAAAGTTCGAGCTGGTCTTCCACGGACGCGCCGCCCATGCCGCGGCCTACCCCGAGGAGGGGCTCAACGCGCTCGACGGGGTGGTGGCCCTGTTCGTGGCGGTGGGTCTGCTGCGCCAGCAGCT
>CAXMOD010000049.1:0-5205 GCA_964194905.1 uncultured Desulfobacterales bacterium | reverse complement strand
GGAAGCTGCGCAGGCCCTGCCGTGTGCGCACCTTCCAGCGCCGGATCTCCACGTCCTCCTCGATCTCCAGCACCTCCACGATCTCGAGGACGAAGCCCGCCTCGAGGAGCGCCTCCGTCAGCGCATCGCGCGACTCGTCGTCCAGCTCGGAGAGCTCTGCGACCAACGCCACCTCCTCGTCGTCCTCGTCGCGCAGCGACAGCATGCGCGACGGCGCCGACCACGGGAAGCAGCGCACCAGGCGCACCGGGACGGACTCGCCCTCCCGGCCCGCCCACAGGCGCCCGTCCACGCGTCGCTCCACCAAGAGTCCCTGCTTCTCCATCTCAGGCTGCATCGTGCACCTCCTGTTGCAGCTGGTAGAGCCGCCGGTACACCCCGTCGGGGCGCGCCAGCAGCTCGCTGTGGGTTCCGCACTCCGCCAGCTTTCCGTTCTCGATCACGAACAGGCGGTCGGCCTTGTGCAGGGTGGAGAGCCGGTGGGCGATGGCCAACACCGTCCGCCCGGCCACCAGCCGGTCCATGGCCTGCTGGATCTTGCGCTCCGTCTCCGTATCGACGCTGCTGGTGGCCTCGTCGAGGATCAGGATGCGCGGATCCTTCAGGATCGCCCGGGCGATGGAGATGCGTTGGCGCTCACCGCCCGACAGCGTGTGCCCGCGCTCCCCGATGATCGTGTCGTAGCCATGAGGAAGGTCGCACACGAAGTCGTGGGCGTTGGCCGCACGCGTAGCCTCCACCACATCGTCCAGTGTGGCGTCCGGCATCCCGTAGCGAACGTTCTCGACGATGGTTCCGTGGAACAGGTACGGGTCCTGCAAGACCATGCCCACCTGGAGACGGTAGTCGCCGCTGTCGAGCTCGCGGATGTCGTGCCCATCGATGAGCACGGCCCCGGACGTGACGTCGTAGAAGCGCGCCAGCAGGTTCGCCAGCGTGGTCTTTCCGCCCCCCGATGGCCCCACCAGACCGATGAGTTCGCCCGCCTGAACGTCGAAGGACACGCCCTTGAGCACCTGGCGCACTCCGTCGTACGAGAACGACACGTCCTGGAACTGGATTCGCCCCTCCACCGGATCGAGCTTCACCGCTTCCTCGAGATCCACCACCTCCGGCTCCGTGTCGAGCACCTCGAAGACGCGATGGGCGGAGCTGGTGGCCCGGTTCATGATGCGCGCCATCTGCCCGATGATCTCGATGGGCTGCACCAGCATGGTCATGTAGAGCAGGAACGAGACGAAGGTTCCCATGCTGAGCGGCGGCCCCAGCGACGATTCGCCCAGGAGGCGCGGCAGCGCGAAGCACCACGCCGTTATGATCGTCACCTGCACGCCGAAGATCAGGAACGGCCAGAAGGTGGTCCACGAGGCGTGGATCCGGTTGAACTCGCCCACTACGTCGTAGTTTCGGAAGCCGAAGCGCTCCTTCTCGCGCTCTTCCTGGTGGAAGGCCTTCACCACCCGCATGCCGGGGATCGTGTCCGAGAGCACGTCGGTCACCCGCGACCACTTGCGCCAGGCGCGCAGGAAGAGCCCCTGCATGTGCTGCCCGTGCAGGTGGATCGCCCAGCACAGGAACGGCACCGGCAGGGTCATCACCAGACCGAGCCGCCAGTCCAGGTAGATCAGCACCGTGCCGAGGCCGAGCAGCATGACCAGCGACAGCGACACCTCCACCACACCGAAGGCCAGGACCTCCCCGAGCCGGTCGGTGTCGGCGCTGACCCTGGTTATCAGGCTGCCGGTCTTCTTGCGTGAGTAGAACGACAGCGAGAGCTTGTGCAGGTGCTCGTAGAGGTGGGTGCGCAGATCGCGCGCCACGTACTCGCCCAGCATCGCCATCCAACGAAGCCGCACCCAGACCGCGATCTGCCGCAGCACGTAGGTGAGCGCGATTCCCGCCACCGCCAGCCATGCAATCCGCGAGACCTGCGAGGCTTCCACGTCGCCGGCCTGCACCGGGCCGATCACGTCGTCCACCAGATGGCCGACCAGGAAGGGAGGCACCAGGGCCAGCACCGTGATGGCAAACGCCGAGCCCATGCCGAGGATCACGTCCTTCTTGTACGGCTTCAGGTACGAGAGCAGCCGCCACACCACGGCGAGCTGGTGGCGCACCACCAGGGCCTGGGCGTCGCGGATGGGACGGACCACGTTCTCGACGTAGGTTTCGTCGGCGTCGGCGCCCTGCGGCACCTCGCGCCCCTCCAACGCCTGCTCCAGTACGAAGGCGAGCGCCTCCATGCCCCGGCGCTGGCGCCGCGTGAAGCGCAGCACCGCGAGGGGCGGTGCGTCGTTGCCTCCCAGGATCCGGATCGTGTGGCACGAGAGGCCCCGTTCGCTGGCGATCGCGGTGATCTCGGAACGCTCGAAGTGCTCGATGATGGGCCCGGTCTCGCCCTCGGTGGCCCTCACCACCGCCACGTGGCGTGAGCCCAGCGCGACCCATGTCTCGCTGAACTCGAGCGCGCCATCCAGATCGGCCAGCGCGTACATCTGCACCGGAAGTCCACCCCAGGTGCGCTCTATCTGCGCGCGCAGATGCACCGGCAGCCGGGAGGGCTGGTCCGTCGAAACTTCGAAGAGTTCTAGATCGGAATAGCGGGAGCTTGCGGTCATGTCTGGAATCCCTTGCGTCTTGAAACGCGTCAGCCGTCCGAGTGTCGTGACACCCGGCGGCTGGGGATTCCAGCTACCTAGGGTGCCGCTTCTGGCCCGGTCCCACCGAAGGCGAGGCCGCCGAAGGCAAGGACACCGATGGGCGCCTGGTTCGGCGCCGCCCGATTCACGAGCATCACCGCGCGCGCGGGCGGCGCTTGACTGCGCGGCCGCGCGTCGATGCAGCGGTGAATCGTTCCGGTGATCATGCGATTCGGGTTCCCTCGTCTACAGATGGGAGCGGGACGCGCGCGAATCTATACCGACTTGCGGAAGGGGTCAACCCGAGAACACGTTTCAGCTCGCCGGATCCCGGGTTTGATTTGCGAGTCAAGGTCCGCCCCAACGGCACCCCGCGCACTCGTGTGCCAACCTTGGGCGCATGCCGCCGGTCGACCGACGCACCTTTCTCCAGGCCAGCGCCGCGGCGGGCCTCGCCGCCGGCCTGCTGCCCCTGCTGCCGGCCGCTGCGCACGCGGAGGTTCCCCGGATCCGCCGCCAGGTGCGTCTGGGCCGCACGGACCTGGAGGTCTCGGACATCGGGTTCGGCTCGAGCCGCCTCAAGAGCGACGAGGGTCTGGTGCGCCACGCCCTCGACCGCGGGATCACCTACTTCGACACCGCCGAGAGCTACACCGGGGGGCATGCGGAGGAGACCCTCGGGAAGGCGCTCCAGGGCGTGCGCGAGAAGGTGGTGCTCGTCAGCAAGATCAAGGCGGGCGCGCGCGAGGACCGCTTCTCGATGATGCGCCGGCTCGAGGGCAGCCTGCGCCGTCTGCGCACCGACTGGATCGACGTGTGCTTCAACCACGCCGTCAACGGCGTGGACCGCATGAAGAACCCCCAGTGGGGCGAATTCCTGCTGCGCGCCACCGAGCAGGGCAAGATCCGCTGGCGCGGCATGTCGGGCCACGGCGGTCGTCTGGTCGAGAGTCTCGACTACGCGATCGACCGGGACATGGTGGACGTGGTCCTGGTGGGCTTCAACTTCGGCCAGGACCCCTCCTTCCACGAACGCTTCACCAGCCGGCTCGACTTCGTAGCGGTGCAGCCCGATCTGCCTCGGGTGCTGCGCAAGGCCAGGAAGCGCGACGTCGGCGTCGTCGCGATGAAGACCCTGCGCGGCGCCAAGCTGAACGACATGCGCCCCTACGAGAAGGCCGGCGCCACCTTCGCCCAGGCCGCCTTCCGCTGGACCCTGTCCCAGGACTTCGTGGACTCCCTGATCGTGACGATGCGGGGGAAGTCCCAGGTGGACGAGTACCTGGGCGCGTCGGGCTGGACCCGCCAGGCGCTGGGCGACGGCTCGCTGCTGGTGGCCTACGAGCGCGACCACGGGGCCACCCAGTGCCGCTACGGATGCTCGGCGTGCCTCGACAGCTGCCCCGCCGGAGTGGCGATCCCCGACGCGCTGCGCGCACGCATGTACGAGCGCGACTACGCCGACGCCGAGCTCGGCCGCGAGGAGTACGCGCGCCTGGGCGCTCCCGCCGAGGCCTGCCTCAGCTGCGCCGAGCCCACCTGCGCGTGCCCCTTCGGCCTGCCCGTCTCCGAGCTGACCCGCGACGCCGGGCGCCGGCTCGGCTGAGTGAGACGGCGGCCCGCCAGATTCAGGAAGGATCGGAGTCGAGTCTAAGTTAGGCGGCACGGCGCTCATCGGGGAATGACGTGCAAGCGCCTTTGGGGCGGCTGCCAGCGCGGAGCCATCCGCTTCGAAGCGAGCCCCGGCGAGGTGGCCGAAACTTCGCTCCGGTGGCAGGATGGCGCCATGCGACTCGTGTGGTTCCTCGCTCTCTCCATGGCCATGGCTTGCTCAAGTGACGAGGGCGGCATCCTGCAACTACGCATCCTCGAGGGAGGGCGCGAGGTGCCTGCTCGCGTCGAGGTCCTTGATGCCCTCGGTAGCGCCTTCGCGGCCTCGGATGCGCTGGTCCTTCACCTCGAGTGTGCAACCGCCCCGCTTCCCGAGTGGCTGCGCGGCCGCATCAGCAGCTCCGACCGCCTCCACAACAAGCAGACGGGAACGGAGCAGTTCTACACGGCGGGTACCGCGCGACTCAAGCTCCCACCGGGCCGCTACCGCGTGCGTGCATTCAAGGGGATCGAGTTCCGCGTCGCCCACGCAGAGCTGGAGCTTGCCCCGGGAGACGAGAAGACGGTCGAGCTGGAGCTCGAGCGCTGGGTCGACATGCCTTCGCGCGGCTGGTACGGCGTCGACGACCACGTGCACCTCACCCGCCGCACGTCCGACGACGATCGGCGCATCGCGATCTGGATGCGCGCCGAGGACCTCCACATCGCGAACCTCCTCCAGATGGGAACCGTGGATCAGTTTGGCGTGACGCCCCAGCGCGACTTCGGCGAGGCCGGGGAATTCCGGCTCGGAGACACGCTCCTGATCTCCGGGCAGGAGCACCCCCGCACGCACTTCCTGGGTCATACCATCACTCTCGGCGCCGAGCGGCCGGTGGATCTGCGCGATACCTACATCTCCTACGAGACGACCTTCCGTGCGGCCCTCGAAGCCGGCGGGCTGCCGGGCTACGCC
>CAXMOD010000048.1:0-6484 GCA_964194905.1 uncultured Desulfobacterales bacterium | reverse complement strand
TGATCCAGAGCCGCGTCGTAGACGACCTGGCCGGCGTGGCCGCCAGCCTGGCGCTGCTGGACGCCGTCGACCGCATCGACCCGCGCCGGCGTGTGGACGTGCGCGGCCAGTTCACGCGTGCCGAGGAGGTGGGCTTCGTCGGCGCGCTCGCCGTCGCCACGGGACGGCGCCTGCCGCGCGGCGCCCGCATCATCGCCATCGAGGCCAGCATGGCACTGCCCGAGGCTCCCCAAGGCGCGGGGCCGATCCTGCGCGTGGGCGATCGCACCAGTGTCTTCGAGGACCGTCTCACCCGCTGGATCCACCAGGTCGGCGTGGAGCTGTCCGGCCCGCGCGGCACCGGCTTCCGCTACCAGAGGAAGCTGATGGACGGCGGCACCTGCGAGTCCACCGCGTACCAGCTCTTCGGCTATCGCTGCGCGGGTATGTGCCTGCCCCTCGGCAACTACCACAACGTGGGACGCGGCGGCCGCATCAGCGCCGAGTCGATCCGCTTCTCGGACCTGGTCGGCCTGGTGCGCTTCTTCGAGGGACTGGTGCGTCGCGACGCCCGCGACGCCAAGGGCCGCGCCGGAGGACCCGACCCCTTGAGGCAGCGCCTGGAGAAGCGGCTCGCGGCCGGGCGTCGGGACCTCGCGCGCGATCCGTTCGCCTAGGCGAAGTGGCTGAAGAGGGGGGCAACTCGGGGGGCCTCCTCGAGTCGCGACGCCTGCCAACCGGGTGCTGGAAAACGGCGTTGGTAGGCCACCCAGCGCATTTCCAAGAAGGTCTCGAGGTAAGAGCCGGCCCGGGGCTCCGGTACCGGTCCGTTTCGAATCGTTCTCGAGCCGGTCGACCGCAGGCACCTGGTGGTCGAAGCGAGCGGACCCGAAGGGTTGGGAAAGGGGATGAAGGCGGTCGGGCGAGACGACGCGCCCACCCCTGGGGTGGACCCGCCCGCGGTAGCCACGCCTCACACCTGGCTGCTCCTCCGAGGCTGGAGACGCCACGGCCTGCTCCGCCTGGACGAGGTGCCGGGCGCCGGCTGACCCGAGCCCCGGCGGCCGACTCCGCGACCGCCTGGCGATCTTCTTCCACAACCTCTTTCCGGGCCGGCCGCCGTACAGCCGGGTCAACAACTTCAGAGGCACCTCGCCAGCCTCCTATACTCCCCCGCATGGGACGAAGCGCGCTCCGCACGATCCTCTTCGCGCTGCTCTTCGCGCTGCTGTTCGGCGTGGCGGTAGGCACGCTGATGCGACGGCGCATGGAACAGCCCACGCGCTACATCGGGCTACTTGCCCCGGCGGGAACCCTCCGGGTTGCCGGTCGGGCGCTATTCGCGCCCGCCCTCCCACTCCACGTCGCCGCAGCCGTCGCGGGCGTTCTCGAGCCGTGCGAGGACGAAGAGCAGGTCGGATAGGCGGTTGAGGTAGCCGAGCGCCACCGGGTCGAGCGCCTCTTCCCGGTGCAATGCCACGGCGCCGCGCTCGGCACGCCGGCACACCGTGCGCGCGAGATGGAAGGACGCAGCCGCCGGCGTACCGCCCGGCAGCACGAAGCGCTGAAGCGGCGCAAGCTCCTTCTCGAAGGCGTCGATGTGATCCTCGAGAGCGCTCACGTCGTCGGCACCGAGGGTGGGGATGCTCGCCTTTTCGCGGCGTCGCTCGTCGGGGGTGGCGAGATAGGCACCCAGCTCGAAGAGCTGCGCCTGGAGCGTGTGGCCGAGCCCGCGCACGTCCTCGTGGGGCGAGTGCGCCAGCGCGACACCGAGCGCAGCGTTGAGCTCGTCGACGTCACCGTAGGCCGCCACGCGGAGGATGTCCTTTCCGACACGCTTCCCGCCAAAGAGATCGGTCTCGCCCGCATCGCCTCGACGCGTGTACACCTTCACGAGGTCGGGTTCCTCAGCTCTTCGTCGATGATTCGTTCCAGCTCCGGATCCGCGGCGACCGCGACGTCTCCCGGCGCTGTTTCGGCGGGCCCGGTACTCTGGCCACGCAGGAACGCCACGAGCACCGCCCCCCCCAGCAAGAAGGCTCCCACCGGGACGAGGTAGGCGACCAGACCCCAGCCCTCGGCGCGCGGCGCCGAGAGGATCATGTCGCCGTAGAGGCGGTAGAGCTGCTCCTCCACCTCGTCGCGCGAGCGGCCCTGGGCCTCCTGGTCGGCGATCCACGCGCGCAGCTCCTGGGCCTGCGGGCTCGGGCAGTCCGCGAGCGTGCGACCGGGGCAGTAAGGGCTCATGACGTCGTGCCAGACGTCGGGGCTCCAAGCCTCCTCGGCAAGCGCCGGTGTGGCCAGTGCCCCGAGGAGGACGAATGCGGCAAGCGTGCGGCCCACTCAGATGTCCCAGTCCGACCGGTCCCCGTCCTTCCGCGCGCGCGACTTGTCGAGCTCGGTCTGCCGGGTCTCGATCAGAACCGCCGTTTCCGGCGGGATGGACTTGGTCAGCCAGACGTTGCCCCCCACCACGCTGCCGCGACCGATCACCGTCTCGCCGCCGAGGATCGTGGCGCCGGCGTAGATCGTGACGTCGTCCTCGATGGTGGGGTGGCGTTTCTTCCCTCGCATTCGCGCACCGCGCCGCGGCGAGAGCGCGCCCAGGGTCACGCCCTGGTAGATCTGGACGCGGTCGCCGATCAGCGTGGTCTCGCCGATCACGACACCGGTGCCGTGGTCGATGAAGAAGCGGTTGCCGATGCTGGCACCCGGGTGGATGTCGATGCCGGTGCGGCTGTGCGCGTACTCCGCCATGATGCGCGCCAGCACCGGCGCGCCGAGTCCGAAGAGCTCGTGGGCCAGGCGGTACACCGCCACGGCCTGGATCGACGGGTAGGCCACGACAATCTCGGCAAAGCTCTTGGCGGCCGGGTCGCCCTCGGACGCCGCCTCGACATCCTGCGCCAGACGCGCGCGCACCGTGGGCAGGCACGCCACGAACCGGGCCACGATGTGCTCGGCCTCGGCGTCGGTCTGGGGCGTGGAGTGCAGGATGGCCACCAGCCGCTCGGCCAGCGCCGGAATCTCGGCACGCAGGGCCGCGGGCTGGCGCTCGCGCAGCACCATCCGCCGCGTCCGTTCGGTCCAGCTCACCACCTCGTCCCAGTCGGGGCAGCCCTCGCTGCAGGCCTTGGAAAGGGCGTCGTCTCCCGCCCGGGCCAGCTCCGCGATCGTGGGCTCCAGCACGTCGTCCAGTCCGTCAGGGCGATTGGGCATTCGGAAGAGGCCTCCCGGGGTTCCATCTTGCGGGGGCGCGCGGGTGGATCCGGAGCTTAGCGCGTCCCCGGGGGCGGCTGGTATACTGGGCGGGTCGCGCTTCCCCAGGCGCGGTTCCTTCAGGCTCCTCCAGGAGCCAATCGAAAAGAAACGTCGCCCGGCCAACCCCGCGGGTGATGCGAGCAGGCGCACTGTGCGCAGGAAGTCGCATTGCCCCCGTACTACAGCCACTCGCGGATCTCCTGCTTCGAGAACTGCCCCAAGCAGTTCCACTACCGCTACGTGCTGCGCTTGCCCGCCGAGACCGAGTCCATCGAAGCCTTCGTCGGCAAGCGCGTCCACGAGGTGCTGGAGCGGCTGCACCAGTTCGTGGACCGCGGCATGGTGCCGTCGCTCAACAAGGTGCTGTCGCGCTTCGCGGCCATGTGGGACGAGGCCTGGAACGGCGAGCGCGTACGCGTCGTTCGCGAAGGTACGCAGGTCGACGACTACCGTGCCATCGGCGAGCGCTGCCTGCGCCAGTTCTATCGCCAGCACTATCCCTTCGACCGCGACGAAACCCTGGGCCTCGAAGAGCGTGTGACGGTGGTGCTCGACGCGGAGCGACAGCACCGGGTGCAAGGCTTCATCGACCGGTTGGTGCGCGCCCCCGACGGCGTCATCGAGATCCAGGACTACAAGACGTCGCGGCGCATGCCGTCCCAGAAACGACTCGACGAGGACCGCCAGCTCGCCCTCTACCAGCTGGCGGTGCAGAGCCGCTATCCGGACACGCCCATCCGGCTGGTCTGGCACTACCTGGTGCAGGGCGCGACGCGTGTCTCCACACGCAGCATCCAGCAGCTCGAGGAGCTGCGCGCCGCGACGTCGCGGCGCATCGATGAGATCGAGGGCGCCGAGCACTTCGAAGCGCGGCCGAGTGCCCTGTGCGGCTGGTGCGAGTACCGCGACCTGTGTCCCGCCGCGGGTGGAAATGCCGACGCAGAACGCGCCGCGCTGGCCGCTCGCCGCGCCCCCGCCGCAGCGGCGCGCTCCGCTGCGCCCCCGGACGGCCAGCTCGACCTGCTCTGACTCGGCCGACCCCACACAAACAGGCAAAAGTTCCGCTGCAGTCCCGCCGATCCTTCGCAAGCGAGGGGGGCGGAAATGGGAGCGCGACTGGTCTGTCGGTGCCGGGGCCTGAGCGACCGCGCAGTACACGACGCAGCCCGGCACAGCGGAGCGGGAACCCTGCCGGAGCTGTGTGCTGCCATCGGTGCCGGCGCCGAGTGCGAAACCTGCCACCCCGAGCTGGAAGAGATCCTGGCCTCGCAGCACGGCCTTCCGGTCGACCGGGAGTGGCGCCGCCAGAACCGGCGCACCTGCGCGCGTGAGACCCGCGCCCGGGTGCTCACGTGGCTCGAGCAATCGGCGACGCCGCTGCTGTCCGCGTTCGAGGCCAGCCTCGACGCCGTGGAGGTGGAGGGGCTGACCGTACGCCTGTGGATCGGCGGCCGCGCACGCCGCCAGGCGCTCCGCGCCGTTGGCGAGCGCCTGCGCGACGAGGTCTGTTCGGAGCTGGAGGTGGAGCCGCTCGGCGCCCGGGGCTAGGCTGGCCTCCCATGGCCCTTCGTATCGAGCGCATTCCGACCTTGCGGGACAACTACTCCTACCTCCTCATCTGCGAAGAGACCGGTGAAGCCGCCATCGTGGATGCCCCGGAAGTGGACCCGGTGGTGAGGCGCGTGGACGACACCGGCGCACGCGTGACCCAGGTGCTCTCCACCCACCACCACTGGGACCACTCGGGCGCCAACCCGGAGCTGGCGGAGAAGTACGACGCGCCGGTCTTCGGTCACGTCTCCGACGCCGAGCGCATCCCGGGCTTCACGGACGGCCTCGAGGAGGGAGACACGCTCCAGGTGGGCCGCCAGTACGCGAACATCCTGTTCATCCCTGCGCACACGCGCGGCCACATCGCCTACGTGTTCCCCGAGAGCCACGCCGTCTTCTGCGGCGACACCCTCTTCGGCGGGGGCTGCGGGCGTCTGTTCGAGGGAACGCCCGCGATGATGTACGACGCGATGCAGAAGCTGGGCGCCCTGCCCGGCTCCACGCGGGTCTTCTGCGGCCACGAGTACACCGAGAGCAACCTGGTATTCGCGGCCCACGTGGAGCCCGACAACGCCGCCGTGGCCGAGGCCCTCGAGCGCGTGCGCAAGGCGCGCGCCGGTGCGGCCGCCGACTGGCACGATGCCGCTGAGGCCGAGATGACGGTGCCCACGACCATCGCCGACGAGCACGCGACCAACCCCTTCATGCGCGCTTCGTCCGTAGAGGAGCTCGGCGACCGCCGCGCCCAGAAGGACGACTTCTAGGGCGCGCATGCCCGCCCCCGTCCTCGAACCGCCCCCGGGCGCCGCCACCTCCACCGCGACGCACCGCATCCCGTTCTACGAGACCGACGCCATGGGGATCGTGCACCACGCGAACTACGTGAAGTACCTCGAGCTGGCGCGCATCGTCTTCATGGACGAGCACGATCGTCCGTACCGGGACTACCTCGCCATGCAGCTCCACTTCGCCACCACCCGCGTGGAGCTCGACTACCGCAGGCCGCTGCGTTTCGACGACCGCCTCGAGGTGACCACCTGGATCCGCCGCCTGCGCGGCGCCTCCATCCACATGGACTACGTGCTCACCTGCCAGGGGCAGGTGGTCGCCAACGCCTCTACGCGGCACGCCATGGTGGACGGCGACGGGCGCCCGGCGCGCATCCCGCGCGAGCGCCGCGAGCGCCTGCAGAAGGCGCTCGGCTAGCCGGCAGACGTATAACGAGCCGTGGGCGCTGGTGAAGTTCGACCTTCGAAGTCCAGCCCAGGTGCGGCGAGACCTCGTTGGCCTGGACGCAGCAGCGTACAGACGGGCAAGGTTCTGGGGCTTTTCAGTCCCGCACTGGGCGCGCTTCACGCTGATTCCCCGACACAGTGCGCAATTGGAAGCCTGTATCATGGCGGCACCGCAGGGCATCGACGGCATCGAGCGAGGACAAGGGGAAAGACTCCCCGGATTTCAATTCAGTCGAAGGAGGATCGACGATGCACTCACTACTCGAACGCAGAAACAACCTGACAAAAATCGCGGTCGCGGCGACTTTTGTGCTGTGTGCTTTCACTGCCGGGATTAGCGCTGCCCAGGAGAAGACCCTGTACGAACGTCTCGGCGGATACGACGCCGTCTCGGCCGTGGTGGACGACTTCGCCGGGAAACTGTTCAACGATCCCGTGGTCGGCGCACGCTTCTTCGG
>CAXMOD010000047.1:0-6584 GCA_964194905.1 uncultured Desulfobacterales bacterium | reverse complement strand
GTCGCGACGCGGCCGCCCAGTCCGATGACGCGCGCCTCGAGCGGAATGTCTTCGCCCGCCAGCCCGTCGGGATAGCCGTCGCCGTTCCACCACTCGTGGTGGTGGGCGACGAAGGGTGCCAGGTGCTCCCAAAGGCGGATGCGCTCCAGCATGCGCGCACCGGCGCCGGGGTGGCGCCGATAGCCCGCGGGCACGCCCCAGTGCTCGCGGGGGATGCGGAACATGCCCACGTCGTGCATCAGGGACGCGAAGTGAAGCCCTTGAAGGCGCGCGTCGCTCAGGTTGAGCTCGCGTCCCATCACGTTGGCGAGCTGCGCCACGCGCCGCGAATGTCCCGGCTGGAGATCCAGGTAGGCGTCGAGCGCCGTCACCAGCAGGTCGGTCATGTGGGCGAAGAAGTTGCGCTGGGAGTCGCGCAGGTCTGCGTTGCTGACGGCTACGCCCGCGATCGAGGCCAGGGTGGAGAGGGTGCCCACGTGCTGTGTGTCGAACTGGCGGCCCTTCTCGGTGTGGACCACGACCACCACGCCTTCCTGTCCGGAGCGGATGGCGAGGGGAACGGCCGCGGCGGCCGCGAGGCCCGTCTTGCTGCGCCCGCGGTCGTCGCCCACCAGGGCGGGGCGGCGGCTCTCGAGCGCCATCTTTACCATCGCGTCGATCGGACGCTGCGCCGAGACGTAGAGCGTGTCGGCACCCTTGCCGGCATGGTCGATGAGCTCGGCGGCGGCGTGCTTGTCCGCGGCCAGGAAGACGTACGCGGCGTCCGCCTCGGACGTGACCAGGGCGGCCCGGGCCACCGCGCGAGCCACTTCGCCGGCGTGGGCCGCCTCGGAGATGCCCTGGGAGACGTCCACCAGGCCCGCCAGGCGGCTCTGGTCCGCGCGGAGCCGGTCGAGGGTCTGGCGGGTGAAGCGCTTGAGGACGAAGAAGGAGCCGAGGCACAGGATGCCGCTCGAGATCAGGATGCCGAGCAGGCCCAGCGCGCCGGCCTGGGAGAGGTAGCCGCCCTCGCCGCTGGCCTGCTCCACCATGGGCACCGCGAAGAACCAGCTCAGTGCCAGCAGGGGCACCACGGCGCCCAGGAAGTACGCCACGAAGACCGCGCGATCGAGATCCTGGGCGAAGATCGAGTGACTGCCGGCTTTGCGGGCCATCGCAGGTCCATCGGCCGTTTCGGGGGCGCCCTGAAGGTCCCCAGCGGCGCAGCGGCTCGGGGGGCCGGGAGAAGGGTAGACTCGGCGCCATGGCCGGCCCGGACCCCGACGCACTCCTGCGGGAGCGGCCCTTCGCCGGCGTCGCCCGGCTGGTACGCCTCCGACCCCTCGCCGACGAGGAGGCACACAGCGGCGGCGCCTTTCTCGCCGAGGCCGAAGAGGGCGGGCGCTTCAAGCTGCGCGTCTGCGAGAGCGAGATGCGCGCGCGGGAGATCGCATCCCACATGCGGGCGCTGCCGGCGTTCTTTCCCGAGCTGCTGGCGCAGGAAGGGCCCCTGCTGCTGATCGAGTATCTCGACGGCGAGCCGGTGGTGGATCGCAAGCAGCTGAGGCCCTTCGCCCATCAGCTCGGCCGCGCGTATGCCGACATCCACCGCGCCGGGGAGCTGCGCGGCGCGGCGGGTGTGCTGCGGGCGCTGCGGGAATCGCTGCGCATCCGCGTCCAGTTCCGGCGTCACATCCGGTCGCTGCGCCGCAGCGATCCGGAGCTGGCGGCCCGGACACGGAGCAGGTGGAAGATGTGGCACCGCGAGTTCGGGCTGCCGGTCGCTCTGGAGCTGCGCGATGCGCACAAGGCGAACTTCATGATCGATCGCACGGGCGCGCTCCGCTACGTGGACGAGGACGGCCTCATGTACGCGATGCGCGGCATAGGCCTGGGCAAGCTTCTGGCGGACCCCGGCGCGCGCCCGGGGAGCCCGAAGCGAACGTTCGAGTGGTACGCGTTCTGCGAGGGCTACTCGGAGGCGGGCGATGCAGGCTACCTGAGTCCCGAGTATTGCGCGTACGCGCGACTGATGGAGCTGGTGCGCAGCATCGAGTTCAAGGGGCGCACCGAGGGTAGGCTCTACAAGGTGGACGAGGAGCTCGACGAGCTACGCGAGCTGCTGGGCCCCGAGGTCAAGCGTCCCCCGCGGGCGGCCGATGTGGAGGTAGCCCCGAAGTCGGCCCCTCCGAACGGTCAAGAGGGCGGGGAGCGCGGTGGACTCGACGAGCCTTCATGATCTCAAGACGCTGATCCTGTCCTTCCACCCCATCATCGTGATGGAGACGGTGGAGGAGGATCGCGTCTCGGAGCTGCTCGACGCGGTGTCCCGCGATCTGGGCCTGCACCACTTCGCGTGGTCCATCAACAAGGGCCTCGAGAAGGTGCCGGGCGGCGACGCCGTGGCCACCCAGTGGACCAGCGACCCCTTCCAGCTGCTGGCCCACATCGAGGGCATGACCGTCGAGGCCGTCTACCACCTGCGCGACTTCGGCCGTCATCTGGAGACGCCCCAGGTGGTGCGTCAGTTCCGCGACCTCGCCAAGGCCTTCGCCGCGCGTCAGTCGACCGTCGTGATCACCGGCAAGCGCGTTCAGCTCCCCGACGAGCTGGAGCACCACGCGGTGCCCTACGAGCTGGCGATGCCCGGGCGCGACGAACTGCGCCCGGTGCTGCGCGCCGTGCTGCGTTCCCTGGGCGAACGGCGCAAGGTGCCGATGGAACTCTCCGTCGAACAGACCGACCGCTTCCTCGATGCGCTGGCCGGGCTCACCCGCAACCAGGCACGCCAGGCGATCGCCCAGGCCGTCCTCGACGACGGTCGCCTCGACGCCGCCGACATCGCGACAGCGCTGGAGCGCAAGGCGGACATCCTGCGCAAGGACGGGCTCCTGGAGTACTTCCCGGCCGAGGACAATCGCTTCGAGCTGGGCGGCTTCGCACGCCTCAAGACGTGGCTCACTCGGGCGCGGGTGGGCTTCGGTGACGAGGCTCGAGAGCTGGGCCTGGCGCCGCCGCGGGGCATGCTGCTGGTGGGCGTGCAGGGCTGCGGAAAGTCGCTGGCCGCCCGCTTCGTGGCGCGCGAGTGGATGCTCCCGCTGCTGCGCCTCGACGTGGGGCGCCTCCACGACAAGTGGGCCGGTGAGACCGAGAAGAACTTTCGCCGTGCCGTGCAGCTCGCCGAGAGCATGGCGCCGGCGGTGCTGTGGATCGACGAGATCGAGAAGGCCTTCTCCCAGGGCTCCGACCAGCAGGACGGGGGTACCTCGCGCCGCATGTTCGGGGCCTTCCTGACCTGGCTTCAGGAGAAGCGCGCCGACGTGTTCGTGGTGGCCACCGCCAACGACATCTCGCGCCTGCCGCCCGAACTGATGCGCAAGGGGCGCTTCGACGAGATCTTCTTCGTCGATCTGCCCACACCGGAGGAGCGCCGCGCCATCTTCCGCATCCACCTGGAGCGTCGCAAGCAGGACCCGGAGGGCTTCGACCTGGCCCCTCTGCTCGACGCGAGCGAAGGTTTCAGCGGGGCCGAGATCGAGCAGGCCGTGGTGACCTCCCTCTACCGGGCGATCCACGAGGGCTGCCCGTTGGACCGCGAGGTCCTGGAAGCCGAACTCAACTCCACGGTTCCGCTGTCGGTCTCACGCATGGAAGACGTGTCCCGCCTGCGCGCGCTGGGGCGCGAACGCTTCGTTCCGGTCTCCTGACGCCGGAGGCGGACTTCGTCTAGCGCTCGTCCCTCCGTCGGGTAGCCTCCGTCCGCAACCCGTCGGAGGTCTCGATGGCTCGGCTCGGCATCGCTCTCACGCTCCTCTTGTTCAGCGTCGGCGTGGCGTACGCCGACGATGCCCTGCGCGCCCAGGCCCAGCAGATCTTCGGTCCGTTGCCCGCCGAGGCGCCCAACCCGGCGAACCCGATTACACCGGCGAAGATCGAGCTCGGCCGCATGCTCTACTACGAGCCGCGCCTCTCGAAGAACCACGACATCTCGTGCAACAGCTGCCACCCGCTCGACAAGTTCGGGGTCGACGCGGAGAAGACGTCGCCGGGCCACGCCGGACAGCGCGGCGAACGCAACTCGCCCACGGTCTACAACGCGGCGCTCCACATCCGGCAGTTCTGGGACGGTCGTGCGGCGGACGTGGAGGAGCAGGCCAAGGGCCCCGTCCTGAACCCGATCGAAATGGCGATGCCCGACGAGGCGACGGTGCTGGCGGTGCTGCCCTCCATTCCCGGGTATCGACCCCGATTCGCCGCGGCCTTTCCCGGGCAGGAGCCGGCGATCACCTACGACAACATGGCGCGCGCGATCGGCGCGTTCGAGCGCCGGCTACTGACACCCGGGAGCTTCGAGCGCTGGCTCGCGGGCGACGATGCTGCCCTCTCCAAGGCTCAGCAGGAAGGGCTGCGCACATTCATCTCGACGGGCTGCCCCACCTGCCACGCAGGTCCGGCTTTCGGCGGGATGATGTTCCAAAAGCTGGGCCTGGTGGAGCCCTACCCGACCGCGGACCAGGGCCGCCAGCAGGCGACCGGGAAGCCCGACGACCAGGGCTTCTTCAAGGTGCCCTCGCTGCGCAACGCGGCGAAGACCGGCCCCTGGTTCCACGACGGCAGCATCCAGGAATTCGACATGGCCATCCGGGTGATGGCGCGTTTCCAGCTGGGACGAACCCTCACCTATGCCCAGGCGGGATCGATCGCCGGCTTCCTGGAAGCGCTGACGGGTGACGTGGACCCGGCGTACATCGCCAAGCCCGAGCTCCCGGCGAGCGGGCCGGATACGCCGGCGCCGGATCCGAGCGTCGATCCCACCTGAGATGCCGGAGCTGCCGGAAGTCGAGGTCACCCGTCGGCGCATCGAGCCGCTGCTCCTGGGTCGCGAGGTGGCGCAGGTGCGAACGACCGGCCCCAGCTACCTCTTCGTCACTCCACCGCGGCGGCTGGCCCGCGCGCTGCGCGGCCGCTCCGTGCAGCGACTCGAGCGCAAGGGCAAGTACCTGGTGGCGAGCCTCGACGACGAGCGGCGCCTCCTGCTGCACCTCGGCATGACCGGCCAGCTCTTCGCCGACGGCGTCGCCAGCGTGCGGCTGCTCTCGGCCACCGCCCGCGCGGCGCTGGCGCCCGAGGCGCAGCTCGCCTTCCGGCCCGACCGACACACCCACCTGCGTCTGGCTTTCGTCGACGGCGGGCCTGGTGTCTTCCTGCGCGACGTGCGCAAGTTCGGCAAGGTGCAGCTTCTGGAACGCGGCGAGGAGTCGGCTCGCATCGACCCGCTGGGGGTGGACGCGCTGTTGGCACGCGGCGAGGAGCTGTTCGCCGCGTCGCGCGGCCGCAAGGTGGCGGTAAAATCCCTGCTTCTGGACCAGCGCGTGCTCGCGGGCGTCGGCAACATCTACGCCGACGAGGGCCTCTTCCATGCGGGCGTACGGCCCGCGCGGCGCGCGGGTCGCATCACGCGACGGGAGGCGGAGGCAGTCGTAGAAGGAGTGCAGCGAGCCATGCAGCGTGCCATCGAGACCGGAGGCTCCAGCATCAGAGACTACGTCGCGCCCGACGGTGCCGACGGCCGATATCAGGACGAGCGGCGGGTCTATGCGCGCACCGGCGAACCGTGTCTCACGTGCGGCACGGCGATCCGGCGCGCTGTGCTGGGGCAGCGGGCGGCGCACTGGTGCCCGCGTTGCCAGAAGTAGACCGTGCTCTCCCTGCGCGAGATGGAGCGCGCTGCGATGCTGCTGGACGACCGCCTGCGCAACGCGCGCCTGGACAAGGTGGTGCAGCCGGATGAGTACCGGCTGGCGCTCTCCTTCAAGGACGTTGGACACGTTCTGGTGTCGTGCCGGCCCGGGGCGGCGCGCGTTTCGCTGTTGGAGGAGCGGCCTCAGGGGCTGCGCACACCGCCCACTTTCCTCGCCTTCCTGCGCAAGCGGGTGGGGCGGGCGCTGTGCGCGGGCGTACGCGTGGTGGGCGGCGACCGCCAGATCGCCATCACGCTGCGCGGGAAGGAAGGCGATGTAGACCTGCTGCTTTCCGTCCTGGGACCGCGCAGCAACCTCTACCTGATCGACGCCGACGGCATCCTGCTCCAGAGCCTGCGCCCCCTCGGCCAGACGCGGAGGGTGCTGGTCCTCGGCGAGCCGTGGCGGGACCCGGAGTCGCCGCCGCCGAAACGCGGCGAGGACCGCTTCGCCGCCGTCGCGGACGACGCCTTCTTCGGAGAGGTGGAAGCCCACTACCAGGCGATGGAACGGGGCGAGGACGCCGATCAGCACGAGAAGCGCCTGCGCCAGGCGCTCACCAAGGAGCGCAAGGGGTTGCAGCGCAGGCTGGAAGCGTTGCGCCGCGACCTGAAAGCGGCGGGCGAGGCGGATGTGCTGCGCCGGTACGGCGAGCTGCTCAAGGCGCAGCTCGACCGGGTGCCGCCGGGTGCCGAGAGCGCGGAGTTGGAGGACTTCGAGACGTCGGAGCGCGTGCGCGTCCCGCTCGACCCGAAGCTTTCCGCCCGAGAGAACATGGAGGCGCTGTTCAAGCGCTACCGAAAGCGCGCGCGCTCGGCTGAGCCCGTGGCGGGGCAGATCGCCGAGGTGGAGGCGCAGCTGGCG
>CAXMOD010000046.1:0-13938 GCA_964194905.1 uncultured Desulfobacterales bacterium | reverse complement strand
CCCGGACC
This sequence comes from uncultured Desulfobacterales bacterium, assembly GCA_964194905.1. Classification (GTDB taxonomy): domain Bacteria; phylum Myxococcota_A; class UBA9160; order UBA9160; family JAFDET01; genus JAFDET01. The sequence continues at coordinate 13,930 of CAXMOD010000046.1, read as the reverse complement.
CGCGTGCTCCCGCGGACGAGGTCACTTCGACGGCCGCAACGGCGCCCGCCGCACCCAAGGCGGAGCGCATGGAGCAACGTCGGGTCACCCGCGCGCGCGAACGCGCTCGCGGCCGCGGCGAGCGCCGCATCGTCGAGCTCGAGGGTCGGATCCTGGAGGGCGAGACCGCTCTCCAGGAGCTGGCCTGGAAGCTGGGCGACCCCAGCGCCCACCGCGACCCCGAACGGGCACGCGAGCTGGCCGCCGAGCGCGAAGCCCTCCGCATTGGCATCGCCGAACTCTACAAGGAGTGGGAGCGCGCGGCCGCGGAGCTGGAGAGCCTGGCCGATGTGGGCGCTGCGACCGAGGGTGGGCCGGATCTGTGAGCGACTCCCATCCGGTGCTCGCCCTGGCAGCCGACGAAGCCTACGCCCTGCCGTTGTCGGTGGTGGTTGGATCGGCGCTCGACCACCTGGATCCGGAAGCGCGCCTCGACCTCTTCGTTCTCGATGGCGGCCTTCACCCGGACACCCGCCGGCGGCTCGACGCGGCCTGGACCGCGCGCGGCGCGCGCGTGGAGTGGATGCAGCCGGGCGGGCTCTCGCTCGAGGCTGTGAAACTCGGGGGCCACATCAGCGTGGTCACCTACTTCCGCATTCTGCTTCCCCGCGTCCTCCCGGAGCGGGTGACCCGCGCCATCTACCTGGACTGCGACGTGCTCGTGCTGGGCGACCTCGCGCAGCTCTGGGCCGTGCCCCTCGACGGGCAGCCGGCCGCCGCGGTGCAGGACGCCGCCGCGCCCTACCTCGAGACAGCCGTCGCCTTTCCCGAACTGGCCGCTCTCAGCCCGCACATCCTCTCGGTGCGCCCCGTGGAGAACTACGGCGAGTTGGGCCTCGCACCCGAGCTGCCCTACTGCAACGCCGGGACCCTCGTGATGGACGTGGCGGCCTGGCGGGCTCAGGACATTCCGCAACGCATCCTCGACTGCCTGACCCAGCACCGGCGTTTCGTGCGCTTCTGGGACCAGTACGGCATCAACGTGGTGCTGGCGGGACGCCTCGCGCTCCTCGAGCCGCACTGGAACGTGTCGTGCTACCTGGCCCAAGACGCGGAACACACGCCCTTCTCGGCCGAAGCCCATGCACGGTGTCTGGCCCAGCCGGGGGTCATCCACTTCCTCGGCCCCGACAAGCCGTGGCACCTGGGTTCGCGACTGCGCTGGTCAGAGGCGTATCGCTCCGCGCTGGCTCGCACCCCGTGGACGCCGGCGGAGCGTCTTCGCCTCCAGGCAAGTGCGCGCTGGGGCCGCGAACGCCGTCGGATCAGCAAACAGGCCGGCCGGCTACGCAAGCGCGTGCGGCGTCTCCGCTAGAGTGGCCCGGGCGCCACCAGGGCGAAGTTCACCCACCCCTTGGCGCGATCGACGGAGTCCACGATCACGCGCACCCGGTCACCGAGCCGCCAGCGCTGACGGCTCCCCCGGATGACCAGGGCGTGGGCGCGCTCGTCGAGTACGGCGTAGCCGGCCAACGTGGCCACGTGCACCAGGCCCTCGACGAACCAGCGATCCAGCGTGACGTAGAAGCCGTGCCGCGCCACGCCGGTGATTGTTCCGTCGAACTCCTCGCCGAGCCGCTCTGCCATGAAGGCGCACTTCTTCAGCGCCACCATGTCGCGCTCGGCGGCCTCCGCTACCCGCTCGCGCATCGAGACCCGCGCCGCGAGAGCCGCCAGGTCGTCGCGCGGCTCGGCTGCCTTCGAGCTGCCCTCGAGCAGCCGGTGGAGGGCCCGGTGCACTACCAGGTCCGCGTAGCGGCGGATCGGAGACGTGAAGTGTGTGTAGGAGTCGAACCCGAGCGCGTAGTGGCCGACGTCGCGCTCCCCGTAGCGAGCGCGCCGCATCGCGCGCAGCGCCACGGTGTTGACCAGGCGTTCCTCAGGTCTCCCTGCCGCGCGCGCGAGGGCGCGCCCCAGGTCGCCCGGCGACAGCACCCCGGCTTCACGACGCTTTTCCAGCAGGCCGAAGGACTCGAGGGTCTCGCAGAGAGTCTCGAGATCGCCCGGCGCGGGAGGCTCGTGCACACGGTAGAGCGCAGGGACGCGGGCTCCGCCGAGCGCGCGGGAGACGGCGCGATTGGCCGCGAGCATGGCGTCCTCGATCGCCCGATGCGCTTCGTTGCGTTCCTCGATCACCACGTCGACCGGCAGCCCGGCGGCGTCCAACACCACGCGCCCGGACGGCAGCTCGAAGTCGATACAACCCGCGGCGAAACGCCGCCGACGCAGGCGTCGAGTCACGTCGGCGAGGGCCCGTACCTGCTCCACCGCCTCGGGCGGCATCCCGTCAGGCGCCTCGCCTTCGATGGCGGCGGCGGCGTCTTCGTACGCCAGGCGCGCGCGGCTGCGGATCACGGCGCGGTGGAAGCGTGTGCGCGTGACCTCGCCCTGCGCGTCCACGCGCAGCTCGACGACCATGGCGAAGCGGTCCTCATCCGGTCGCAGCGAGCACAGCCCGCCGGACAGCCGCTCTGGCAGCATGGGGATGGCGCGGTCGGGAAAGTAGACGCTGTTCCCGCGACGCAGGGCCTCGGCATCGAGCGCCGAACCCTCCGCCACGTAGTGCGCCACGTCGGCGATCGCCACCCACAAGGCGGCCGGGTCCGACCTTCCCGCGGGCACCTCGACACAGACCGCATCATCGTGGTCGCGCGCCGTCTGTGGATCGATCGTCACGAACGGCTTGTCGCGCAGATCCATGCGGCGGCGCGCTTCGCGCGAGTCGAGCGCGTCGGGGCAGGCCTCAGCCTCGCTCAATGCTGCCTCCGGGAACTCCGTCGGCAGGCGCCGGTGCCAGACGACGGCGCGGAAGTCCGCCTCCGGCGTCCCGGGCGGCCCCAGCACCTCCACGACGCGGCCGCGGGCCGCCCCGCGGCGCCGGGTCTGGAGGTCGACCACCACCACGTCGCCATCGCGCGCCCCGCCCAGATCGCCCCGGGCGACGCGAATGCCCCAGGACGCGTCGTCGCGGTACGGCGTCACGCTGCCGCCGGTCGGCTCGCGATCGAGGATGCCCACCCACTCGCTACGGGTGGGTGAGAGCACATGGATCACCCAGGCGCCGCGCGACTCCGCCCCGCGCACGTGAACCAGCACGGTGTTCCCATCCTCGGCGCCGCCCACGGCCTCGTCGTCGGGAACGTCGAGCACGTCGCCGTTGCCGAGCACCACCTGGGCGCCACCTCGCGCACGCTGGAACGTGCCCTCCTGGAGGCCGTCGTCGCGGGCGACCCGATAGCGCCCCTGGAAGCGCTCCACGCGGCCGTCGGCCATCAGGCCGCGCAGCACACGGCGCAGCTCCTTGAGCTGGTGGCGCCCGCCCCCGAGTTCGCTCAGCAGCGCCTTGGGTGAGAGCGCGCGTCGGCCCCGCGACCCGAGGGCGGTGAGCACGTCCTCGGAGTGAATCCCCCGGCGAGTCACGCTACGGCGCCAGTTGCCAGTGGGCGAGGGTGGCGGCTTCCTCTTCGGAGAGTGGCGGGCCGGTGATCAGGTTTTCGCGGATCACCTTGGCGAGGTCGGCGGTGTAGTAGCCGTACGGATCCGCCTTGCAGAACTTCATGTGCAGGAAGCACGACTCATCGGGCTGAAGGCGCGTGCGGCGGCGCTGGGTGCCGAAAAAGAAGGGGCTCACGTGGGCCTCGACCCAGCCCCAGCTCCCGTCGAAGCGCGCCTCCCAGTCCGGGAAGAGGCGCGGCTCGACCGAATCGTAGGTCAAGCGCGTCGCCCACTCGGGCAGGCCGGGGACCTCGAGCTTTGCCTCGAGCTCGGCCGCATCGGTCACTCGGGCGGCGGCAAGGTGCCGACGCTCAGGATGCACGTTGGACCCGTAGATCGCGAGGACGATCTTCTCCGACTCACGCCAGCGGGTCAGCTCTCGCTCCAGCGCGGGCAGCGCCACCATGTCGGCATCCCATTTCAGTACGAACGGGTGAGCGCACTCGTCGAGCATCCAGTTCAGGTAGTCGTGCATGGGACGGAGATCCCCGCGCCCCTCGATGGCGTCGCGCTGCTCGCTGCCCTGCCGAGCGATGCGATGCGGGTACTCGATCACGCGCACCACGCCCGGATGCTCGTCGGCGAGGCGCCGTGCGACCTGGGGAGTGGCGTCCTCGCTGCCGTTGTCGACGATCAGCACCTCGTCCACCAGATGGACGATCGACTTCACGGCCGGGTAGAGGAACTCCTCCTCATTGCGCGCACGCACCAGCGCGCTGATGCGCCGGGCGCCCGTAGCGATCTCCCGGCGCTTGTCTTCCAGACGAACCGCCTCGTCGCGCAGGATCGCGAAGCTCGCACCGGTCGCCCGGCAAGCCGCTTCCAATCGGCGCAGGCAACGCTTCGTGTCGCCCACGGACGAGGGCAGGTCGCAAGGCTCCGGGGCGCCGAAGCGTCCCGCCGGCCCCGCCGGCGCCAGACACTGCCCACCGCGCACACGCTGTGCCGTGGCGGCGCACAGAATCGCCTCCTCGCCCAGAGCACCCACCACCTGCACCCGCCGGGAGTAGCTCGCATCCTTGAGGAGCCCGTGGAGCGCGCGCACCAGCTGAAGGTTGGCCGTCCGGGTGCGCCCGAAACGAGTGCGTCGTCCGGCCACGACGATCCGCGCCGCTCCCCCATACGAGGGGCTGCCCCCAGCGAGCAGCGAGGGGAGCAGGGCCGCGACCACAGCCGCGTTGGCATCCGCGTCCACGTCGAGCAGCACCAGGCGCCCTACGGTCGCGTGCTCCTGCGCAACCTCTCGAGCCCACGCGCCGGCGGCCTCAGGCCCGCGCGCGTCGCTCACGATAGGGGTGGCGCCGGCGGCCCGCAGTGCGTTGGCGACCGCCCGTCCAAGCGCGCGCGCCGCCCCGCTGCTGACCACCGCGACCACTCTCTCCGGCGGCGCATCAGGCACGGCTGGTCACTCTAGCAGACGTCCGCCCGGGCCTTCGTGCACAAATTGGCGAGCGCGGACCAGTCTGCAATCCTCGGGCGGTGCCGACGGACGAAGCTCCGAACCCGGCAGGCATGGGCTGCCTGTTGGTCCTGGGAATGCACCGCAGCGGGACCTCTGCGGTGACGAGCGCGCTCGCCCACCTCGGTCTCAGCGTAGGGGAGCCGTCGGAATTGCATCCGGCGGACGCGGGGAATCCCTCCGGCTACTGGGAGCCCTCCGAGCTCATCGAGATCAACGACGCGCTCCTCGCCAGCTGGGGCGGAGCTCAGCGCGACCCGCAACTGGCGCGGCGACCCGCTTCGACTCACGCGTTGCCTACGGCCCTCGTGGACCGCATGAGCGAGTACGCCAAGCGATGGGACTCCCAAGGGCCGTTCGTCTGGAAGGATCCCCGGCTCTGCATCACCCTGCCCCTCTGGCGACCGGTGCTCCCGGTTCGGGGCTTCGTCCTGGTGGCGCGGAATCCGGTCGCCGTGGCCGACTCCCTGGGTGCGCGGGACCGGATGAACCGCCGGACCGGGCTCGTCCTCTGGGAAGCCTACGTGCGCTCGCTGCTCGCCGCGCTGGACGACACTCCGCGTCTGGTGATCCGCTACGAGGACCTGCTCGAGCGCGGTGAGAGTGCGGTGGAGCAGCTCGCCGAGTTCTGCGAGCGCACGATCGGCGGCGTGACCGGCGATCGCGACGCCGCGTTGCGGCAGATCGGAAGGCGCGCGGTCGGGACGCTCGACGAGAGCGCGATCTCGTCCACGCAGCGAGACCTGTACAGGAGGCTGTGCGCAGGAGCGCCGACGCCCGACAGTCTCGCCGACCGCGACGTGGTGACCCTGCTGGATGCCGCGACAGAGATCGGCGCGCAGCTGACGCGGCATCGCTTCATCGTCGAGGCGGCGGTGGCGAAGATCGAGCGCCTCCAGGGGAGAGAGGCGGACCGCGAGGCGCCGCGGGCGAAGCCGGGGCTCCGGAAGCGCCTGCGCGACTGGGCCCGCCGCCTTCGAGCGCGTCGCTGAAGCGGCCGGCTCCCGAGCTACGCTCCGCGGCGCGATGAGCGATCTGGATCCGCTCGCGAAGCTCGGGCCCGGCGATCCCGTCCTGGCGAGTGCCGCCGACGACGCCTACACGATGCCGCTCGGCGTCTCCGTCCGCTCCGCGATCGATCATCTCGATCCCACCCGGCGTCTGGGCATCGTGGTCCTGGACGGCGGAATAACCCCGGCGAACCGTCGACGACTGGAACGCTCGTGGCCTGGCGAGCGGGTAGAGGTCGCCTGGGTTCGACCCGACCCGGCGCTCTTCGAGGGCATCCCCACCTGGCGCTGGCTGAGCCGGGTGGCGTACTACCGTCTGCTCCTCCCGCGCCTCCTGCCCGAGACACTCGAGCGGGTCATCTACCTGGACGTCGACCTCGTCGTCCAGCGCGATCTCGGCGCGCTCTGGGAGCAGCCCTTCCAGGGCGCCCTGGCCCTCGCCGCCCAGGACCCCAGCAGCCCGTTCTTCGACTCGCGCCGCGCCATGCCGGCGGGTTGGGAGATACCCGCTACCGGCTTCACGCCTCAGCCCGTGCTCGACCTCGACGCACGTGGGCTGTCGCCGACGCTTCCCTACCTGAACAGCGGCCTGCTCGTCCTGGACCTTCCCGCCTGGCGCCGCGAGAAGATCACCGACCAACTTCTCGCCTGCCTGCGCAGCGCCCCCGAGGATCATCTCATCGGCGGGGACCAGTACCCGCTCAACGTGGTGCTGGCGGACCGTTGGCGCCCGGTCGATCCACGCTGGAACGCCCTCGCCGTGATGAACGAACGCCATTCGTGGCGGGAGACCCACATGGACGCCGCAACGTTCGAGCGTGTGCGGGAAGATCCGTGGATCGTGCATTGGGCCGGGCCGCGCAAGCCGTGGAACGGGCTCGGCCCGGTGCCGCGCGGGGATCTCTTCCACACCTACCGCGCCCGCACCGCCTGGGCGGGACTGCGGGGGCGGCTGCTGATGGCACGCCTGCGCCTGGCGCGAAGCCGCAAGCGCGCGCGGCGCCGGATGCGCGGCCTGCGCAAGCGCTTGCGAGCGCTTGCGCGCGGTCGCCTGCGTTGACGCCCTGGGAACCGCGCCCTAGCCTCACGCCCCGTGCCCGGGTGGCGGAATTGGTAGACGCGCTAGATTCAGGTTCTAGTGTTCGCAAGGACGTGCTGGTTCGACTCCAGTCCCGGGCACCACTTCCTTCCCAGAGTCGGTAGCTTCTCGCCGTGCATCGCTCCCTGGCCCAGCGCGTGTGGGGTCGCGTCCGCGCGCCGGCGCGACGCCTGGCTCGTCGCGCCCGCCGCGCGCGGCGTCGCTTCGACAAGAGACTGAAGCGCAGCACGCTGCTGCGCGACTCGGCCCTCGCCCACCCGCTGGCCCGACTGCGTTATCCGCTCGGCGTCTACTTCGACGATACGGAGCGGCTGCTGCATGCGCTGCAGCGCGACTGCCCCCACACGTTCTTCGTGCAGGTCGGTGCCTGCGAGGGCGCCATCGGCGACCCGCTCGGCTACTTCATGCGCGTCGCGCGCTGGCGCGGAATCCTGGTGGAACCCGTGCCCTACCTGGCCGAACGCATCCGCGCCAACTGCGGCGATCTCCCCGGCATCGCCCTCGAGCACGCTGCCATCGCCCCGGAAGAGGGCGAGCGCGTCTTCCACTACCTCGAGGCGGGCGAGGGCGACCGACGGCCCGAGATCTACAAGACCCTGGGCTCTTTCCAGCGCGACAACCTGGAGCGTCACGCGCACTACATCGCAGACTTCGAAGAGCGCGTGACGTCGAAGCCCGTGCGCTGCCTGCCGTTGGACGCCCTCTGCCGCAAGCACGAGGTGGACCGTCTCGATCTGCTCTTCTGCGACGCCGAGGGCTACGACCACGAGGTGCTGCGGACCCTCGACCTCGCGCACACGCCGCCGCGCCTCGTGGTGTGGGAGCACCAACACCTCTCCGACGAGGACGCCTCCTCCTGTCGAGAGCGCTTCGAGGGCGCGGGCTACCGCGTGTGCGTGCTCGCCAAGGACAGCGCTGCGCTGCGCGGCGACGCCGGAGGCGGCGCGTTGGGTGCCGCCTTCGACCGCCTTTCGGACTGAACGCGTGAGCTACCGGCTCAGCGCCGCAGGCTGCGAACGTAGGAGCGCAGGGCTGCCAGCTGGCCCGGCTGCGCCGCCAGGTCCGGGTGCGGCGGCATCAGGGCGGAGAGCCCGACCGCCGGGCCGCCCTGCGCGATCACGGATTCGATGTGGGCGTCGCTGACGGAGTCCTGCCAGGCGGGATCGCGGAAGTCACGGGGCTGCGGCTCCAGCCCCGCGCTGGCGGGGCCGTGGCCGTCGCCAGACTCGCCGTGACAGGTCGAGCAGCGCACCTGGAAGACGGCCGAGCCGTCGGCCAGAGCCGGCTTCGGGGGCGCGGGCGGGGGCGTCGCCTCGGGCGGCGCCGGTCGGGCCGCCTCGGGTGCCTGCGGAGGCGCCGACGAGGCGGGACTCCCCGCCTCCCCGCAGCCGAGGACGACTCCCAGGACCACACACAGGGCTGTGGGCACGACGCGCATGGGCCGGGAGGGTAGATCGGGACGACCGGCCGCGCCTTCGGAGCCCCAGGGGGAGCCAAGGATTTGACTCAGGCCGCCCCGTGCCTAGCTTCGGGCTTCGTGTCGAATCCCGAGAGCGGAGCCAAGAGCCACACCCTCCAAGTTGCGGGGGAGACCGTGGAGGTGCCGGAGGTACTGCCGGTCCTCCCCGTGCGCAACGTCGTGGTCTTCCCCGGCGTGACCGCGCCGCTCATCGTGGGGCGTCCCGGCTCGCTGGCCGCGTTGGAGGATGCGGGCAGCGGCGGCTTCCTGGTGATCGGAACCCAGCTGGACGCGACCACGGAGGAGCCTGCGCTCTCCGACCTCTACCCCGTCGCCACCATTGCGCGGCTCGCGCGCGTGGTGGAGTCCCGAGGCCCGGAGCGACACGCCATCGTGGTGGGCGTAGCGCGGACCCACATCGCCGAGGTCACGGCCCTGCAGCCCAGCATGCGCGTGCGCGTCGCTCCCATTCAGGATCCCCCGATGGGACCGGAGGTGGGCGTCGCCCACGCGCGCCTCGTCTCCCTGGCGCACTCGCTGATCGACGCCCGCGACGACCTTCCCGGCGAATGGAAGGCCTTCGTGTCCGGCTTGGCCGACCCCGGGCTGCTGGCGGACCTCGTCGCCTCCACCCTGCCCCTCCCGCTGGAGGAGCGCATCGGACTGCTGGCCGAGATCGATGCCACCCGGCGCCTCCAGCGCATGGCCGGGCACCTCGAGCGCGAACTCACCATCGCCCGCACACAGCAGGCGCTGCGCCGACAGACCGAAGGCGAGGAGATCGACCCGCGTCGCCGGGAGCGCGTGCTGCGCCGCCGCATGCGCGACATCCTGGAGGAACTCGGCGAAGCGGATGCCAGCCTGCGCGAAACCGACGAGCTGCGCGAGAAGCTCGATGCGGCGGGCCTGCCGGACGAGGCGGCCTTGCAGGCCGAGCGCGAGCTCGCGCGGCTGGCGGCCCTTCCCCAGCACGCTCCCGAGCGCCACCTCATCCGCACCTATCTCGAGTGGATGGTGGAGTTGCCCTGGTCTGCCGAGACCGAGGACCACGTCGACCTCGGACGCGCGCGCGAGGTGCTCGACGAGGATCACCACGACCTCGACAAGGTGAAGGAGCGCATCCTCGAGTACCTGGCCGTGCGCAAACTCGCACCGGACGCCAAGGCCCCCATCCTGTGCTTCGTCGGGCCGCCCGGAGTCGGCAAGACGTCGCTCGGCCGCTCCATCGCCCGCGCGATGGGCCGCAAGTTCACGCGGGCCTCCCTGGGCGGCATTCGGGACGAGGCCGAGATCCGCGGCCACAGGCGCACCTACGTGGGCGCGCTTCCGGGCCGCGTCCTCCAGAGTCTGCGCCGCGCCGGCTCGCGCAATCCGGTCTTCCTGTTGGACGAAGTAGACAAGCTCGGCGCCGACTTCCGGGGAGACCCCTCGTCGGCTCTGCTGGAGGTGCTCGACCCGGAGCAGAACCACACGTTCAGCGATCACTACATCGAGGTTCCCTTCGACCTCTCCCGCGTGCTGTTCGTGGCGACCGCCAACTCCCTCGCAACCATTCCGCCGGCGCTGCTCGACCGCATGGAGTTGATCGAGCTGCCCGGCTACAGCGACGCCGACAAGCGCGCCATCGCCCAGCGCTACCTGGTGCCCAAGCAGCGCGAGGCCCACGGCCTGGAGGCAGAACAGGGTTCCCTCGACGACGAGGCGCTGGAGGTCGTAGTCCACGAGTACACCCGTGAGGCCGGCGTCCGCAACCTGGATCGCTACGTCGCGAGCCTCATGCGCAAGGTCGCCCGGCGCATCGCCGAACAGCGTGCGCGCGGAGTGGAGGAGCCGGTGACGATCGACGCGGACTTCGTGCGCGAAGCGCTCGGTCCGCCGCCCCACCTGCCCGAGACCGCCGAACGCACCGAAATGCCCGGCGTCGTGGTCGGCCTCGCAGCGACCGCCCACGGCGGCGACATCCTGTTCATCGAGGCCACCCCGCTGGCCGGCGGCGAAGGGGTGCGGCTACGCCTGACGGGGCAGCTCGGCGACGTGATGAAGGAGTCAGCAGAGACCGCGCTCTCCTGGGTGCGTGCCAACGCCAACGACCTGGTCGGCGACGCGAAGGCGCTGCGCAACGGAGAGATCCACCTTCACGTTCCCGCGGGAGCGGTCCCCAAGGACGGTCCGTCTGCAGGCGTCGCGCTGGTCACGGCCCTGGTCTCCGCCCTCTCCGGCCGCCGTGCGCGCGGCGAAGTGGCCATGACCGGCGAGATCTCGTTGCGCGGCCGCGTGCTGCCCATCGGCGGCGTGAAGGACAAGGTGCTGGCCGCCACCCGTGCGGGCATCCACACGGTGGTGCTGCCGCGGCGCAACAAGAAGGACCTGGTGGACGTCCCCGAGGAGGTGCTCGAGGCCATCGACGTGCGCCTGGTGGACACCATCGACGAGGTCCTCGAGATCGCCCTCGAGCCCGCCAACGCTGGACCCCCCAGCTAGCGCTTCGTCGGGTGCCAGTGGAGCAGATCCTCCACCACGCCCCAGTCCTCGTCCTCCACGTCGAGAGCGCCGCCCTCGCTGAAGTAGGCGGCGACGCGGCGATCGATCTCGTCCGGGTCCTCACTGCGGCCCGCCCCGGAGAGGCGCTTGCGCAGCGCGAGGGCCGCCAGCAAGACGCGGCCGAGCGCCATCTTCGCGGGGAACTTGATGGCCTGGGGCACGTGCTGCTTCAACCCGTAGAGGCGCTCCAACCTCCCGGGCTGGGCATCCGCGCTGGCGAAGTCCGCAGCGAAGCTGCGTCCCTTCACCAGCCGCTCGGAGAGCTCGGCGATGGAGAGCTCGCTGCGCACCGCCAGGGTGCGATCCATCAGCTCGCCGAAATCCTCGGGGATGAAGTGAGCCGGAGAAGGCTCCGCGGCCGCCAGCTTTTCGTACATCGCCACGTAGCGCTCGACCTGGCGGGCGGCGTCGAGCTCGGCACGCGCGAAAGCTGCCGCAGCCTCGCCCATGGAGAGGCGGCGCTCCCTATCGAGCAGGCTGCGCAGGGCCGCACTCAGCGCGTCGGCGTCGCGCTCGGGCACCAGGAAGCCGGTTTCGCCGTCCCGCACCACCTCCACGATCCCGCCGTGCTGCGTGGCCACGGCGGGTAGTCCCATCGCCGCCGCCTCCACCACCACATTGGGGATGCCCTCTCTGTCGCCGTCGCTCGCGGTGATCGAGCCGTGAAGGAGGAGGTCGGCCTCTTCCATGTGGGCGCGCACGCCCTCGTGGTCGGTCGTGCCCGCGAAGCGGATGCGCTCCCGCAGGCCCAGCTCGCGAGCCAGGCGGCGCAGACGATGGAATTCCTCGCCCTCGCCGACCACCGTGAGCTGCACGTCGTGGCCGTCGCGCACGGCGTCGGCCAGCGCCTGGAACGCGTAGCGATGGCCCTTCTTCTCGATGAGGCGCCCCACCATGAGCGCCTTCACCACACCGCCCTCGCGATTGCTGCGATCGACGTGCGCGAAGCGCCCCAGGTCGGTTCCGCGGCGGATCACCTCCACGCGCTCCGGGTCGGCGCCGAGCTCCAGCGCGGCGTCGCGCAGGTCGGCGCTCACGCAGACCAGCCGCTCAGCCGCCTGGAAGAGCACCTCGTAGAGCCGATCAAACCCGGGGATCGCGGCCTGTACCGTGAGATCGCGCCCCCCGAAGGTCACCACCATCGGAATGCGCAGGTACTGCTTCATGAGCAGCATCCTCAGCCCGGACCACCCGAAGTGGGCGTGGATCAAGTCCGGGCGAGACGTGCGCCGCAGGTGCGCCGCCGCCAGCAGCGCGAGACGCGGCTCCGTCGTGTAGCGCACGGGGAAGCGGACGATGCGCTCGACGGGGAACCGGTCGAGGTTCTCGGCACGGTTGCAGACCACCACGTTGTCCACCGCACGTCCGAGCTCGGTCACCAGCTCATGGATGAACGGCTGGCTCCACGACAGGTATGCCGAGAACTTGCACTGAAGAACGCTGAGTCGATCTCCCCCCGCCCGCATGGCCTCGGACCCTACCGCACGCGCCCTTCACCGCCAGCGTCGCCCACCTGCAGCAGCAACTCGTCGATCCGCGCCTCCCAGTCGTGGCCCGTCGCGGACTGCGCGCGTTCCTCTCTGCGATCCGCCGGCTCGGCCAGCGAATCGCGCAGCGCGGCGACGAAGCCCTCGACCCCGGACGCCGTGCGCAGCGTACCCTCGGCCGCCAGGCTGGTGAAGTGGGGCAGCTCACTCGCCACCACGGGCAAGCCGGCGGCCACGTACTCCCACAGCTTGAGCGGCAGGCTGGCCCGGGTGTGCTCGTTGTCGAGGAAGGGAATCAGGGCCGCGTCCACATGGCGCAGCCAGTCCGGAAGCTCCGCCTGCTCCACGGCGGGAAATGCGTGCACGTTGGCCCGCGCTGTCAGTGCCGCGAAAGCCTCGGCGGCGCCACCCGGATCCCCGAGCCCCACGGCCCCCACCAGCACGAACGAAACCTGCGGAAGCGCGTCGGCCAGCCGCCCCAACAGCTCGAAGTCGATGCGGTAGCGCGCCAGGTTTCCCGTGTAGATCACGCGCGGCCGGGTCAGCCCGGCTAGTGGCGGCGGCTCGGGGAGCAGCTCGCGCGCCGCGCGCGAGAACAGCGCCACGTCGGCCACGTTGGGAACACAGACCGCGTCGGGCCGGCGCTCGCGCACGTGCTCCAGCAGCACAGGGCTCGTCACCAACACACGGTCGGCGGCGCGCAGCATGGCGTCCTCCGCCGCCTCGATGCGCGCGCGATCGACGCCGGGGTTTGCGCCGTAGCGATCGACGCAGTGGTAGACGAGACGGCGGCCCTTCAAACGCGACGCCACTCCCAGCCAGGTGGGCAGAAACGCCCAGACCAGGGGCGGCTGGCGAAGACCCAGGGTGCGCAGGGCGCGCCGCACCGACGCGGCCAGCGCGGCGTCGGACGCGAGGCGGGCAACCCCGATCCAGCCGGCGGGTGCGGCCAGCGGGGCGAGGGCGTGAACCCCCGGCGCGACCGGGCGCGGGCCGGAAAATGCGCTGCGAAGCCGCGCCACCACCCGGCTTCGGTCGTGTCCCGAGCCCAGGGAGGGCGAGCGCAGGCCGGTGGACTCCACGAACAGCACCTGCCGGCCGCGCGCCCCCAGGCGCCGCGCGATCTGGTGGACGTTCACCGGCGCGAGCGTCTCCCAGGGAGCGCTCGCCAGCAGCACGATCGGGATCGCGGGGTCGAGCGCCCCCGCCCTCACTCGAGGTCCATCATCCCGTCGGGCACCGCTTGGGCGTGGGAGGTGCCCACGCCCATCGCCTCTTCGTACTCGTCCAGCACCGCATCCGTCTTGCCCATCCGAATCACGTGCCCCTGATCGAGCCACA
>CAXMOD010000045.1:0-28189 GCA_964194905.1 uncultured Desulfobacterales bacterium | reverse complement strand
CGGCAGCCTGCACAACCTCGTGATGGGATACAACCTGTGGAAGCACGGCGTAGTCTCCAGCAGCCGCAGCGACGCGCCCGACCCTGAGCCAAGCTGGCGACGCGAGCCCTTCTACGCGATGACGTTGGCCGGCGCGCTGGCCCTGTCCGCCGAGCGCGAGAGCGTGGATCAGGTCTGCCTCGTGCACGCCGAACCTCGCTGCCAGGACGTGCTGATGCGGCTGAAGCGCATGAACGCCGTCTACTTCGGCCTGCTCTGCGCGGCGACCTTCGCGCTGGGCTGCATGGTGCTGCGCCGTCCGTGGCCCGCCCTCGGCGCCGCGGTCCTGGTCGCCATGAGCGGCTCATGGTGGCGGCTGCTCGACCGGTTGCGGGCGGAGCCGCTGGCGGCGCTCCTGGTGGTGCTGGCCTGCCTCGGCCTCCACGGGCTCGCCACGCGCACCCGTCCCAGACCTTGGGCGTGGTTGGCGGGGGGGGCGCTCGGGTTCCTCATCCTCACCAAGGCCGCCTTCTTCTATGTGGCGCCCGTTCTCCTGATCGGCGCGGCCCTCGCCTGGCGGCGCCCCGGCGATCGCGTCGGACGCCACGTGCTGCTGGCCACCGCAATCGCGTACACCCTGGCCGGGGTCTGGATCGCCCGCAACGCGCTGCACGGGGCCGGCTTCATCCTCTCCGAGGATCGCGAGGTCCTCGCCATCCGAGCCGAGCACGACACCATGCCGTGGCGCGAAGTCGCCGCCGCCTGGCTCTACTTTCCCGGCGAGCGCAACCCCATCGCGCGTCGTCTGCTCGAAGCGCGCTTCGACCCCGAGGACTGGGCGCTCCTCGACCAGAACAACCCCGACGGATACTACGAGCGCGCCAAGCACAACGGCGGCGCCGTGGCAGCGCGCACCGGCGTCGCGAACCCGACGACAGCTGAGCTGAGCCGCGCGGCGCGCGGGATCATCCTGGACCACGCCACGCGCCACGTCGTGCTGACCGGGCCCTTCGCGATGCGCTCCAGCTTCGTGGCCTGGCCCGTCTTCTCCTGGCCGCCTCTCTGGTGGGGTATGTACGTTGCGATCAACCTGAGCGTGCCGGCGATTCTGGCGCTCTTCCTGTGGCGACTGTGGCGCGGACCGCCCGACGGAGCGTGGTTCCTGGCCCTGCCCGTCGCGAGCTTCGCGCTCCACGCATTCGTGACCCAGGGGATACCCCGCTTCACGTGGCCGATCGTGCCGGTGGGTATGGTGGCCCTGGCTCTCCTGGTGAGCACCGGCACCCGTCGCGGCTTGGCGCGCCTGCGCTCCTGATCGCGGGCGCGGCACGGGGGGCTTCCGCGGAACGCTATGGTATCCCGGTGAGCACCCGAACCTACCCGCTCATCGTGATCGGGATGCACCGCTCCGGCACCTCACTGGTGGCGAGCCTGCTCTCCCAGGCGGGCTTGTACATGGGCGCCGACTGCAACTCCCACGCGGAGTCGGACTTCTTCCGTGAACTCAACAAGGAGGTGTTCCGTGCGGCGCACGCGGACTGGGACTGGCCCCTCGCCATCGGGCCCGCCCTGGACGACGAAGCGCTGCGCAGCAACCTGGTGAGCCACCTGGCCGGGGCGTGTGCCTCCAAGGCGGCGCGGGCCTTTGCGGGACGGCGCTTCGGACGCGCTGACCTCTCGGCCCGCGAGGGCCCCTGGGGCTGGAAGGACCCCCGCAACACCTGCACGCTCCCGCTCTGGCTCCAGGTGTTCCCGCGTGCCCGCGTGGTGAACGTGTACCGCGACGGCGTGGACGTGGCCGCAAGCCTGGTGACGCGGGAGCGCAAGCGGGCGGGCCGGCTGCACAACCCGATCCGCTCGTCGCGCTGTCTCCAGCCCGATCTGGCGTTCGAACTCTGGACCGAGTACGTCGAGATGAGCCTGCGCGCCACCGAGAACCTCGACCCGGCGCAGGTGCGCGACGTCCGCTACGAGCGACTGGTGGCGCAGCCGGAGGAGTCCGTGAGCGAGTTGCTCGAGTTCGTGGGCTTCGACCCGAACGGGGAGCGGCTCGCGCCGCTGGTCGAGCAGGTGGATGCGAAGCGCGGCTTCGGTGCGCGCAACGATCCCGAATGGATGGCGATGCGAAGCGCCCGCAGCACACACCCGCTGATGCAGCGCCTGGCATACGGCGACGCGCTGTGACCCCGTCCTCTCCCCGGGTCGACGTCGTCCTCCCGATTCACGAGGGCGAGCGTTGGTTGGAAGAAGCCGTAGAGAGCGTGCTGGCGCAGACCTTCGAGGACTGGCGCCTGTGGCTCGTGGACGACGCCTCCCCCGACGCGAGCGGTGCCATCGCCGAGCGCCTCGCGACGGCGCATCCCGAGCGCATCCGAGTCATCCGGCTCGACGAGGGCCGGCGCGCAGCGGGCGCGCGCATGGAGGCCGTCTCGCGCGGCGACGCCGGGTGGATCGCGTTCCTCGACCAGGACGACCGCTGGCTCCCCCAGAAGCTCGAGCGGCAGCTCGCGCGCGCAGCAGCCGAGCCGGAAATCGCCGCCCTGCACTGCGACGTGGCGATCATCGACTCCGACGGGCGGCCCGTGCCCGGTGCTGCCGAGCGCGAAAACACCCAGCGCGCGCGCGTGCCCTGGGGCGCAGGCCCGGAGCTCGCCGCGGCGCTCTTCGCCAAGAACTCGGTCCGACTGGGGTCCGCGCTGGTGCGCCGGGAGGCATTCGAACAGGTCGGCGGCTTCGACGTGTCGCTCTTCGGCGGGGAGGACTGGGAATTCTGGGTACGCTTCGCCTCGGAGCACCCGGTCGGCCACGTGGCCCAGGTCCTTGCAGAGCGGCGTGTCCACGGCGCCAACGTGTCACGCGTGCATGCTGCGGAGCGCACGCTGGGGAAGCTGCGGGCGCTCGAGAAGCTGGTTTCCGACCAGCCTTACCTGGGACCGCTGGCCGCCGCGCGGCGCGAGCAAATCCGAGCCGCGGGAGGCCTCGCGGAGCCGCCGCTCGCGGTCTGCACTGAGCTCTTCGGCCGCCTGGCCCACGAAGGCGTCCGTTACTGCCACTGGAAGAGCAACGAGCACGTAGAGGCGGCTCTTGCGGGACGCACCGACCTCGACCTCCTGGTGGACCCGGCCGACCGCGAGCGCTTCGAGGCGGTGCTGGCCGAGCTCGACTTCAAGCCCTGCCTGGCGCCCGCGGAGAAGCGTTTTCCCGGCATGTCCGACCGGCTGGGCTTCGACCGGGTCGGCGGCGGACTGGTGCACCTGCACGTGCACGAGCAGCTGGTGCTCGGCACGTCCGGAGTCAAGAACCACCGGGTTCCCATCGAAGCGCTGGTCCTCGACGGAAACCGCACGCTGCACGGCGTGCGCGCGCCGAGCGCGGAGCTGGAGCTGCTCCTGCTCGCGCTGCGCACGCCGCTCAAGGTGTCGCGCCTGCGGCTGCTGCGCCGCTGGCGCAAGGACGCCACCAAGACCCTCCAGAGCGCGCTGGTGCGCGAGATGGCCTTCCTCGTTCCGGACGTGGGCGCCGAACGCTTCGGCGAGGCGGTGGCCAAGACGGGCCTCGCCCTCGACTCCGACGCGGTGCTGCGTTTCGTCGAGCGGGCGCGCGACCGTTCCCTCATGCCGGCCGAGCTGCGCGCCTTCCGCGCGCAGGTGCTGCGCGCCCTGCGTCCCCATCGCCGCGACCCCGCCTGGCGCGCCGCCGCGCGGGCGCTGCGCGCGCGCT
Source organism: uncultured Desulfobacterales bacterium (assembly GCA_964194905.1). Classification (GTDB taxonomy): domain Bacteria; phylum Myxococcota_A; class UBA9160; order UBA9160; family JAFDET01; genus JAFDET01. The sequence continues at coordinate 24,490 of CAXMOD010000045.1, read as the reverse complement.
TCCTGGCGTCGCCGCACGTGAGGCGCTTCGCGGGAAGCCGGGGGCGCCGCCTACCCGAACGCGGCCGGCTGCTGGCGCTGGTGGGCGCCGACGGGTCGGGCAAATCCACGCTGGCCGCCGATCTGCGCACCTGGCTCGGCTGGAAGCTGCGAGTGGAAGACGCCTACTTCGGGATTCCCAAATCGGCGCTCGGGTACCGTGCGCTCCGGCGAGCCGAGCGCCTCCTCGGCTGGGCGTGGCTCGACTCCGAGCGTTGGCTCTACAGCGCACACTACAGGCGACGCACGTGGCGGCGGGCGCAGCGCGCCGTGGCCGGAGGCGCCGTGGTGATCGCGGATCGCTATCCGCTTCCGGACCTGTGGCTGCCGCCCCAGCCGATGGACGGCCCGCGCCTCATGGGTCACGGCCTCGCTGTCCGCGAGCGCGCGCTCTACGCCAAGATCGAACCGCCCGACCGTGCCTTCGTATTGCGCACACCGCTCGCCGTACTGAAGCAGCGGGACCCCAGCGTGAACCCGGCCGTCCACGCGCACAAGGCGCAGGCGGTGAACGCCCTCGAGGACTCGCCGCTCTACTCGGTGCTCGACGCCGACCGCCCTTACGAAGCCGTTCTCCTCGACCTCAAGCGACGGATCTGGGACGAGCTCTGAGCGCGTCCGCCAGGGCGCCGGGCAGCGCAACGCAGGGCTCCAAAGCGAGGAACGCCTCGGACGAGGCCGCCCGATTGCTCAGCTCGAAGACCGGCAACCGTCGACGACGCGCCTCGTCGACGATGGCACGGGCGACCTGCGCGCCCCGCTCGACGAAACCGCGTGCCTGATCCGGCCCGCAAGCCGCCAGCCGTTCTGGAAGCCCGCGCCGGGCCATGCGCTCCACGCACGCGTCCACGTCGGCATCGACGTGCACCAGTGCGTCGGGAAAGGGCCAGGCGCGCAGGAAGGCGACCAGGCGCGCTTCGTCCAGCGGCGCGTCCGGGTGCGCGAACAGGTTCACGGCGCGGTGGGCGATGCCTTCCTCCCAGAGGAACAAGTCCATGCGCCGACGCTGCGCGCGCAGCAGAAGCCACGTGAGCACGCTGCGCTCGACCCAGCGCTCCAACATCTCGGCGCTGGCGGCGTCCCGCTCGCGCACGTCGGCCACTGCCTCCCTCCAGCGGCGCCAGGCGCGCGGATGGAAGAGACGGAACCGCCGCAACAGCAGCGGGGTCTCTACTTCCTTGAAGTACTCGAGGCGCTGTCCGGCTACGTCGCGCTCGCTCATCTGGGCGCCCGCCAGTCGGCCGATCCAGCCGTGGCGCAGGTGCAGCGCCCGGACCTCGTCGCGCTCGGGAATGCGCAGTCCACGCTCGCGCAGCTCCCGCGCGCAGTGCTCGGCCAGCGTGCTCTTGCCGCCGCCCGGGGGCCCCGTGAACTCCACGACGCTGCTGCGGCCGAACATCGGGCCGGACGGTAGCAGCCCCCGCGCTAACCTTGGGACGACCATGTCCTCACGCCGTCTGCTGCTGCCGCGCGCCGCTCTCGTCCTGCTACTGCTCGCGCTGGTCCCGAGTGCCGCTCCGGCCGGGGCCCAAGGCCCCGACGCGCGCCCCCTCGAGGACGACCTCCAGATCATCGTGCTGCCTCAGCGCATCCTGGCCGTGGGCAGTGGAAGCGGCCAACGCGAGCTCGCCCTCGAGATCGGCGAGAAGGTGCTGTGGCAGGGTGTGCGCGGTCGCATCGGCATGGTGCTCACCGACCGGCGCGTGCTCGGCGTCACCACCGAGAGCGGTTCCTGGCAGAGCAAGCGCTACCGGCGCACCGAATCCGTCCCCGATCCGCCGCTGATGGCTGACCGTGTCGCGCTGCTGCTCCTACGCACCCGCCTGATCGGCCTCGATGGCCGCAGCGGGAACCTCGTAGAGGTCTCCATCGGACCGGGCGAGCAGGTGCTCCACTGGGCCGTCGGCCAGAACGTCGGGGTTGCGGTGACCCCGCGGCGCGCCCTCGGAATCTCGGCGTTCGCCGGCGGCTTCTTCGCTACCTCGATCGGCGTCGGCGAGCGCATCGACGGGGTCCAGGCGGTCGCCAACTCCGCCACAGTCACCACCGCGCGGCGCCTGCTCGTCTTCCGCAACGACGGCCACTGGGAGGAGCGGCACTTGGATCTACGCGACCGCCGCTAGAGCGTCGGCCGCCGGCCCCACGTAAAACGCCCCGGCCCAAGGGACCGGGGCGTTCGTGGCGCACGGCTCGCGTCAATCCGCGCGATCATCGACGGGCCCCATCCGCTTCCGTTCAGCTCTCCGGCAATTCCCGCGCAAATCCGCTCAGCTCAGCTTCCGCAGGGCCATCTGTCGATGTGGCCGTTTGGGACTGCAACGCCCGTGCCAGATTGGCCATATATGTAACTACTTGATTTTGCAAAGGTTTCGATGGAAACAGGCAGGCGGTCCTGGGCGTCTCACGAACGGACTTTCCCAATAGAGGCAGGACCGTTCCTACAAAGTCCATTCTGAGGGCAAGATTTTTCGCGACTGGTCCGGAAGAGAGGGAAAAAACTTACCCTCTCGCCAGCTCGAGCACGGTCCGGATAGCCCTCCCGTCGTGCATCAGCTCGAAGGCCCGGTTGACCTCCTCGAGGGGGAGCGTTCCCGTCACGAGCTCGTCGATCTTCAGGGTCCCCTCCATGTAGCGGTCCACGAAGCGGGGAACCTCGCTGCGGCTCTTCACACCGCCGAAGGCCGTGCCGCGCCAGCTGCGCCCGGTCACGAGGAGGAACGGCCGCGCGTGGATCTCTTCGCCTGCTCCGGCCACGCCGACGACGATCGACTGCCCCCAGCCCCGAGCCGTGCACGCCAGCGCCTGGCCCATCACCTCCACGTTGCCGATGGCCTCGAAGCTGTAGTCGACGCCGCCGTCGGTCATGTCCACGATGGCCTCCACCACGTCCCCGACCTCTTTGGGGTCGAGGCAATCGGTGGCGCCGAGCTGACGCGCCAGCTCGAACTTGGCGGGGTTGGTGTCCACCGCGATGACGCGCCCGGCCTTCGCCATGGCGGCGCCCTGGATCGCCGAGAGGCCCACGCCCCCCAGGCCGAAGACCGCCACACTGGCGCCGGGTTCGACCTTGGCAGTGTGGGTCACCGCGCCGATGCCGGTGGTGATGCCGCAGCCGAGCAGGCAGATCTTGTCGAGGGGCGCGTCCTTGCGGACCTTGGCCAGGGCGATCTCGGGCACCACGGTGTAGTCGGCGAAGGCGGAGGTACCCATGTAGTGGTGCACCATGCGACCGCCCAGCGAGAGACGGCTCGTGCCGTCGGGCATGAGGCCCTTGCCCTGGGTGGCTCGCAAGGTGATGCAGAGATTCGTCTTGTCCGAACGGCAGTACTTGCACGTTCCGCACTCCGGCACGTAGCAGGGGATCACATGGTCGCCGGGTGCTACCGACGTCACGCCGGGACCGACCTCCTCAACGACGCCCGCGCCCTCGTGGCCGAGGACCGCCGGAAAGAGACCCTCGGGGTCACGTCCCGAGAGTGTGTAGGCGTCGGTGTGGCACACCCCCGTCGCCGCCAGGCGGACCAGGCACTCGCCCTGCTTGGGACCCTCCAAGTCCACCTCTTCGATCACCAGGGGCTTGCCCGCCTCCAACGCCACGGCCGCTCGTACCTTCATCTCTACCCTCCGCGCTCCCGACCCCGGGGAGCAGCGACGAGTATAATGACGCCGTTTCGAGGGGGGGGGAATCCCAATGAAGCTCCGGCTCGCGTGCACGGCCCTGGCCGCCGCACTCTGTCTCACCGGCCTCAGCGCGCTCGCCGCCGGTGATATGTTCGAGAGGCAGACACCGCGCAGCAGCATGCTGGGCTACCTGAAGGCCGGGCGGGCCGGCGACTTCGAGCGCGCCGCGCAGTACCTCGACCTGCGCCGCATCCCGCCGGTCGAGCGCGCGGAACGCGGCCCCGAGCTGGCCCGCCACCTGAAGGTGGTCCTGGATCAGACCTTGTGGGTGGACGTGGAGGCGCTCTCGGAAGAGGAGGGCGGCAATGCAGACGACGGGCTCCCCAAGAGCCGGGACCGGGTGGGCGAGGTCCGCGCGGCGAGCGGCGTCATCCCCATCCTCATGCAGCGGGTGCCACGGGAGGGCGACGGCGCCCCAATCTGGAAGATCTCGTCGTCGGTCGTAGCGTCCGTCCCCGAGCTCTACGAAGAGTTCGGCTACGGCCCGATGGGCGAGGTGCTGCCCCGCGCCTTCTTCGAAAGCCAGCTCCTCGAGGTCCAGCTCTGGCAGTGGATCGCGCTGTTGCTGCTGGCCACGCTGGCCTATGCCAGCGCCTGGCTGATCGCGTCCCTGGGCAGGCTCGCCCTGCGGCCGGTCGTGGGCCGTACCGACTCGGATTTCGACGATAAGGTTCTGGCGGCCACGCTGGGCCCGGCGCGGCTGGTGGGGTTCGTGGCCTTCTTCACCCTGGCCACCCACACCCTGGGCCTCGCGGTCCCGGTGCAGCGCGTCCTCAATGCGGGACTCAAGGCCACCACGGCCATCGCCGCGACGTGGCTCCTGATGAGGCTCGTGGACGTTGTCTCGGGTGTGGTCGAGAGCCGCTACGCGGCCCGAGGCGCGCCCGCGCACCAGTTCGTTCCACTGGGGCGGAAGTTCCTGAAGGGGTTCCTGGCGGTGATCGCCATCGTGGCCACTCTGGACAGCTTCGGCTTCAACGTCACGGCGCTGATCGCCGGACTCGGCGTAGGCGGCCTGGCCGTGGCGCTGGCAGCACAGAAGACCCTCGAAAACCTCTTCGGGGGCATCAGCCTGCTCGCCGACCGGCCGGTCCGGGTGGGCGAAATCTGCCGCTTCGGCGATCAGCTCGGAATCGTGGAGGAGATCGGGCTGCGCTCCACCCGCGTGCGCACGCTGGATCGTACGGTGATCACGGTTCCCAACGCGACGTTCTCCGACCTTCAGATCGAGAACCTCGCGGTCCGGGACCGGATGCGGCTCAAGACGGTGATCGGCGTGCGCTACGAAACCACGCCGGCCCAGCTGCGGCGCCTGCTCGAGGACTTGCGGAGCGTGCTGCGGAGCCACCCGCGCGTCTGCGAAGATCCCTGCCGCGTGCGAATGGTGGGCTTCGGGGCGTCGTCCCTCGACATCGAGGTCTACGCCTACGTCGATACGCCCGACTGGAACGAGTACCTCGAGGTTCGCGAGGAGCTCTATCTGCAGATGATGGACGCCGTGGAGCGAGCCGGGACCGGCTTCGCGTTTCCCTCGCAAACCCTCTATCTGGCCAAGGACGACGGGATCGCCGGACCTCCCGAGGCCCGGCCGAGCCCCTAGCTGCCGCCGCCCGTGGAAGCGCCCATCGCCTCGAGCACGTTGGCGCGCGCCCCCAGGCTGGCGCCGATCCCCGAGAGCAGTGCGAAGACGCGCCCCACCAGCACGAAGTCGCTGGGCACGCTGACCACCGGGTTCTCGCGAATGGCGTCGAACAGCTCGTCGGTCATGTCCTCGGTGAACTCGCCCTCGAAACGCCCCGTCTCGCTGCGCTTCATCATGCGATCGGTGATCAACAGGAAGGTGGACGGGTCGCCGTTCTTCGTCTCGAAGCCCAGCTCCTCGAACGCGCGGACCATGGCCGACTGGTTGAGGGTCATCATCGAGAACATCAGCTCGAAGAGCCCGAGGCCGAATCCGTCCGGAAGCTCCTTCGAGAGACCAAAGTCGAGCAGGACGATCTTGCCGTCGCGCTGCACGAACAGGTTCCCGGGGTGGGGATCCGCCTGGAAGAAGCCCGCCGCCAGGATCATGCGCGTGTAGATGCGCATGAGCTCCTGCATCACCTCCGCCGGAGAGAGTCCGGCCGCCCGGATCTCGTCCTTCTCGGTGATCTTGATGCCGCCCACCAGCTCCATCACCAGGATGCGGCGCGTGGACCAACTGCGGTGGATGCGTGGCACCACCACGCTGGCGTCGCGAGCGAAGAGCTCGCGCACCCGGTCCGCGCAATCGGCCTCGCGCAGGAAGTCGAGCTCCAGCTCCAGATGCTTGGTCAGCTCCTTCACCAACGGCAGCAGTGCCAACGGCTGCGGGTCGAAGTACTCGTAGACGGTGCACACGCGGCGCATGTTGGCGAGGTCGGTGCGCACGATGCGCTCGATGTCCGGGTACTGGACCTTCACCGCCACGGGCGTCCCGTCGAGCAGCACGGCTCTGTGCACCTGGGCCAGCGAGGCGGCCGCGATGGACTCCGGCTCGAACTCCCGGAAGACCGCGTCCAGGGGTTTGCCCAGCTCCCGCTCGACGTGGGGACGGATCTCGTCGAACGGACGGGGCGGCACGGCGTCGTGGCACTGCTTCAGGATGTCGGTCACCGCCGGCGGAAAGACGTCGGCGCGGGCGCCCACCACCTGGCAGAATTTGATGAGCACGCCGCGCAGCGAGAGGGCCGTGCGCAAGAGCAGCCGCGCCGCGCGATCGTGGGTGGGGACGAGCTCTTCTTCCGTGGCAGGAGGCCGGCGCAGCAGCTTCCGCGTCCAGGCCGGAAGCTTGTACATGAGGTAGATCGCCGCCGCAGTGCTGCCGATGCGCAGGCTGCGATAGGCGCGTACCAGGATCCTCACGCGCGCTGCTCGGCGGCCGCCTCCAGCGCCTCCGCCTGCGCGCCCTGCTCGAAGCCGGTGCGCGAAGGCGGCGTCCAGCGGGTCTCCAGTTCGTCGAAGCGCTCCAGCAGGCTCGCGGGATTGGCGTGCACCTGCATCGCGTCGATCAGCGACTCGCGGATGTCGCCGCGCTGCTCCTCACGGCGCTCGTGGGTGAGGCCGTGGAGCACGCGGTGCATGAGACCCCACACCACCTCGTGGCCCGGCAGGGTCTTGCCGTCGACGGTGCGCAGGGTGCGCGCGGCCACCTCGGAGAGCGCGGTGCGCAGGTACTCCACGTGCGGGCTCTCGTCGGTGCGGATGTAGGAGACCATGGCGCCGGCGGCCTCGGGGTCGGCCGAAACCTCCGGGTCCGAGAGAAGCCGCTCTCCCCAGTCGAAGGCGCCCATGGCGAAGACCTCGACCGCCAGCACCTGAGCCATGGTGGCGAGCATCTGCTCCAGGTCCTCGTCGAGTTCGGCAAAGGCGCGACGCCGCTTGCGCCGGCGGCCGGGCCCCTGGCCCATCATGCGCATGAGCACGTCGCCGGGGATCTTGGGATTCTCCAGCGCCAGGTCGCGCGCGGCCTCCCACATCTGCTTGTGGCCGCCCTCGTCCTTGTAGCCCGCCTCGTCGCGCGCGTGCGCTTCGAAGAGGCCCTTGTCCAGGTGGGCCAGCGCCGTTGCGTCGATGGGCTCGACCACCTGGCCGGCCAGACCCGGAATTCCCACGTCACGGATGATGGCGCCGAAACCCTCGACGATGGAGATGATGGTCAGGCGTCGCACGACCGGGTCGCGTACGCCCTCCTTGAGCAGCAGCTTCGACTGCTCGAGGTTGGGGTACTGAGGCGGCATCAGCGCTTCGTCCACCGTCACCAGCGCGTGGCCCTCGCGTGCCAGGCGCTCCTGCCAGGCACGCACCGCGGGCATGCGATGGATGGTGCGAGGCGAGCGGTAGCTCCCGTCGGACTCGAAGCCGCCGTGGCAGCGCACGTCCCCGGCGATGAGCGGCTCGGCGTAGTCACCGCTTTCGAGGATCTGCTCGGTGCTGTACTCGAGCGGGAGGTCGTGGGTGGTGGAAGCGGCCATGCGGCGAATCCTCTGCGAGCCCGAAGCCAGCTTCGGCTCGCTTTCAGCCTTTCCCCAACTACCCGCCTCGGCACGCCCGCCGACAACCTTAGCCCGAGTGGCCCTGGGGCGCCTGAACGCCCTCTGGTAGCGGCGCCTGGATGCTGACATCCCGGCCGTCCGGGTCGTGCAGGATCTGCTCCACGACGTCCCAGTGCTGGGCCACGAAGGGCCGCGCGATGGTCCCTGCCTTGGGGGCCGCGAAGGTCGTGGAGTCGTCCACGAGCAGGATGGGGTGGACCTCCAGCGCTTTTCCGCTGGGACGCTCCGCCAGGAAGATCCATGCGCCCCCGCCCGGATGCCGCAGCTGGCCGGAGCCGTGGTCGGTCTCGAAGTCGAGCTCGTAGCCCAGGTCCTTCCAGAAGGAGACCGACTTTCCCCAGTTGTGGGTTTCGATGTAGAGCCCGCTGATGCCTTCACCTGCCATGGCTTCTCCTCTGTTTGTTGTGCCGGGCGAGATAGTCGCGAAGCGCCGCCGCCACGACCGCCGACAGCGATTGCTCCGTGTCCACGGCGTGGTGCTTGAGGCGTCGGATCAGCTCGACCGGGAGGTAGACGTTGAACTGCTTTACGTTCCGAGGCATGCGAGCATCCTAGAATACTAGCATTCATGCGACAACCCCCGGATACCGCTCGCTTCGCGCTGGTCAGTGCACGCCGGGGGTGGGGACGAGGCTCGCCGGATCGATGCCCAATTCGTCCAGCACGCGGCTCCACACCTCGTCCTCGCGCCCGTCGAAGACGACGTCCGCCGTGGTGGGCACCACGAGCCAGGCGCCCTGGGCGAGCTCCACTTCGAGCTGCCCTGCGCTCCAGCCCGCGTAGCCCAGGAACAGGCGCACGCGTTCGGGCGGCGTCTCGCCGAGCACGCGCAGCCCGTCGAGGGATCCCCCGAAGTGCACGTTGTCGGCCACGCGGTGGGAGTCGGGCACATCGTGTGCACCGCCGAAGAGCACCCACCCGGTCTCGGGCTGCACGGGCCCGCCCGCGCCCACCTCCGCCCTGCGGTCGCCGTGCCACGGGATCTCGAGGTGATCGCAGAGATCGCCCGCAGCCACGCCCGCCCTGCGGTTGATCACCAGGCCGAACGCACCCTCTTCGTCGTAGTGAACGAGCTGCACCACGCTGCGGTGGAAATTCGGGTCCGCTAGCTGGGGCATCGCAACGAGCAGCGACGATCCGAGGGAGGGTTCGGACACGCGACGAAGGTAGCAGCGCTCGCCCGCAGCGGAGCGGGCTAGGCTCCGGCGCATGGCGCCCTCGGACCGCATCGTCCTCGTCGCTGGATCCGCGTTGATCCTCTTCATGCTCTCGGGGGCGGGTTACGGGCTGGAGCCTCCGGTCCTCGGCGTGACGGTCTCCGCGTTGGCCAGCGCGGCGATGTTCGCGGTGCTCGCGTTCGGACTACAGATGCTGCGCCCCACCGCCCGCGGCGACGTGCAGCGCCGCCTCGGACTCGTGCCCGGCCGGCTCGCGTGGCCTGCCGTGCTGCTGGCGATGGTCGGAACCATGGCGCTCTCCAACCTGATCGAGACGCTGATCGCGTGGCTCGAGCTGAGCGAGGTGGGCAATCTCGCGCAGCTCGACGCCGACCTCGCGGGTGCGCGCGGCGCGGGGCTCAGTGGAGCGCTGGCCGGCGTGGCGCTCGCTGCCGGCACGGCCGAAGAGCTCTTCTTTCGCGGCTACGTACAGCGCGGCCTCGAGCGCCGCCTGGCCGCGAGGCGCCGGGGCGGCGCGTTCGCGCTGCTGCTTGCCTCGGGTGCCTTCGCCGCGGCGCACTTCGACCCGGTCCACTCCCCGGCGGCCTTCGTGTTGGGTCTCTACCTGGGTGCAATCACGCGCTTCGCCGAGAGCGTGTGGCCAGCCATCCTGTGTCACGTGGCGAACAACACCGTCGCCGTCCTGGACGCCGCCTTCGCGCCCGAGCTGCCCGTCCCGGGCCCGGTCGGGGCGCTCGTGGCGACCGGAGTTGTGGCAACGAGTCTCACGGTGGCGGCCCGGCAGCGCCGAGCGCCCCCCCAGCACGGCCCGGATCCCGCGTCAGAAGCGGCTACAGGCGGCCCCTCGATCGACCGACCCTGACGGCCATGGATCCGCGTCCCGGGACCCTCCTGCTGGACGACGGCGAGCTGGACGACGTGCGCCGTACCCTCGACCAGCTCCACGTCGCCTACACGTACCTGCGCGGTGGGGCCTCCGATGGCATCGCCGTCGACCTCCCCACGCAGCTGCTCATCACCACGCCGCGCCGCGCCCTCCGCCTGGCACCGGGCAACGCGGAGAGCAGCGACGCGCACCCGGAGACCGAACGCGACGGCGCACCCGTGCGCATCGTAGTCGCCGAGCAGGACTCGGTCTCCCTGCGCAACCAGCTGCGCGCGCTGGGTATCGACTACCTGGTGCGGCGCCCCGTCCACCCCGGTGCCCTGCGTCTGCTCCTGCTGCGCGCGCTCTACCGCGGGCCGGAGCGCCGCATCAGCGTGCGCTACCCGATCGGCGGAGCGGTCTTCACCAAGACCGGGCTGCGCAAGAAGCCGGCGACACTCCTGGAGATCTCGCTGCGCGGCGCGCGCGTGAACACGGACCAGACCTGCGACCCCGACACTAGCATTTCGCTGATCCTGCCCAAGGAGTTCACGGGGGGGCGCTCCCTCGCACTCTCGGGCTGGGTAGTGCGCTGCGAACCCGCGGACGCCGAGGGTTTCGAAATGGCCATGGCCTTCGAGACCCTGACCAGCGGGGTCGAGCGCGCCCTGCGCAGCCTGATGAAGCGCAAGATCCAGAGCCTCGGCGAAGAGAGCGGCGTGAGTACACCCGCCTCTGTCGACGAGCGACGCACAGGACGTCGCGCCACCTTCCCCGGCGCGGTGAACGCGATCCGCGACGAGGCGGCGCGGGCCCTCGTCGGCCGAAACCTCTCGACAGGCGGGCTTCTGGTCGAGCAGAACCTCGACCTGCGCCTCGGCGACGAGATGGTCCTCGAGATCTTCGAGCGCGAGGACGGCGCGCCGCTGCGCGTGCGCGCGCGGGTGGCGCGCGACGACGAGGCCGGCATGGCGCTCCAGTTCATCGACGTGCCCTTCGACGTGTCCGAGAGGCTCGAATCGCTGGTGGCCGGTCTCCCCGCGGTGGAACGACTCGCCGACAGCGAGGCCGAGGCCATGGGCACCGTGGTCGCCGGGATCGTCCTGGAGTAGCTGGGCCCCGCGGCCGCGCCTTGCCACTAGCCGGAAGGCCGCCCGTGGGCGATGCTCCGCGCCCATGGCCCGATCCAAGAGCAAGCAGAAGGTCAAGCGCCACCGCCACAAGCAGCGCCGCAAGCGGCGTCTGGACCGGCGCAAGGCCGCCCGCGAGCAGTCCTCCTAGCTCCCTTCGCGGGGCGGGAACGGACGCGCGCGGCAACCGGGCTCCAGGGCCTCCTGCGACTGCGCGATATTACAGATCTTGCGATCAATCGTAATTTCTCGTAATATAAGCGGCTGTGCAGCAACCGGCCCGCTCGCTTCTCCTCAACCTCCTGGCTACGGCCCGGGCCCCCATGCCCGTGGCGGCCCTCGTGGAGGCCGGCGCGCTCTTCGGGCTCACCGGAAATCATGTGCGGGTCACCCTGCGCCGACTCTGCGAGGAGGGGCGGGCGGCTCGCCTGGAGCGGGGCCTCTACCAGCTCTCCGAGCCGGCGGCACGGGTGAACCGGCGGGTGCGAGCGTGGAGCCGCCCCCCGAAGGAGCGGCGCTGGGACGGGCGTTGGTGGGTGCTTGCCGGGGCCGAATGCGCCGACCAGACGCTGCGCCTCTACGGCTTCGCCGCGGCGGGCACCGGGCTCGCGGTGCGGCCGGCCAACCTGGCCCTCGAGGCGGGGGCGCTGCTGGTCGAGCTGCGCGACCTGGGCGTGCCCGAGGAGGCGGAGCTCATGCTGGCGCAGCCGGCCGATCCTGCCTGCGAGCGCCGTTGGCGTGGCCTGTGGGACGGAGCCGCCCTGGCGCGCGCCCACGACGAGACGAGCGACGCGCTGGCGAGCAGCCTCGAGGGGCTCGACGCCCTCGCTGAACGCGACGCGCTGCGCGAGACCTATCTGCAGGGCGGGGCCGCCGTGCACCAGCTGGCCTTCGACCCGGTCCTGCCCGAATCGATCGCACCGAGTGAGCCGCGCGAGCGGCTGCGCACCGCCTTGCTGGAATACGACCGCGTGGGCCGCCGGCACTGGGGCGCCTTCATGGCGCGATTCGGCTTGAGCAGGCGCTCCCAGGCCCTGCACGCCGCGCCCAGCGAGGCGCCCCTGGTCGCCCACCTGCTCTCTGACCCCACCCGCCCGGAGGAAGCCGCGTGATCTCCGCAGAGACCCGACCCGACCCCGTCCGTTTCGAAGATCTGGCCGAGCGTCGCGGCCTCGAGCTGCGCGCCCCGCGCGAGCTGCGCCCGCCCCGCGACCAGATCGTGGCGTTGCACAGGATCGACCCGGCGAAGTCACTGACCTCGCTGGCCGTGACCTGGGGACTCATCGCCCTCTCGTTCGCCGCGGCCCTCGTCACCGGTCACTGGCTGGTGTGGATCGCCGCCGGCGTCCTGATCGGACGCTGCCAGCACACACTCGCCGTGCTCATGCACGACGCGGCGCACAAGCGACTGCTGGAGAACCCGAAGTGGAACGACTTCGTGGGGCACTGGCTGTGCGCGCGGCCGATCTTCTCGCATCTGTACGCGTACCGAGCCGTGCACTTGCGCCACCACAAACACCTCTACACCAAGCAGGACCCGGACCTGGCGCTCTCGCTGCCCTACCCGGTGAGCCGAACCAGCCTGCGGCGGAAGCTGCGCCGCGACGTGGTAGGCGTTTCCGCACTCGTGATGCGCGGCTACCTCGAGGTGGACCGGGAGACCGGGCGCAAGCAGCTCGCCATTCGCAGCTGGCGGCGTCCGCTCATTCCGCTGGCGATCACCGCCGTGCTCGCGGCGATTTCACCCCTGCTCTGCGCCGCCTACCTGCTGCTCTGGGTGCTTCCCAACCTGACCGTGTACATGATCATCCTGCGCCTGCGGGGCATCTTCGAGCACGCCGCCGTGCCGGACAAGGACGACCCGCTCGGCGCAGCGCGCACCATCGTGGACGGAAACCCGGTGTGGAGCTTCTTCCTGGCGCCCTTTCACGTGGCCTACCACCTGGAGCACCACCTCTACCCGGGCGTGCCGGCCTACAACCTCCCCGCCCTGCACCGCGCGCTACACGAGACCGGCCACTACGACCGGGCCAACGTGGTCCACGGCTATCGCGCCGCGCTGCGCGAGGTGGTGACGCCCTAGCGCGGGCCCTACAGCCCGCGCCGCCAGTCGGCCACGGCGCGCCCGATCTCGTCGGGCGAATCCTCCTGGACGAAGTGGATCCCGGGCACGGTGACCTCCGTCTGGTTCGGCCACGTGCGGCAGAACTCGCGCGCACGACCGCGCAGGATGGCGCCCGGCTCGGCGTTGATGAAGAGCTTCGGGAGGTCATCACTGGTCGCCAGCCACTCGGCGTAGCGCATCACGATCTCCGCCACATCGGGCGGCTCTCCATCGATGGGGATCTGGCGCGGCCAGGTGAGGGTGGGGCGCCGGTCCTCGCCCGGGTTTCGGAAGGGGGCACGATAGGCCTCCAACTCGCCGTCGCCGAGCGTGCGCAGCATCGACGACGGCAGCACCTGCTCCACGAAAACGTTCTGCTCCAGCACCATGGCCTCCCCGGCAGGAGAGCGGAAGCCCTCGAAGACGCCGCGGGCGGCCTTCGGCCAGTCGTCCCACGTCAGCGGCTGCACGATCGCCTCCATGTAGGCGATCCCGCACACCTTGGGGCGATTGCGATGCGCCCAGTCGAAGCCCAGCGCCGAGCCCCAGTCGTGCACCACCAGGGTCACCGCGTCGCGCACGTCCAGCGCCTCGAGCAGGTCGTCCAGGTAGTCGCGATGGTCGCTGAACGTGTAGGCATCGGGACCGGAATCCGAGAGCTTGTCCGAGTCGCCCATGCCGATCAGGTCCGGAGCGATGCAGCGCCCCTGATCCTCGAGGTGTGGGATCACGTTGCGCCACAGGTACGACGAGGAGGGATTGCCGTGCAGGAAGACGATCGGATCGCCCTCGCCACGCTCGTGATACGCCATGCGCCGGCCCATCACCGAGGCGAACTGCTTGGAGAGACCGTCCGGAGAACCCAGGGACTGGTGCGGCATTCGTCGTATCATAGCCAGGTGCGCGAGCATCGATACACCCTCGATCTACCCCACTCGCCGGCGAGGCTCTGGGCGCTCATGCAGGATTACGACCGCTGGAGCGAGTACGCACCCATGGTCCTGGAGGTGCAGGTGGTGCACCCGGGCGACGCACGCGGAGACGGTCTGCTGCGCCGGGTGATCTATCAGATGCCCTTCGGGCGCCGCGGCGCGGCTCTCGAACTGGTCACCGACGTCGAGCCCGAGCGCGGCTACACCTACACCATGCTGTCTCGCGAACCCGGCAACGACCAGACCGGCCACCTGGGCCTGGAGCCGAAGGGCGCAAACCACACGCTCCTTCACTTCGAGGAGCGCTACAACCTGACGTCGATCCCGTGGAAGTGGTTCGAGGGACCGATCTACCGGTTCATCAACAAGAAGAACGAGGAGTCGATGCGGGCGCTGTCGCGCTGGCTCACGGACCACCCCGAGTACCGCCCCGACCTGGTAGAGCCCGTCGAGGGCGGGGCTCCCGGCGCCTAGAAGAGTGCGCGGCGCAGTGCATCCGCCAGGTCTGCGGGGCGGTAGGGCTTCTGGAGGAAGGCGGTCGCGCCGTCCTCCCGCGCGTCGCCCTGGTTCCCGGTGTAGCCGCTCGAGAGCAGAATCGGCACGTCCTCGCGAATCGCGCGCAGGCCGCGCAGGGTCTCTTCGCCGGAAAGAACGGGCATGGTCGCGTCGAGCAGGACCGCCGTGACCTCAGCGGCGCGGCGACCGAAGACGCGCAGTGCCTCCTCGCCGTCCGCCGCAGTCCACACGGTGAATCCCAGCCGCTCGAGGATGCGCCGCGCCAGCGAGCGGACCGACTCTTCGTCGTCGACGACGAGGACGATTCCCGATCCGGTCCAGCCCACACCGGCGCCGTCATCCGGCTCGACGGCGGGAACCCGCTCCATGCCCGGCAACAAGATCTCGAAGAGCGTGCCGCGCCCCAGCTCGCTGGCGACCCGGATGGCCCCGCGGTGGCCCGCCACGATTCCCTGAACGGCGGCGAGCCCGAGCCCGCGACCCGTGAACTTGGTGGTGAAGAACGGATCGAAGATCCGCGACACCAACTCCGACTTCATGCCGCATCCGGTGTCGCGCACACGCACGCGCACATGACTTCCCACACCGAGCCGCGCATCCGGGAAGTCGCGAAGTGTTTCGGCGTCGAGCTCCACGCAGGCGGTCTCCACCGACACCAGGCCCAGGTCGTCGTCCATGGCGTCGAAGGCGTTGGTCAGAAGGTTGGTCAGCACCTGGTCGATCTGCGTGGCATCCGCTTCGACGACAGGCAGGTCGCGAGCCAGATCCAGGTGCACCTGCGCATGATGCACCAATGACACGTCCAGCAGGAGGACCACCTCGCGGATCCGGGCGTTCAGATCCAGGGGTCTCATGACGAAGCGCCCCTTGCCCGAGAACGCCAGGAGCTGGCGGCACAGCTCAGCGGCTCGTTCGGCGGCACCCTCGATGTCTGCGAGCTCGTCCTGGAGCGGCGAATCCGGAGCCACCTCCTGCCGTGCCAGCCCCGCGTTTCCGAGGATGGCGAGCAGCAGGTTGTTGAAGTCGTGGGCGATGCCACCGGCCAGAACACCGAGACTCTCGAGCTTCTGGGCGTGCTGGACCTTCTCGACCAGGCGTTCCCGCTCCACCTCGGCCCGCTTTCGGTCGGAGATGTCCGTCGAGACGCCGCACAGCGCCCACGGCTCACCCGCCTCATCCAGCAGCGGGAACTTGACGGTCATGTAGGTGCGGGGGACGGTGCCGGCCGGGGGCGTTTCCTCGACGATGTGCGCCGTCCGCGATTCGAGCACGCGCGCGTCGTGCTGCCGGAACGACCGTGCCAGCTCCTCACCGAAGATCTCCGAGTCGCGGAGACCCACGGCGGAGCCCCTCTCGAGCCCGGCCACGCGCTCGAATCGCGAGTTGACCAGCACGAAGCGGCCGTCGAGGTCCTTCACGTAGATCATGGCCGGCGTCGCGTCGATGATCTGACGCAGCAGCGCTTCACTCTGGCGCAGCGCACTCGCCTGGCGGCGGCTCTCGGTCACATCCTGCACCACGCCGAGGATCTGCACCGGATCTCCGTCGTCGTCGCGCTCGAACACGGACGACAGGACCTGGAAGCGGCGCCAGTCCCCGTTCTTGTGACGCACGCGGTATTCGCGCTCGAGCAGGCCGTCGAAGCGGAAGTCGGCGACGGCAGCTTCTGGACCCAAGGGTTCGGCGATCTCCTCCGGGTGCAGCAAGAGCCGTACGTCGGATCCCATCTCGAGGATCTCGGTGGGCGTATAGCCGAGCTGCGACTCGATCTGCGGGCTCACGTACATGAGACGTTGCCTCTCCACGTCCGCCACCCACATCGTCAACGGCGAGAGCTCCGCCACGCGATCGCTGAACCGCCGCGTGGCCTCGAGCTGGCGCGCCACCTCGATCTGGTCACTGAGGTCGGTCACCGCCGCGATGAAACCCACGGGGTTTCCCCCCGCGTCGCGCTCGTAGGCCCAGCGACTCTCCACCAACGCCGTGTCGCCCGTCAGCGTGCGCAGGTGCCTGCGCACGCGCCCCGAGGCCAGCCCCCTACCGGCGGGCAGAGCGGCGGACTCCGCTTCCTCCTCGGCACCGTCCTCGTAGAGCTCGTGGGTGGACACGCCCACGAGCTGGCCGGGCGCGGCGCCTGCCAGCTTCTCGAACGCGGAGCTCGCCCAGACGATGCGTCCCTCCAGGTCGGCTGCGACGACACCGGTCGGGAACGACTCCGCGATCTCGCGCAGCCTCCGCTCCGTCTCACGCTCGGTGCGCACCCCGCGCGCACGCCAGGCCACTGCTGCCGCCGCACCGGCTGCGACGACGGAGGAGACGAGAGCGGTCGCGATGGAGGGGTCCACGAGCCACCTTTTCGGGGGGGGCGCGTGGAGGGGCGCCCCCCCTCCCTTGTAGTGCGGCGGAGACGCCGAGCGGGGACCAAATTCACCGGATCCGGCGTAAACGATCCCCATCCTGGGAGATTCCTCCGCAGGGGAACCACCACCGCCCAAGAGATCGACCCAGCCCCCGCTGGGGTCTTGCCCGGAGTCGCATCGCGCCAGGCGGCGGGCTCCCGGCCGGCGAAGCCCCGGACCTGCTCCGCCCTCAGCCCCGCCTCGTATTCTCCCAGTCCGAGTAGAACTGACGATACCAGCGCCGGTAGTCGGGGATCGGCCCGTCCACCGCCGTGAGCGGCGGACGTTCGCGGTAGACCTTGTTCTCCCAGATGGGAATGTCCTGGCGGAACTGTTCGTTCACGAAGGAGCGGTTCATGCGCTCGATGTCCGCCATTGCGGCCTGGTCCTCGATCCTGCGCATGCAGAAGTGGAGACGCAGCTCCACGTGCTCCTCATCCAACGGCGTGTGGGTGAGGAAGGTGAGGGTCTCGACAGGGCCGAATGCGACACGCGTCTCCGAGAGACCGGGGCCGCTGTTCACGGTGCGCGCGACCACCTCCACCGCGCCTCCCGGAGAGGTCCCCTTGGTCTGCAGCGACTGCTCCACGATCATGCGCGGCCCGTCGAACTGCACTTCGAAGCGACCGCCGTCGGGGCGCTCCATGTCGTGCACGTTCCCGAAGTGCGCCTGGTCGAGGATGTTCTCGCCCATGTCCTGCACGTGGGTACGCACCTCGTAGGCCTCGGTCGTCCAGCCCGTCCACGCGGCGGCGCCGCCCGGACGCAGCGCCGGCGGCTCCCACTCCGGCTCGGCGCCCAAGGCGTGGAACCAGGCGAACACGATCCCTTCCTGCTCCTGGGTCGGATAGCTCCGCACGCGTACGTCGGGCGGACGACGATCGAGCCCGGGCACCTCGACGCAGCGCCCGTCGCCGTCGAAGCGCCAGCCGTGGAAGGGACAACGCAGACCGTCGTCGCACACGCGGCCGCCCACGCCGAGGTGTGCGCCCAGGTGCGGGCAGTGGGCGTCGAAGAGCCGCGCGGTGCCGTCCTCGCCACGAAAGAGCACCAGGTCGCGCGCGAAACAGCGCAGAGGTCGAAGCCCTGCTGCCTCCGGCACCCCCTCGCCGCAGGCGACGGCGTACCACCCGTCGGGGACGGCGGGAAGCGGATAGCGGCCCATGGCGGGTTAGATCGAGTCCACTTCGTCGGCGCCCGGGATCTTGACCCCGGCGCCCCGCTTGCGATTGGCTTCGCGCACCATCTGGAAGAGAGCCTCTGCGTCGAAGCAGTCGTGCATCTCCTGGATCTTGAGGTCGTCGTTGAGACGGATGCACGAGACGCCGACCACCCGATACGGCGTGCCGTCCTCCCTCGTGACCGGCATCTGGTTCCACCACTTGGTCATCACCTTGTCGCCGTCGATCACCACCCACTCGTAGGGGAAGGTCCAGCCGTCGAAGCCTTCCATGTCACGCTGCATCACCAGACGCCGGATCTCGTCCTTGCCTCGCGCCACCCGCAGGCCGGCCTTGCCCATGGTGTACTGATAGGTCGCGTCGGCCGCGTAGTAGTCCGCCAGCGCGGACCAGTCCCGCTTCTCTTCCGCCTCGCGATTCACCTCGAGCCAGCGGTCGAACAGCTCCTTCACCTCTTCCTTCGTGCGTGTGAATTCCGCCATCGTCGAACTTCTCCTCTCCTCGCCTCGCGGGTGGGTCAGCGCGCGGGCAACGCGATGATCTTGGTTTCCAGGTACTCCTCGAAACCGGCCTGGCCGTTCTCGCGACCCAGACCGCTCTGCTTGTAGCCGCCGAACGGCGTGTCCGGGTGGAACCACTGGGCCCCGTTCACCGAGAGGGTGCCCGCGCGGATGCCCCGCGCGACAGCCAGCGCGCGATCCGGGTCGGCGCTGGAGACGGCGCCCGAGAGGCCATAGATCGAGTCGTTGGCGATGCGCACCGCGTCCGCGTCGTCGTCGAACGGGATCACGCACAGAACCGGCCCGAAGATCTCCTCCTGCGCGATGGTGCTCGCGGGATCGACGTCGACGAAGAGGGTGGGCTCGACGAAGAACCCCTTGCGATCGGGCGCTCCGCCTCCGACCAGAAGCCGGGCGCCTTCGCTCCGCCCCTTCTCGATGTAGGAGAGCACGCGCTCCTGCTGGCGGCGGCTGATCTGCGGCCCCTGCAGGTTGGCGGGCTCCGTGGGATCACCGTAGTTCCAGTTCTCGAAGGCGGCCTTCACGATCTCCACGCCCTCGTCGTAGCGCGAGCGCGGCAGCAGCAGGCGGGTGGTGATGGCGCAGCCCTGGCCGCCGTGCACGCAGGTCATGGCGCAACCCGGCAGCACCGACGCCAGGTCTGCGTCGTCGAGCACCACATTGGCGGACTTGCCCCCCAGCTCGAGAAAGATCTTTTTCACCGTCGGCGCCGCGCACTCCATCACCCTCCGGCCGGTGGCCGTGGAGCCGGTGAACGTCACCAGGTCCACCCTGGGATCGCGGGCCAGCTGCTCGCCCACTCCGTGGTCGGACGACGCCACCACGTTGAGCACGCCCGGCGGAAGGTCGGTCTTCTCCGCTGCGAGCCGGCCGATCTGGGTGGCGCTCCACGGCGTGTCGGGTGCCGGCTTGAGCACGACGCTGCAGCCGGCCGCGAGCGCGGGACCGATCTTGGCGATGTTCAGGTAGAGCGGCACGTTCCACGGCGTGATCGCGCCGACCACGCCCGTCGCTTCGCGGCGCTGGACGCGTCGCTGCGGCCTCCCCATGAAGGGAACCTGGGCGAGCTCCTGTTCATAGGGATACGTGCCGGCCTTCTCGACCCAGTAGTCGAGCATGCCGATGGGATCGTCCAGGTGCATCCACGGGGTCAGGGTCACCGGCGCCCCGGCTTCGTGCACCACGATGGCGCGCAGATGCTCCACGTCCTCGAGTAGCGCATCGTGCAACTGCTGGAGGCAGCGTGCGCGCAGCGCGGGGTCGTCGGCCCAACTCGTTTCATCGAATGCGCGCCGCGCCGCGCCGATGGCGCGATCCATGTCGTCCTTGGTGCCGTCCGCGCAGACGCCGAGCACCTCTTCCGTCGCCGGGTTCACGTTGTCGAACGTCCCGCCGTCCGTGGCATCGACGAGCTCGCCGTCGATGAGATTGCGGGTCTCGGGAGCGAGGGGCGGAAGCGGGCTCATGGAGCGGATCCTCTCTAGAACGTGAGGGGCAGCGCGGCGAAGCCGCGCACATTGACGGAATGGACGCGCTCGATGCCCGCGGAATCGATCTCGTAGTCGGGCATGACGCGGAGCACCTCCTCCAGGGCCACGCGCGCCTCCATCCGCGCCAGCGACGCGCCCAGGCAGAAATGATTTCCCTGGCCGAACGAGACCGACGCGCTCGTGTCTCGTTCGATGTCGAAACGGTCCGGCTCCGGGAAGACGCGGTCGTCGCGGTTGGCCGACCCCAGCAGGAGGACCACCTTCTCGCCGGCCTGGATCTTTCCCTCGGGCAGCTCCACGTCCTCCAAGGCCAGGCGGGCCAGGGCCTGGGTGCTGTTGTCGTAGCGCAGCGTCTCCTCGGCCCAGGCCGGGATGCGCGCCGGATCCTCCAGCACGAGGTGGCGCTGGTCGGGGTTCCTTTCGAGCCAGTAGAGCGCGTTCCCGAGCAGCTTGGTCGTGGTCTCGTTGCCGGCGATGATCATCAGGAACAGGAAGCCGACGATCTCCTCATCGGTGAGGCGATCGCCGTCGATCTCGGCTGCGATGAGCGCCGCGGTGAGGTCGTCGCCGGCGTGGCGCCGGCGCTCTGCGAGCATCTCCTGGAAGAACTGCACCAACGAGAGCGCCGACTGCACGGTGGCGGGGGGGATGCCCTTGACTCCCTCCTCCCGGTGCACGACCAGGTCTGCCCAGGTGCGCAGCTGTGCGCGATCCGTCTCCGGCACGCCGACCAGCTCGCTGATCACGTCCATGGGCAGCCTGCCCGCAAAGTCCGCAATGAAGTCGCAGCGCCCGGCGTCCCCAATTGCGTCCAGGTGCTGGAGCGCGATCTCGCGCACCCGCGGCTCGAGGGCGGCTACGCGGCGAGGCGTGAAAACGCGAGAAACCAGCGCTCGCATGCGCGTCTGGCGCGGCGGGTCCATGCCCAGAAAGGACATGGTGGTGTGGGCACGGTCGTGAAAGGCATCCGGATCGAGCGAGACGCCGTGACGGTTGCTGAGGCGCTGCGCGTCGCGGAAGCCGGCCAGCACGTCCGCGTGCCGGGAGAGGGCCACGAAGCCGAGCTCCGCGTTGCGATAGACGGGCGCCTCCTGGCGCAGCCGCCGGTACACGGGGTAGGGATCCTCGTGGACGTCGTACGAGTAGGGGTCGAACTCGACCAAGGGGGGAGCCTCCGAGGCGGACGACCACCCTACGTCATTTACATATCGCTTGCAATGCAAATTTCCGGGGGGTCGGGGAAGGAGCCGGCCCCCGCGCCCCCCCGTCGGTAGGCGGCCGCCCGCAGCCCCGCCCGGGCCAGCCGCCGCTGGACGGTTCGCACCGAGACACCCAGGCTGCGAGCCGCAGCGCGAACGTCGCCCCGGTGGCGTCGCAACAGCGCGTCCAGGGAGCGACGGTCCAACCCCCTCTCATCGCACGACACGGCGACCCGGCGCACCACCCCGCCCTCGGACACCGCCGCCCGCCGCACGGCGGCCGCGAGCTCGCGCACGTTGCCGGGCCAGCGCCAGCCGAGCAGCTCCCGGAGCACCTCGGCGCGAAGCGGTGCCTCCGCGAAGGCCTGCGCGAGGAGAGGAATGTCGGCCACGCGCTCGCGCAGCGGGGGCACGTGGATGCGCAGCACGTCCAGACGAAAGTGCAGGTCCTCGCGGAAGCGACCCCGCGCCACCTCGCTGCCCAGGTCGCGGTGCGTAGCCGCCACGACGCGCACGTCCACGGCGCGCTCGCGCGTCGCGCCGAGCGGGCGCACACCGCCGCCGTCCAGCACGCGCAGCAGCGCCACCTGCACGGGCGGGGGAAGTTCGCCCACCTCGTCCAGGAAGAGCGTGCCGCCGGCAGCCGCCTCTAGCAGTCCCTGGCGGTCTCGAACCGCCCCGGTGTAGGACCCGCGCAGCGCGCCGAAGAGCTCCCCCTCGACGAGAGACTCGGGGAGAGCGCCGCAGTTGACGGGGACGAACGGTCCCTCGCGTCGAGACCCGGTCCTGTGCAGAGCGCGCGCCACCACCTCCTTGCCGGATCCGGTCTCGCCGGTCACCAGGACCGGTTCCGGCGATGCCGCGAGCGCGCGGATCTCTCGGCGCACGCGCCGCGCGGCCTCGCTGGTGCCGGCAAAGGCTGCCGCCGCATCGTGGACGTCGCGCTCCAGGCACTGCACCAGCGCGTCCACGGCGCACTCCGGCGCCACGTACGCGTGGGCACCGCACTCGAGCGCGCGGCGCGCTTCGGCGAGCCGCAGGGGGACGGCGGTCAGGACCACCGGTGGGCCCGCGTCGAGAGCCCGCGACCAGCCTGCCACGTCGCTTCCTGCCACGTCGGGCAGCTGCGCCGCGGCCACCACCGCGCGCACGGGCTCCCCGTGCAGATGGGCGTAGACGGCGGCTCCGTCGTCAGCAGAGATCACCGTTGCACCGGCACGGCGCAAGGCCTCACTCACGAGGGCGAGCCGTTCCGGGTCGGCTTCCGCCACAAGCACTCGCGCGTCTTTCAGGACTCGCACCACTTCGCCTCCGAGGTCGAGCCTACCCGCGCCGCGCGTGGGCGCGCCTTCAAAACGACCTCACTCCTGTGTCACGTTTCGTCCGCCCTTCGCAGGTGCGAGCCGAAGGACGATCGCCGCAGGCTACTTGCGGCCTGTGGCGAGGCTCGCCAGGCAGCCGCCCGGTCGCAGAACGTACCGTCGCAGCCCATTGTCCGCGGGAACCTAAAGGGGCTCGTCGCCCTCGACGGTGATGCGGTGCAACGTGCGCGTGGCGTCACCGTGATCGTGAATCGCGTGGTGCATCACGGAGCGATTGTCCCACATCACGAGGTCGCCGGGCCGCCAGGCGTGGCGAACCGTCAGGTCCAGCAGCGTGCCCCCGTCCAAGAGGAAGCGCAGCAGAGGTCTGCTCTCTTCCGGCGTCATGTCCTCGAACGCCACGGTGAAGGCCGCGTTGACGTAGAGCGCCTTGCGCCCGGTCTCCGGGTGCGTGCGCACGACCGGGTGCACGACCCCGTGGGTCCGCCAGTCGTCGCCCTTGCCGAAGACCGAGCCGAGCCCCGCTCCCGTGTGCACCGCGCGCAGCCCGTCGAGCAGCCCTTGCATGCCCTTCGACAGGCGCTCGTAGGCCTCGTGCTGGTTGGCGAAGAGCGTGTCGCCTCCCGCGGCGGGCATCTCGAGAGCGTGGAGCATGCTGATGGCCGGCGGCCGCTCGGCGAAAGTCACGTCCGAGTGCCACACCTCGGTGATGGTCCGCCTCTTGCCGAGATTGCGGATCTCGATCACTTCCGGGTAGCCCTCGATGTGCGGGACGATGGGGTGCACGAGCAGGGGGCCCCAGCGCCGACCGAAGGCGATCAGCTGTTCCGGCGCGAGCTTCTGGTCGCGCAGGACGAGGACGTGATGCTCCAGGAAGGCTCGACGGAGCGCTTCGAAGGCGCGGTCGCCGGACTCGTCCAGCTGGGCGACGTCCACGCCGCGCAGCTCGGCTCCCAGGTGGCCAGCGAGGGGCTGGATGTCCAATGCCATGGCGTCGCTCCTGAAGTCTTGCCCCGCCGTCCGCAGGCTATCACGGATCCAGCGGGCCCGGAGCGGGACGGAGTCCGGACGAGCGGGATGTCCCGCAATCCGCAATGGTCCGGGAAATGCGGTCAGGAGGACCCCCAGTGAAGCCCGAGGAGTGCGTTCTGTTCAGCGGTGCCGCGGGCGGCGCCGAGGCTGCGTTCGGCGAGGCCGCCGAGCGGCGCGGCATCGAGGAGGTGAACTTCACCTTCGAGGGGCACAAGGACGCCCGCAATCGCGGGATCCGCGTGCTCACCCAGGAGGAGCTGCGCCACGGCGATGTCAGCCTCCAGTACGTGAGCCGGCTCATGCACCGCCAGTACCGCGACACGCCGCTCTTCAAGAAGGTGCTCCAGAGCATCTGGCACCAGGTGAACCAGGGTCAGGAGATCTACGTCGTCGGCAAGATCCTGCCCGACGACACGGTAAAGGGCGGCACGGGCTGGGGTGCGGAGTTCGCGAAGCTGTGCAACAAGCCGCTCTACGTGTTCGACCAGGAGCGCAGCGGCTGGTTCCAGTGGACCGGAGACGCCTGGGTCGACGGCGCCGAGCCGGTGATCACGCACCCGCACTTCACGGGCACCGGCACGCGCTTCCTCGAAGACCAGGGACGCAGCGCCATCGAGGCCCTCTTCCAGCGCTCCTTCTCCTAAAGCGCTCAGCGCCCAAGCTCAGTCCGCGGCGGGGTCGGGGTCGCTGATCCCCAACCAGGCGTACGCGTCCTCGACGCTGCGGAACGTGCGCACCCGGTCCGACTCGCCGCCCGACAGCACTTCGAACATGCGGCCCGAGCCGAAGCCGGCATCCGACGGCGCCACGATGGCGATGCGCCCGTGCC
>CAXMOD010000044.1:0-5548 GCA_964194905.1 uncultured Desulfobacterales bacterium | reverse complement strand
GGGACCTGGCCATCCTGGCCGACGACGACTCGCCCGTCTCACTGAACGGCTACGGCGTGGTCGAGCGCTGGGAGCGCGACTCGACCCTGCGTTGGCGCATCGCGATCGACGGCCATCACGACCTGGTGGAGGAACCCGACGGGCGCCTGCGCGTGATCACCCGCCGCGTATCGACCTTGGCACGGGGCGATCTGGAAGTGCCGATCATCGACGACTGCATCACCACGCTCTCGGCCGGGGGCGAACGCCTCGACGATCTGTGCTTCGCATCGCTCCTCGGGGACCGACTGAGCGACGCGCGTCTGGAGACCATCCGTGACCACGTGACGGAGCGCCCCGACCGGGCCGAGTGGAAGAGCAACGTCCTCGACGTGTTCCACACCAATTCCATCGTGCTGCTCCCGCGCGACGTGCCGGGCCTCGGTCGCGCGGGCAACGCCCTGCTCTCGGTGCGCGGCCTCAACCTGCTCGTGCTGATCGACCTGGAGGCCCGCGAGCTGGTCTGGACCTTCGACGGCACGGGACGCATCGAGCGGCAGCACCACGCGACGCTGCTCGATTCGAACCGCATCCTGCTGTTCGACAACGGGCGCGTGCGGCGCTGGAGCCGCGTGATCGAGCTGGACCCCGCCACCGGCGAGCTGGCGTGGGAGTACGGCGGCGCCGAGAGCGAACGCTTCTTCAGCAAGAAGCGCGGCTCCGCCCAGAAACTGCTGAACGGCAACGTGCTGATGACGGACTCCGAGGCCGGCCGCGTCTTCGAGGTAACGACGGGCGGCGACGTAGTCTGGGAGTTCAAGAACCCCCACGTCCACGAGGACGAGCGGGCGACCATCTACCGGATGACCCGCCTCACCCCTGAGCGCGCCGCGCGCTTCCTGAAGGTCTCCGAGCCCTAGCGCCCTTCGCGATAGCGCGCGTAGGCGACCAGCGCGGCCAGCGCCTGGACTGCCCGGTGGGCGCTCGGGTAGCAGACGCGTCCGGCGTCCTTCACCGCCTGGGGGCCGGCGTTCCCGTAGTGGCGATCGGTCACCGCCAGCTCGGTGCACGTGAGCACGGGCTTCCCGTGGCGTTCGGAGGTCTCGCGTGCCACCTCGGCGTAGCGGCGGTCCTGGCGCTCGTGGTACGCGACGATGCGCTCGAGGCCGTGCTCCGGGTAGAAGTCGCCGGACTTGAAGAGCTGCGCCTGCCCGGCCTGGATGCCGATGCCCAGGTGGATCACCGCGTCCACGTCCGGGTGCGCGCAGACCAGGTCCATCACCTCGGGCACCGTGTCGCGGGTCTCGCCTCCCGCCAGATCGATCGGGTTGTTGCGGCTCCAACGCGCGGGGACCATGCGGTCGATGGCGCGCTTCACGTCGTCCGGCAGCGGGACCAGCTCGAGGCCGTGTGCCGAGCAGGCGTCCGCCGCGAGTACGCCCCAACCGCCTGCCGTGGTGAAGACCACGACGCGCGGACCGCGCGGAAGCGGCTGCGTGGCGAAGGTCGCCGCCCATTCGAACGCGTGCTCCACGGTCGGCGCACGCACGATGCCGAGCTGGCGGCAGACGCCGTCGAAGACCCGGTCGTCGGTGGCGAGGGATCCCGTGTGGCTGGCCGCGGCGCGCTGGCCCTCGGAGGCCACACCCCCTTTCAACAGCACCAGGGGCTTGCGCTCGGTCAGGACGTCGGCGGCGCTGCGGAAGCGCGCGCCATCGTTCACACCTTCCAGGTACGTGAGACCGACCGTCGTCTCGGGGTCGGCGGCGAAGTACTCCAGATAGTCGGCGAGGGAGGTCTGGGCCGAGTTTCCCGCCGAGACGGCGACCGAGACGCCCACCCCGGTCTCCACCGCGTAGTTGAGGAAGGCACTCACCAGGTTGCCGCTCTGACTGGCCACACCGATGTGTCCCGGCGGCGGGTACGGCGCGACGATCTGGGCGCACATGGACTCGGCGGTGGAGATCACGCCTTGTCCGTTGGGCCCCGCCACCTGCATGCCCAGCCGGTCCGCCGTGGCCACCAGCTCGCGCTCCAGGGCGCGCCCCTCCTCGCCGGCTTCCCCGTAGCCGCCGCTCGCCACGAAGGCCGCCCGCACGCCCTTGGCCGCGCAGGCCTCGAGCAAGCCGATGTTGGCCTGGTTGGGCGTGCACACGAAGACCAGGTCCGCTGCGCCGTCGGGAACCTCCGACACGTCCCGCAGGGTGGGCCGCCCGAGAACCTCGGCGCCGTCGGGCTTCACCGGGTAGATCTCGCCCTTGTAGCCGCAGCGCAGCAGGTTGTGGAAGGTCACGAAGCCGAACTTTCCGGGATGGCCCGAGACCCCGGCCACCACGATCCCGCGCGGGTGGAAGAGCGGGCGGAAACGCTCGCGCACGGCATCCGCTTCGAACGGCGCCGCGGGCGCGGCGGGCGCGAGCTCCTCGCCCAGCTCCACCAGTGCGTCCACTGCGACCGGGCGGCCGTCGCGCACGATGAGCGGGTTCAGGTCCACCGACACCACGTCGCGACGCTCGCCCGCCAGGCGGGAGAGCCCGAGCAGGAGCTCCACGAGAGCGTCGCGGTCGACGGCGGGCTCGCCGCGGAACTCGCCGAGCAGGCGCTGGGCGCCCAGGCCCTCGATCATGCCCGCCGCGTCGCGGCGCGAGAGCGGCGCCACGGCGAACACGACATCGGCCAGAGCCTCCGTGAGGATGCCGCCGAGCCCCAGCACCACGCACGGACCGAATTGGGGATCCCGGGTCACACCGGCGATCAGCTCACGGGCGCCGCGTACCATCTCCGCCACCAGCAGCGACACCTCGCCATCCTCGGGCCCCGCCAGCGACAGCAGCTCGCCTGCCGCGGCCCGCACCGCGGCGGCGTCGCCGAGACCGAGGCGCACCAGGCCGCGTTCGGTCTTGTGGGTGATGCCGTCGCCGGAGAGCTTCAACGCGACGGGGAATCCCAGCGCCTCGGCCGCGCACGCCGCGCCCTCGGCGTCGCCGACGTGCTCTTCGCGCGCCAGCGGTACTCCGAATCCCGCCAGCAGCGTCTTGGAGGCGTGCTCCGAGAGGGTGGTCACGCGGGGGGCTCCTTCTCTTCTTGGGCTCATTCTTCTTTTGGCCGAAGGGGGACTTATGCTAGAGGAACCCAAGTGACGGCTCAAAGGGGGGTGGAGCCGTGAGCGGCCTGCTCGCGTTCCTGGAACGTCTGGAACACGCGTTCGGCGCCTGGGTGGTCGCGCCCATGGACGCGGTGATCTTCTGGGACGTCGTCTTCTGGGACGACGCAGTCAGTGTTCCCGTGGTCGTGCTGTGGCTCATCTTCGGCGCGGTCTACTGCACGCTGCGCTTCCAGTTCATCAACCTGCGCGGCTTCCGCCACGCCGTCGACTGCGTGCGCGGACGCTACTCCTCCCCCGACGATCCGGGCGAGATCAGCCACTTCCAGGCACTGGCGGCGGCGCTCTCCGCCACCGTGGGCCTCGGCAACATCGCCGGCGTGGCCGTGGCGGTGGGCCTGGGCGGACCGGGCGCGGTGTTCTGGATGATCCTGGCCGGCGTGCTCGGCATGAGCTCCAAGTTCGCCGAGTGCACCCTGGGCCAGAAGTACCGGCGCATCTCCCCGGAAGGGAGGGTTTCCGGAGGCCCCATGTACTACCTGCGCGACGGCCTCGCGGAGCTCGGCTGGGTGCGCACCGGCCGCGTGATGGCGGGAGCCTTCGCGGTGCTCTGCATCGGAGGCACCTTCGGCGCGGGCAACATGTTCCAGGCCAATCAGTCCGCTTCCCAGATGGCCCACATCTTTTCCTTCTTCGAGGGAAGGCTCGGCGCCCTCGTCTTCGGCGGAACGCTGGCGCTCGCGGTGGGCGTGGTGATCATCGGCGGCATCCGCCGCATCGGCCGCGTGGCCGGGAGCCTGGTTCCGTTCATGGTCGTCGCCTACGTGCTGTGCGGCATGTGGATCCTGCTCTCCCACGCCGACCAGCTCGGGGCGGGGCTCGTCACCATCGTCAGCGGCGCGTTCGCGCCCGAGGCCGCGTACGGCGGCTTCGTGGGCGTGCTGATCCAGGGCTTCCGCCGGGCGGCGTTCAGCAACGAAGCGGGCGTGGGCTCGGCGCCCATCGCCCACTCCGCGGCCATCACCTCGGAGCCGGTGCGCGAGGGCTTCGTGGCGCTGCTCGAGCCCTTCATCGACACGGTGGTGGTCTGCACCATGACCGGTCTCGTGATCGTGGTGACCGGTGCCCATACCGCACCCGAGGCCGGCAAGGGCATCCTGATGACATCGTGGGCCTTCGCAACCGCGTTCTCGTGGTTCCCGATCGTCCTGGCGTTCGTCGCCACGCTGTTCGCCTTCAGCACGATGATCTCGTGGAGCTACTACGGCGAGCGCGCGTGGAGCTACCTGTTCGGCGAGAGCTCCACACTCCTCTACAAGGTGATCTTCCTGGGCTTCGCGTGGTTCGGCGCGATCTCGGCGCTGGACCAGGTGATCGAGTTCTCGGACCTCGCGTTGTTCGGAATGGCCTTCCCGAACCTGGCGGGCATGGTCCTCCTCTCGGGCGTCATCAAGCGCGAGCTCGACAGCTACTGGGCCCGGCTGCGCTCCGGCGAGATCGCTCCACACGAATCGTCCTGACACCTCGCCTCCCCCCTTGTACCCTCCCCCCGTTGGCGAGATGGACCCAGCCCGGAGACCCCCCGTGAAGCCGGACATCGGAAAGCTCGGTGTGTGGACGTACGTCGATGCGCTCGACGCGGCACGTTCCGTCGAGACGGCACAACGCATCGAGGAACTGGGGTACTCGACACTGTTCGTGCCCGAAGCGGTCGGCCGGGATCCCTTCGCCCTGCTCGGATTCCTCGCCGCGCGAACGGAGAGGCTGACCCTCTGCACCGGCATCGCGAACATCTACGCCCGCGACCCCATGGCCATGAGGAGCGCCCACCAGGCACTCGCGGAGCTCTCCGGCGGTCGCTTCGTGCTCGGGATCGGCGTCTCGCACCAGCATCTGGTCTCCGGTGTGCGAGGCCACGAGTACAGCGACAAGCCGGTCAGCACGATGCGCGCGTACCTCGAGGCGATGAACGACGCGCTCTACGCCGCGATCAAGCCCAAGGAGGAAGCGCCGATCCTGGTGGCCGCCCTGCGGCCCAACATGCTGAGGCTCGCCGCGGAGAAGGCCAGCGGCGCGCATCCCTACTTCGTGACCCCGGAGCACACCGCCCGCGCCCGCGAGATCATGGGCCCCGACGCGCTGCTCGCACCCGAGCAGAAGGTGCTGCTGTGCAGCGATCCCGCCAAGGCGCGCGCGGTTGCGCGCAAGGCGATGGGAGTCTACTGCCGCGCCCCCAACTACCAGAACAGCCTGCGCTGGCTCGGCTACGACGAGAGCGACTTCGAAGGCGAGATCTCAGACCGGTTGGTCGACGCCATCGTCGCCTGGGGCGACGAAGATGCCATCCGCGCGCGCATCCAGGAGCACTGGGACGCGGGCGCCGACCACGTGTGCATCCAGCCCCTCCATCCCGAGGGCCATCCCGTCCCGGACATGGAGGTCCTGGAGAAGCTCGCCCCCGTCCGC
>CAXMOD010000043.1:0-5830 GCA_964194905.1 uncultured Desulfobacterales bacterium | reverse complement strand
GTCGGTGTACTCGAGCACTGCGAACTTCTTCTTGTCGGCGTAGTTGCCCGGGTTGATGCGGACCTTCGCCACATGCTCCGCCGCAATCATCGCCGCGTTGGGAGCGAAGTGGATGTCGGCGACGAGCGGCACGTGCACGCCCCGACGCCGCAGCTCCTCGGCGATGAAGCCAAGGTTGTGGGCCTCCTTCTGACCGGGCGCCGTGATGCGCACGATCTCGCAGCCCGCGTCCACCAGCTGCTCCACCTGATCGCAGGTGCCGGTGGTGTCGAGGGTGTTGGTGGTGGTCATGGACTGCACGCGAATCGGGTTGTCGCCGCCGACGGCAACGTCGCCCACGTGCACCACCCGTGTCGGGCGACGCCGGCCCGCGAATACACTCTCGACGTACGGGAGCCTCACGCCCCTTCCACCAACGCGTAGAGCCGTTCGAACGCCTCGTCGAGGCGGCTGGCGTCGTCACCGCCGGCCTGGGCGAAGTCCGGCCGACCACCGCCCTTGCCTCCGACGATCGTGGCCACCTCGCTCACCAGGTCGCCCGCGCGCAGCCGCGCGGTCAAGTCCTTGGTCACACCCAGGGCGAGGGTCACGCGGCCGTCGTCCTCGGCGGCCAGCAGCACCACGCCGCTTCCGAGCTTGTCGCGCAGGTCGTCGACCAGGCTGCGCAGCTCCTTCTTGGTGGCGCCCTCGGCGCGGGTGGCCAGGACCTTCACGCCGCCCACGTCGCGCGCCTGGGAGACCAGGTGGCCCGAGGCGGTGCCGCGCCGGTCACTGCGCAGCTTCTCGATCTCCTTCTCGGCACTCTTGCGCTCCTCGAGGAGCTTTTCGACCCGGAGCGGCACCTCGTCCAGCGGCGCGCGCAAGAGCTCCGCGGTGCGGCGCAAGGCGCGCTCCTCCTGGCGCAGGTGCGCGAGCGCGCCCATCCCGGTCAGTGCCTCGATGCGCCGCACGCCCGACGCGATGCCCGTCTCGGAGAGGATCTTCAGCAGGCCGATGTCGCCCGTGGCCTTGGCGTGGGTGCCGCCGCAGAGCTCGGTGGAACAGTCACCGAACGAGATCACGCGTACCTCGTCGCCGTACTTCTCCTCGAAGATGGCGACCGCGCCTGCGGCGATGGCGTCGTTGTAGGGCATGAATCGAATGCGGGCTGGCTGGTTGGACTCGATCCAGCCGTTCGCCAGATCCTCGATGCGCTCGATCTCTGAGTCGCTGAGGGGAGCGTCGTGGGTGAAGTCGAAGCGCAGGCGGTCCGGAGCCACGAGTGACCCCTTCTGCATGGCCTGCGTGCCGAGCACCTCGCGCAATGCGGCGTGCAGCAGGTGCGTTCCCGAGTGATTGCGCACCGTGGCGGCGCGCGCCTCGGCGTCCACGCAGACGTCAGCTTGCGCCCCCACGCGGATCTCGCCTTCCACGACCTTGCCGCGATGCACGATGAGCTCACCGCTGGGGCGCGCGGCAGCGTCCAGCTGAACCAGGCCGGAATTCGTGCGCAGCGTTCCGCGGTCGCCGACCTGTCCGCCGCCTTCGGGATAGAAGGGGCTCTCGTCCACCACGACCTCGACGTCGTTGCCGGCAGCAGCCGCGTCCACGGAGTGGCCGCCCACCAGGAGCGCGCGCACCTCGGACACCGTTTCGAGCGTCTCGTAGCCGACGAACCCGGTGGAGAGGTCGGCCGCCAGCCGCCCGTAGACCTCGTCGATCGCCTCGTCGCCGCTGCCCTTCCAGGCGGCGCGCGCGCGGGCGCGCTGCTCGTCCATGCTGGCGTCGAAGCCGGCGCGGTTCACGGTCAGCTCTCGCCCCTGGAGGATGTCCTCGGTCAGGTCGAGGGGGAAGCCGTAGGTGTCGTAGAGCCGGAAGGCCACTTCGCCGGGTAGTTCCGCGGCGCCCGACTCCTTCAGCGCGCGGAGCTCCTGCTCGAGGAGGGCCAGGCCCTTGCTCAGGGTCTCGCTGAAGCGCTCTTCCTCTCGGCGCACGCGGTCGGTGATGTAGGCGCGGCGCTCCGCGAGGTCCGGGTAGGCTCCCGCCATCTCGTGGACCACCGCGTCCGCCACCTCGAAGAGGAAGGGGCGCTCCACGCCCAGCAGCACACCGTGCCGCGCTGCGCGGCGCAGGATGCGGCGCAGCACGTAGCCGCGGCCCTCGTTGGCGGGGAGCACGCCGTCGCCCACCAGGAAGGTGACGGCCCGGGCGTGGTCCGCCACGACCCGGAGCGACACGTCCTGGTCGGCGCTCTGGCCCAGGGACACTCCGGAGAGCTCCTGGGCCCGGGCCAGGATGCCGGTGAACAGGTCCGTGTCGTACACGCTGGGTACGCCCTGGAGCACCGCGGTGACGCGCTCGAGGCCCGAGCCGGTGTCCACGCACGGCTTGGGCAGCGGGGTCTGGCTGCCGTCGGCGGCGCGGTTGTACTGCATGAAGACCAGGTTCCAGATCTCGGACCAGCGGCCGCAGTCGCACGAGGGATCGCAGGCAGCCGGGTCGGGACAGGCGTCGGTGGGCGCGCCCCGGTCGAAGTGGATCTCGGTGCAGGGGCCGCAAGGCCCGGTCTCGCCCATGCTCCAGAAATTCTCCGCCGCCCCGAGCCGGTAGATCCGAGCGCTGGGGAAGCCGACCTCGCGCTCCCAGAGTCGGAGGGTCTCGTCGTCCTCCTCGAAGACCGAGACGGCGAGCCGGTCGGCGGAGAGCCCCCAGAGTTCCGTCACGAGTTCCCAGGCCCAGGCGATCGCCTCGGGCTTGAAGTAGTCGCCGAAGGAGAAGTTCCCGAGCATCTCGAAGAACGTGTGGTGGATCGGTGTGCGCCCGACGTTCTCCAGGTCGTTGTGCTTGCCGGAGACGCGCATGATCTTCTGGGCGGTGGTGGCGCGCGAGTAGCCGCGCGTCTCTTCTCCCTGGAAGACCCGCTTGAACTGCACCATGCCCGCGTTGGTGAACATGAGTGTCGGGTCCGCGTCCGGGACCAGGGACGAGCTGGCCACCACGCGGTGGTTCCGCGCTTCGAAGAAGCGCAGGAAGCTCTCCCGGATCTCGTGTCCGGCTGTCGGATGCCCCGCCATGGACGCGAAAGATAGGGAACAGAGCCCCACGTAGCCGCCGGGTGGGCGCTACGCGAGCGAAGGACCTTGGCCGGCTCAGAATCGGTCGATCTTGAAATTCGGATCGTCGCTGGGCTTGGGAGCCTCGGCTTTGTCCGGCGCCGGTTCGGTCAGCGGCGTCTCCTCGTCCTTCTCTTCCTCGTCCTTCTCGAAGTCGTCCCAGGTACCGTCGGACGTGGAGTCGATGCCGCGGAAGCGCAGGGCGAAGTCGTCCGGGTTGGACACGTGCTTGAGCGCCTCGTCGTAGGTCACCAGCTCCTGCTTCACCAGGTGCATGAGCGACTGGTCGAAGCTCTGCATGCCGTAGGTGGTGAAGCCCTTGGAGATGGCGTCGTGCAGCTCCTTGGTGCGCTCCTTGTCGCCGATGCACTCTCGCACGCGCGCCGTCGAGATCAGCACCTCCAGTGCGGGCACGCGGCCCTTGCCGTCGGCGCGCGGCACCAGGCGCTGTGAGATCACCGCCTTGAGGATCGACGCAAGCTGGAGCCGGATCTGCTTCTGCTGGTACGGCGGGAAGACCGAGATGATCCGGTTGATCGTCTCGGTGGCGTCGAGGGTGTGCAGGGTGCTCATCACCAGGTGCCCCGTCTCGGCGGCGGTGATGGCGGTCTCGATGGTCTCGAAGTCGCGCATCTCACCGACGAGGATCACGTCGGGGTCCTGGCGCAGCGCGGCGCGCAGCGCGTCGGCGAAGGTCTGGGTGTCCACGCCGATCTCGCGCTGGTTCACGATGGAACGTCGGTCGCGGATGAGGAACTCGATGGGGTCCTCGATGGTCATGATGTGGCAGGTGCGGTTCGAGTTGATGTGGTCGATCATCGCGGCCAGCGTGGTCGACTTGCCCGAGCCGGTGGTGCCGGTCACCAGGATGAGGCCGCGGTTCTCCATGGAGATCGACTCCACCACCTTGGGCAGGTAGAGCTGCTCGATGGAGCGCACGCTGAAGGGAATCACGCGGAAGACGATGCCGATGGTGCCGCGCTGCTGGAAGACGTTGACGCGGAAGCGGCCGAGACCGGGGATGCCGTAAGCGAGGTCGCACTCGCGCGCGGTCTCGAAACGCTCCTTCTGGACCGGGTTCATGATCGAGAAGGCCGCCTTCTGGACCTCGTCGGGCAGCATCCGCTCCGCGTTCTTGAGCGGAACGAGCGCGCCGTCCACCCGGAAGATGGGCGGCAATCCAGACTTCATGTGGATGTCCGAGGCGCCCGTCTTGAGGGCGATCTTCAGGATCTCGTTGAGTTCGACAGCCATGATTGACCCCGCCCCCCCGTCGAGGCACAAGCCCACGCGGTTCCAAGGAGTTTTCGGCCATCTGGGCCCGGTTCTTGAGCGATTCCCCCGGGGGCGAGCACTGGCCGAGCGCAGGCAGCTAGCCTCCGGAGGTAGGAGGAAATCATGAGCTCCATCGAGCATGTGCAGCCTGACGGCCTCTACGATGCCGCCCGCTTCGGATACACCCAGGTGGTCACCGCTGCGGCACAGAAGCTTGCCTTCATCTCGGGCCAGACAGCGCTGGGCGCCGACTTCCAGGTCGTGGGCGAGGACGATCTGGGCGCCCAGGCGCGGCAGGCGTTGGCCAACCTGGAGACCGCGTTGCGCGGCGTCGGCGCCACGGCGGCCGAGGTCACCATGCTGCGCATCTACGTGGTGGACTACGACCTCTCCAAGATGCGCGAGGTGAGCGAGCCGCTGTCCGCGTTCTTCGGCGACGCGCCGCCGTCGGCGCAGACGCTCATCGGCGTGCAGGCGCTCGGCATGCCCCAGCTCTTGATCGAGATCGAAGCCATCGCCGTCATCAAGGCGTAGCGCTCCCTGCGTTCGTACGGTCGGCGCCCGCGCGAATCTCCGCAAGCTGCTCGAGGACACGCCGGTGCTGCCCGCGGTCGAGGCGGTAGTGCGTGTAGCACCAGACCGACACAGCGGCGAAGCCCGACACGATCGGCCCATAGACCATGCCCAGACTGACGAGGGTATCCGGCGCGACGTCCGCGGCGGTGCGGACCGCCTCGCCGCGGGGCCAGGAGATCAGGTCGAGTGCGATGCCCGCCAGCATGTTGCCCATGCCCGTCGCCGCCTTGCCCGAGAATGCCACGGCGCCGAAGAAGATGCCCTCCTGGCGGCGTCCCGACTCGAGCTCATGCTCGTCGGCCACGTCCGCCATCATCGAGCCGAACGTGACCAGCGCCTGCATGACCACGAAGCCCTGTAGGAACTTGAAGGCGCCCAGCCCGACCAGGAGCGCGGTCGTGCCGTTGTCGGGAAACCAGCCGGCGAGGCGCAGCACCACCGGGAAGATCTGGAAGATGGCCCAGCCGGCCGTCCCCGCCACGAGCGGTGATTTCTTGTCGAAGCGTCTGTGCAGCGCCTGGGTGAGTCCGCTGCCCGCCATCAAGCCGACGGGCGACATCAGCGCGACGATGAGAATCTCGTTTCCGCTGAGCTCCCAGAAGAACTCGTACATGTAGAGATTGAGGGCGCTGTCGACGCCGACCATGATGTAGACGATCAATACCCCGCCGAAGAGCCAGCGGAACGACAGGTTCTGGAACGCGCTGCCGAGCTCCCGAAGGAGGCGCCGCACCATCGGCTCGCCATTGCCCGGCGCGGCCTTGGGCAGATGGGGAATCTCGCGCCGCGTGCCCCACGCCGAGTAGAGGATGGTCACCAGCATGGCGACGGCGAGCAGGCCGGCCCAGGGCGGGTAGGCATCGGCGTTGAGGCGGCCGCCCCGGTCG
>CAXMOD010000042.1:0-31824 GCA_964194905.1 uncultured Desulfobacterales bacterium | reverse complement strand
AGCACGCCGTGGCCGTCCTGGCCAAACCTGGCGGGCCGGACCAGTGGCCTACAGTGATGCGCCTGCGCGCCGCGGGCCTCCCGGTGCGCGTCGGCGATCGCCTGATCGCGGTGGGCCAGCACGACCTGCGCGGAGTCAGCTTCATCGGCTTCCAGGCGCTCGCGAACGCCGTGGGGCACTCGGATCCCGACCCGCAGCTCGTAATCGAGCGCGACGGTGAGCGCCGGACGGTGCCCCTGCCTCTCACCGAGTACCTCTTCAGCTGGTGGGCGGCGCTGCCCTTCTCCGTAGGCGTCGGCGTCACTGCGCTTCTGGTTCTGTTGCGCTCTCCCGCCTGGCGCCTGACGCGTCGCTTCTTCGCCGGCGCTTTGTGCTGGTCGATCGCGGCCGCCTCGAGCTTCATCACGGCCGGAGGAGACTGGACCTACCTCGGCTACGCCTGCCGCTTCGTGCCGGTGCCGTTCTTCATGGCGATCACGCTCTGGAACGCCTTCGAGTGGACCGACGCGGCACTCCCCCTGCGGCCCTGGCAGCGCCTGCTTCCGTGGCTGTTGGGTGGCGCCACCGCGGTGGTCTACGCGCTCGGCTTCCTTACCTCCATGGGCGGCCCCAGCACCTTGGCTACGGGGGGTGCGCTCGTCGTCGCCTTCTCGGTGGGCGTGATCTACGCCTACGCACGCGCCTACCGCCGCTCGGACGCGGGAGAGCGCCGGCGGATCAAGTGGGTGGTCTACGGCTTCGCCGTGGGCACCAGCGCCTTCGGGATTGCGGCTGCGAGCAATGCGGTGTGGCACCCGGGCGACCTGCAGGTTGTCTGGAACGTCACCGTGCTGGCGGCGCTAGCGGTGCCCGTCGGCTTCCTGGTCTCGATCCTCGGTTACCAGTACCTCGACATCGACCGGCTCATCAGCGGCACGGCGGCCACGGCGATCCTGGCTGCCGTGCTGGCCGCCGGCGTCTTCGCGCTGATCCCGCCTGCGGCCCAGGCGGCGGGCGACGCGCTGAACGCCGAGCCGGGGACGGTCCAGCTCGTGCTCTCGATGGCACTCGCCGGCTTGCTCGTTCCCGGCTACCAGCTCCTGCACGGGCGCATCGAGCAGCGGCTGTTTCCCCAGCGCCAGGCCCTGGAGCAAGGCTTCGACCGGCTGCTCGACGAGCTGGCTGGCTGCCGCGACACGCGCGAGTTGACGAGCACGGCGGGCGAGCGGCTCGACGCCCTGCTCGGGCCCGAGTCGATCGTCACCTACGCCCGGGAGGGCGACGCTTTTACGCCCGTGTTCGCCCGCGGCCGCGCCCTACCACCCGCCTTCGACGCAACGACGATGCTGGTCTCGGCGCTCGACGCCCACACGGCGCCCCTGGCAGCGGAGCGTTTCGTGCGCGGCGGCACTGCGCCCCTCTCGCCGTTCGACCGTGCTGCCCTGGAGACGCTCGACGTCGCCGTGATCTCTCCTACCCACCGGGGCGGAAACCTGGTGGCCTTCCAGTGCCTGGGACCGAAGCGCTCGGGCGACATCTACACAGCCACGGACCTGGCGCTCCTCGCGGCGGTCTCGAGCAAGGTGGCGGACCGGCTGGCGCGCTTCGACGACGAGGCCGTGCTGCACGACGCCCGTGAAATGCAGGCCGCGCTGCGCCGCTACGTACCCGGCGCCGTCGCCGACGAGCTGGCGAAGGGGACGGAGCTGCCCTCGGGCGAGCGCGAGGTGACCGTGCTCTTCGTCGATATCCGGGGCTACGTGCGCCTCGCCGAGGGGCTTCACGCTGAGGAGGTGTTCTCCACGTTGAACCGCCACACCGAGGAGGTGTCGAAGATCGTGGGTGGGCACGGGGGCGCCATCGTGGAGTTCAACGGCGACGGGATGATGGCGGTCTTCGGCGCGCCCCGGGCGCTCGACGAGAAGGAGAGCTGCGCCGTGGCCGCTGCCCGCGAGATCGTGACCTCCCTCGAAGGCCGTGAGATCGCCGTGGGGATCGGGATCGCCACGGGTCAGGCCTACGTGGGCGACATCCAATCCGTCGACCGCAGCATCTGGAGCGTGGTGGGCAACACCACGAACCTGGCGGCGCGCCTCCAGGGCCTGACGCGCGACCTGGACGCCGCCATCGCCATCGACGCCCTCACCCGCCAGCGGGCGGGCGCGGCCTGCGCGGGCTTCCTCGCTCACCCCGGCCGCCGCATCCGCGGCCGCAGTGAGCCCCTCGACATCTTCGCGCTGCCGCTGCGCCGGGAGCGGGATGCGACGGCGGTGTCCGCCTAGCCGGTAGGCACTCCGCCGGACGTACGTGACCTCGTCACTCGTCTGTGGCCGTAATCCGAAGGCAGTCGCCGGCGACTTCGGGCACGCCACGGCGCGCATGGTGACCGAGGTCTACGACTCGTTCCTCGATCCGGCGAACTGGCCGGGAGAGGCTGAGCAGGCGCGCTTGATCGAGATCTACGGCTGGCAGGACGTGGAGAGGCGCGCACCCCAGGTGCACCCCTTGATGCACGGGCTGCCGGGGGCGCTGCGCGCCCCTCTGCATGTGGCCGGTTTCTCACCGGAAAACTGGCGCGCCCGGCACGACTCGAACGTGCGGCCTCCAGGTCCGCAACCTGGCGCTCTATCCAACTGAGCTACGGGCGCTCGAAAGCGGTGGGCGAATCTAGCGAAATCCCGACGCTGGGCGACCGGGCCGGGCATGTGGGTGGCGGAGAGGGTGGGATTCGAACCCACGGTACCCTTACGAGTACACGCGCTCTCCAGGCGCGTGCCTTCAACCGCTCGGCCACCTCTCCGGTCCTTCTACGCTCGCCGGCCGTTCGGGCTCCGCCGAGCACAATCCGTTGGCGGAGAGGGAGGGATTCGAACCCTCGATACGGTTGCCCGTATGCAGGTTTAGCAAACCTGTGCCTTCAGCCTCTCGGCCACCTCTCCACGAGGGCCGTGAACATACCCCGCGATGGCACGGAGTGTCAGGCAGCGTTTTCCCTTGTTTGCGCGGAGGGTTGGGCGTGTGGCGGAGAGGGAGGGATTCGAACCCCCGGACCCTTTCGGGTCAGCGGTTTTCAAGACCGCCGCCTTCGACCGCTCGGCCACCTCTCCGCGCCGGTCCGCTAGGGTACACGGCATGGGCGGGTACTTCTCGTACGCGGAGCAGGCGGCCCACTACTTCGGGCGGCCCCACGAGGCGCCCGCTCTGGAGCCCCTCGCTACGCCCGCTGCCTGGCGCGGGCCCGAGCTGGCGCACAGCGCCGAATGGCGGGCGGTGCTCGACAAGGCGCAGCAGGACGAGCTCGACGCCGCGCTGGCCCACGCGCGGGCCACTCACAAGCCCACCGGCGAACTCCAGGCGAGCGACTTTCCGCTGCCGACCCTGGCTGGGTCCGTCGCCGCGTGGCGTCGCGAGATCGTGGGCGGGCGGGGTTTCCAGGTGGTGTCGGGAGTTCCCGTCGAGCGCTGGTCGCAGGAGGACACGGAGCGCGCCTTCTGGTGCCTCGGCCTGCACATGGGTCGCCCGGGCGCCCAGAGCCCCCAGGGCGACCTGCTCGGCCACGTGACCGACACCGGCGACGATGCTTCCGACCCCTTCGTGCGCCTCTACCGCACGGCGTCGAACATCGCCTACCACTGCGATGCCGCCGACGTGGTGGGTCTTCTCTGCCTCAGGGCCGCGAAGAGTGGGGGCGCCAGCCGCATCGTGAGCAGCGTCTCCGTCTACAACGCCCTGCTCGAAGAACGCTCGGACCTGGTGCAGCGGCTCTATGACCCGTTCCTGCTGGACGTTCGCAACGAGGACTCTTCGGGCGCGCTGCGCTACCTGCCCGTTCCGCCTTGCCGGTTCGCCGGCCGGCGCCTCCGAACCTTCTATCACAGTGACTACTTCCGCTCGGTGCAGCGCCACGACGACGTGGCGCCCTTCGACGACGACGAGCAGACCCTGCTCGACCTCTACGAGGAGATCGCGTCGCGCTCGGAGCTGTACCTGGACATGGACCTCGCGCCGGGCGACGTTCAGTGGCTCTCGAACCACACTATCCTGCACGCGCGCACCGACTACGAGGATCATCCCGAGCCCGAGCGCAAGCGGCATCTGCTGCGACTCTGGCTCTCCATCGAGTGAAGTCGGAGGGACCCCCCATTGGGCAGACTGATCGACGGGCAGTGGACGGACGAGTGGTACGACACCGGGTCGACAGGAGGCCGCTTCGTGCGCAAGGAGAGCGCCTACCGCGACCGGGTGGCTGCCGACGGCTCGACACGCTTCGCCCCGGAATCCGGGCGCTACCACCTCTACGTCTCCTACGCCTGCCCCTGGGCGCATCGCACGCTCATCGTGCGGGCGCTCAAGCAGCTGGAGGACACGATCTCGGTCTCTGTCGTGCACCCGCTCATGGCGGAGAACGGCTGGTCGTTCGAGAACCCGGACTCGACGGCCGGCGTCAGCGGCGACCCCGAAAACGGCGCCCGCTTCCTGCACCAGATCTACACCAAGGCGGACTCCGCCTACACGGGGCGCGTCACCGTGCCGGTGCTGTGGGACCGAAAGCTCGCCACCATCGTCAACAACGAGTCTGCGGAGATCCTCCGCATGCTGAACAGCGAGTTCGATGCGTTCGGCGACGCCTCCCTCGATCTCTACCCCCAGGCCCTGCGCGCCCAGATCGACGAGATCAACGACTTCGTCTACCCGAACGTCAACAACGGCGTCTACCGCTGCGGCTTCGCCACCACCCAGGAGGCCTACGAGGAGGCCTTCGCGCAGCTCTTCGACGCGCTCGACCGCCTGGACGCGCGGCTCGGCGAGAGCCGCTACCTGGTGGGCGCTGCGAGAACCGAGGCGGACTGGCGCCTGTTCACCACCCTGGTGCGCTTCGACGCCGTCTACGTGGGCCACTTCAAGTGCAACCAGCGGCGCATCGCAGACTACCCGAACCTGTCAGGCTACTTGCGCGAGCTCTACCAGGTTCCGGGTGTCGCCGAGACCGTGAACTTCGAGCACATCAAGCGTCACTACTACCAGAGTCACGTCACCATCAACCCGACCGGGGTGGTTCCCCTGGGACCGGAACTCGACCTCGCCGAGCCCCACGGGCGCGGCTGAGGCCTTGCGGGGCGCAAGGCGCGCGCCCGGCGGCTCTACTCCACCTCGATCATGGCCTTGGTGAGCAGCAGGGGCTCGGTCGGGCGGCCCGCCCTGGTGCCGCGTTCCTCCAGCTTCTTGAGCACGCGCTCGCCGGCCACGACCTCGCCGTAGATGGTGTGCTTGCGGTCGAGCCAGGGCGTGGGCGCGAAGGTGAGGAAGAACTGGCTTCCGTCGGTGCCAGGCCCGCGGTTGGCCATCGAGAGCAGGTTCGGTCTGTTGTGCGTGACGCCTTCCTTGAACTCGCCGCCGAACCGGTAGCCGGGTCCGTCACTCCCGCTTACGAGCGGGTCGCCCCCCTGGGCCATGAAGCCCGGGATCACGCGGTGGAAGCGCGTGTCGTCGTAGAAACCGATGCGGGTGAGGTAGATGGCATTGGAGACGTGCATCGGCGCCACGTCCGGAAGGAACTTCACCCTGATCGGACCGTGATTCGTCTCCAGGCGCCAGTAATAGGTCTTGCCCGCGCTGAAGGAGAGTTCCGGCGGTTTGGCGAGATTGGCCTTCCAACCCGCGGAGGAGCGATCGACGTTCTGTTGCGCGATGAATGCGTCGATGGCCGCCAGGGCGGGGTCCGGTTCGGCCGCACGCGCGGGCATGGCGAACAGCAGACCGGCCAGAAGCGCCGCCTGCAGCGCGACGCGCGTGTTGGGCTCGAGATGCATCCGTTCCTCCTCCATCCCCTCGACCGGGGTGGGCAGGCTAACACTCCTCGGCACGCGGGCGCGAGCCGACAGGAGCGCTGAGTAGGACTAGAATCGGAACTCCCGCCGACCCGGAGAGCACCCCCGTGGATCGTCCCGACTACCCCGTTTTCGACGCCGACAACCACTACTACGAGGCCCTCGACGCCTTCACGCGTCATCTCGACCCGCGCCTCGGCCCGCGCACGGTGCAGTGGGCCGAGATCGGGGGGCGCAAGCACCACGTGGTCGGGGGGCGCGTCAGCCGGGCCGTTACCAACCCCACCTTCGATCCCATCGCGAAGCCAGGCGCGCTCTCCAAGTACTTCCGCGGCAACCCGGAGAGCAAGAGCCCCGTCGACTACCTGCGCGACCGCGAGCCCATCCCGGCCGCGTACCGCGAGCGCGACGCGCGCCTGGCCTGCATGGACGAGCAGGGAGTGGCCTGCACGTGGCTCTTCCCCACCCTCGGTGTGCTCTACGAGGAGCTTCTCAAGGAGGACGTGGAGGCGGTCACGTGGACCTTCCGCGCCTTCAACCGCTGGCTCGAGGAAGACTGGGGCTTCGCCTACCGCGACCGCATCTTCGCGGCGCCGTACCTGCCCCTGGGCGACGTGGACTTCGCGTGCGAGGAGCTCGAGTGGGCGCTGGGACGTGGAGCGCGCGTGGTGGTGGTTCGGCCCGCGGCGGTGTGGACGCGTTTGGGACCGGTCTCGCCGGCAGATCCCACCTTCGATCCGTTCTGGGCGCGCGTGGATGAAGCGGGCATCAGCGTCGTGGCCCACGCGGGCGACAGCGGTTACAGCAGCCAGGGTTACGCGCGCGACGGCTTCGGCGCCACCTTCCAGGGCGGCTGGAAGCCTTCGGTGAAGACGTTCGCGATCGAGCGCGCGGCGTACGACTTCCTCATCACCCTGGCGTTCGAAAAGCTCTTCGACCGCTTCCCCAACCTGCGCATCGCCTCGGTGGAAAACGGTTCCGAATTCCTGTCGGACCTCTTTCGCAAGCTCAAGCAGACGGCGGCGCGCATGCCGGGCTACTTCGCCGAAGACCCCGCCGAGACCTTCCGCCGCCACGTGTGGATCAACCCGTTCTGGGAGGACGACGTGCGCGAGGTCGCCGAGTTCATGGGCCCCGAGCGCGTCATCTTCGGCTCGGACTGGCCGCACATCGAAGGAATGCCCCAGCCGCTCGACTACCTCGAGGAACTCGAAGGCTTCGACTCGGCTACGCGCCGCCGCATCCTCTTCGAGAACACGCGCGGGCTGAACGAACGCCTCAAGGGCTAGACACGGGTCCAGGACGCCGTGCCCCTCCCGGCCCCCAGAGGGCGGCCCCCCCCGCGCCACCTGCCCCGGAGCGGGCGAAGTAGACCAGACGGCTCCCTGTGTCCGTCTCGACCGCACCGTTGAGTCGCCACGGGCCGTGTGCTTCCCTGTGCCGACATGCTGGACCCGCGTATCCTCGAAGCCCGGCGAGACGAGATCGCCGAGAGCTGCCGCAAGCGCGGCGTCGCCGTGGACCTGGACGCCGCGATCGCCGCCCACGGCGAGGTGAACGCGCTCCAGACGCAGCTCAACGAGACCAACCGGGAGCGCAACGAGCACCAGAAGGCCGGCAAGGGCAAGCTGGCGCCGGACGCCCGCGAGGCCCACGGGGCCGAGGGACGTCGGCTCAAGGAGGCGGTTGCCGGGCTCGAGGCGCGCCTGGCAGAGGCGCGGACGGCGTTGGACCCGCACATGGCCGGCATCCCGAACTTCGTGCACCCGGACGTTCCCGAGGGCGGCGAGGAAGCCTTCCGCGAGCTGCGCCGCGTGGGCGAGCCCCCTCGCTTCGATTTCGAGGTTCGCGACCATCTCGCGCTGGGTGCGCTGCTCGACCTGTTCGACTTCGAAGGCGGCGCGCGGGTGGCCGGCCAGAAGTTCTACTA
The DNA here is from genome assembly GCA_964194905.1 of uncultured Desulfobacterales bacterium. GTDB lineage: Bacteria > Myxococcota_A > UBA9160 > UBA9160 > JAFDET01 > JAFDET01. Next base: position 24,087 of record CAXMOD010000042.1, on the reverse strand, counting down.
CCTGAAGAACGAGGCCGTGCTGCTCGAGCTGGCCCTGCAGCGCTTCGCTCTCGACCGGCTGATCGCCGAGGGCTTTACGGCGTTCGCCACCCCGGACGTGGCCCGTCCGGAGATCGTCGATGGTCTGGGATTCACGCCGCGCGGCCCCGAGACCCAGATCTACTCCCTGGCCAACGCGGATCTGTGCCTGGTGGGCACCGCCGAGATCACCCTCGGCGGGCTGCACGCGGGCCAGATCCTGGACGAGGCCGACCTCCCGCTGCTTCTGGCCGGCGTCTCCCACTGCTTCCGCACCGAGGCGGGCTCCCACGGGCGCGAGAGCAAGGGCCTCTACCGCGTGCACCAGTTCAGCAAGGTGGAGATGTTCGTGTGCACGCCGCCGGAGGATTCCGAGGCGATGCACGAGCGCATCCTCGGCATCGAGGAGGATCTCTACCGGGACCTGGAGATTCCCTATCGCGTGATCGACGTGGCGTCGGGCGACCTCGGCGCGCCCGCCTACCGCAAGTTCGACATCGAGGCGTGGATGCCGGGGCGCGGCGACGACGGCGATTGGGGAGAGATCACCAGCGCGTCGAACTGCACCGACTACCAGTCGCGCAACCTGCGCGTGCGCTTCCGGCGCGGGAGCGGCGGCAACGAGCTGGTGCACATGCTGAACGGGACGGCCGTGGCCGTATCGCGCACCCTGATCGCGCTGCTCGAGAACCACCAGTCCGCCGACGGGTCGGTGGCGATCCCGAAGGCGCTGCGGCCGTACGCCGGCTTCGACCGCATCACGCCCCGTTCGGGGTGAGCACCGCACACCGCCTCGTCCTCGGCACGGCCGGCCACATCGACCACGGCAAGACCGCGCTGGTCGGTGCCCTGACCGGCGTCGACACAGACCGGCTCCCCGAGGAGAAGTCGCGCGGCATCACCATCGACCTGGGCTTCGCCCCCCTCGATCTGGGGGAGGGGCTCGTGCTCTCGGTCGTGGACGTGCCGGGCCACGAAGGCCTGGTGCGCACCATGGTGGCGGGCGCCACGGGCATCGACCTGCTGCTGCTCGTGGTGGCGGCGGACGAGGGCGTGATGCCGCAGACCCGCGAGCACCTCGCCATCTGCGAGCTGTTGGGGATCCGGCGCGCGGTGGTGGCGCTCACCAAGGTGGATGCAGTGGACGAGGAGACCCTCGCGCTGGCCACCGACGACGTGCTCGAGCACCTGGCGGCGGGGCCGCTGGCCGATGCGCCGCTGGTCGGGGTCTCGGCACGCAGTGGCGAGGGGCTCGACGCCCTGCGCGAGGCACTACGCGACGCCGCCCGGGCTGCGCCGCCGCGCACGGCCCGCACCGGCACGGCACGGCTCCCGGTGGACCGGGTTTTCGCGATGAAGGGCTTCGGCACGGTGGTGACCGGCACGCTGGTGGGTGACGCGCTCGCAGTCGGCGACGCCGTCGAGGTGTGGCCGTCGCGGCTGCGCTGCCGCGTGCGCGGTCTCCAGCGTTTCGGTGAGGCGACCGAGCACGCCGAACCCGGAGCGCGCTGCGCAGTCAACCTGCAGGGGGTGGAGGTAGCGCAGCTCTCCCGAGGCGACGTGGTGGCTCCCGAGGACGCCCTCGCCGCAACCGGGGTGGCCGACGTGGAGCTGGTGTGGTTGCCCGATGCGCCGCCGCTCGACGGACCCGCTTCAGTGGAGTTCCTCGTCGCGACCGCCGAGCGGCGTGCGCGCCTCGCCCCCATCGGCAAGGGTCCGGCACCCGGCGCGAGCGGTTTCGCGCGAGTGCACCTGGACGGCCCCCCGCTTCCGCTCCTGCCCGGCGATCGCTTCGTGGTACGCGGCTTCGCGCGCACCGCGCTGGGCGGAGCCACCCTGGGCGGCGGCCGCGTGCTCGACCCGGCGCCGCCGCGGCGACGCTTGTCGGACGCGGGATTGGCTCGCGACCTGGCGATCCTGGCGCGTGGTGATGCCGCCGAGGATCTGCGCGTGCGCATCGCGCGGGCCGGACTGACCGGGATCGACGAAGCGCAGCTCCGCGTCCGGGTCGGCGGGGACCCGGGCGCGCTCGATGCCGGCCTCGCCTCGCTGCGCAGCGAGGACCTGGCTCTCTCCACGACGGCAGGACGCTGGCTGGCGGCGGAGTCCGTCGCGCGTCTCGAGGAAGCGCTGCTCGACGCGCTGCGCGCGTTCCACGCGGCTGAACCGCTGCGGCCCGGAATGCCCCGGGGCGCGCTGCGCGGGCGCCTTCCGGACAACGTGACACCGGACGCCGCGGACCTGGCGCTGGAGCGCCTCGTCTTGCGGAGCGCCGCCGCGGTGGAGGGCGACCAGGTCTGGTCGGCGGACCATCGCGTGAAGCTCTCGCCCGAGGACCGCGCCCTGGCGGACCGCATCCTCGTGGACGCGGTCGAGGCGGCTCTCGAACCGCCGCTCCTCCGTGAGTGGGAGGAGCGCAGCGGCGCCGACTCCGCACGGCTGCGCGAGGTGCTGGCTCATCTGGAGCGCAGCGGGCGCCTGGTGCGAGCGCCCGGGGACGTCTTCTTCGCAGCCGAGGCGGTGGAGGCGCTACGCGTTCGCGTGACCGCCCACCTCGAGAAGCACGGCGAGTTGACCACGCCCGATTACAAATCGCTGATCGGGACGACCCGCAAGTGGGCGGTGCCGTTGATGGAGCTCTTCGACGCGGAGCACCTGACCCGCCGCCGCGGCGACGTGCGCATCCGCGGCCGCGGCTAGCGCAGCGCGGCGGCGGACTCGCGGACCCAGGTGAGCGGCGTGAGGTTCTCGATCAGCGGGATCGGAAGGCCGCCGTTGGGGAAGATGCCGAAGAGGAGCACCGCCGCGGCGCACAGCACGAGCACCACGCCCTCGGTGGTGTCGATGCCCGGCCGCGGCGCCACTTCGCCGGGTTCATGCATGTACATCCACACCGGCAGGCGCAGGTAGTAGTAGACCGAAACCACGGTGGTCAGCACCGCGATCACCGTGAGCCACACCTGCCCGCCCTGGACCGCGGCCGCGAAGATCTGGAACTTGGCCACGAAGCCCACGGTGCCGGGAATGCCGGCCAGGGAAATCATGAACAGCGTCATCAGGGCGGCCATGCCGGGGCGCCGGCGTGCGAGGCCGGCGAAGTCCTCGATGTGGTCCCAGTCTCGCCCGCGGTCGGCCAGCGCGACCATGATGCCGAAGGCGCCGAGGTTCATGAACAGGTAGGCGAGCAGGTAGAAGAGCACCGCGGCGTGGCTCTGCGGTCCGGCCACCACGAAGCCCATCAGCACGTAGCCCGTGTGCGCCACGCTGGAGTACGCGAGCATGCGCTTTACGTTGTCCTGGGCGATGGCGGTGACGTTGCCCACGATCATGGTGGCGGCCGCCATCACCCAGAGCACCTCGGTGAGGTTGGTTCCGCCGTCGACGCCGACGCCCGCTACGAAGCGCAGCAGCGTGATGAAGGCCGCCGCCTTCACCGTCACCGACATGTACGCGGTCACCGAAGTGGGCGCGCCCTCGTAGACGTCCGGCGTCCACTGGTGAAAGGGCACCGCCGAGACCTTGAAGGCCAGTCCCACCACTACCAGGCCGAGCCCCGCGATGGCGAGAGGATTGTCGAAGGAGAAGCCCGCGCGGATGCCGGCCAGGTCCGTGTGTCCGGTGGTGCCGTACAGGAGAGCCATTCCGTAGAGCAGGATCCCGCTCGCGAACGAGCCGATCAGGAAGTACTTCATGGCCGACTCGTTGCTGCGCAGCTTGCGACGGTCGAATCCGGCCAACACGTAGATCGGGATCGAGAGGATCTCCAGCCCGAGGAAGATGGTGATCAGGTCCACCGCCGACACCATCAGCATCATCCCGGCGGTGGAGAGGAGCAGCAGGGCGTAGTACTCGCCGTGGTTGATCTTCAGTTCGATCAGGTACTGGATGGAGATCCACACCGAGAAGAGCGCGCCGAGGCCGACGAGAAGGATGGCGAAGCTCGAGTAGCGGTCGAGGCGCACCATCGGGTTGTCGGCGTTGAAGACCGAGACGTCGCCGCCGGCGAAGGCCTGGGCCGCGGTGCCGAGGGCGACGCCGAGTGCCACCGTGGCGACCAGTGCGAGCGCCGCGCTCACGTGGAATTGCGAAAGGTTGCGCGCACGCCCCAGGAAGACCTCCAGGACCAGCACCGCCATGGCGCCGATCCCCACGATGGCGACCGGGGCCACCGCGGCGAAGTCGAGGTTCATCACCGGGGGATTCACGGATGCTCTCCGGACGCCGCAACCAGTGTGGCTGCGAGCGGCGCGGGGTCGCCTTCTGCAGTGGCCGCCGGGCCGCCCTGTTCGACGCGATGGACCAACTCGGTCACCGAGGCGTGCAGGCGGCCGAGGAAGGGCTTGGGATAGACCCCGATCCACACCATGGGCACCAGCAAGGCCACCATGACCGCCTTCTCGCGCAGGTTGAGGTCGATGAGACCGCGGTTTTCCGGGTTCTCCACCGGGCCGAAGAAGACGCGCCGGTACATCCACAGCATGTAGGCCGCTGCCAGCACTACGCCCAGCGTGGCGGGCACGGCGAAACGCGGGTCGGCTGCGAAGGCGCCAACCAGGATCAGGAACTCGCCCACGAATCCGTTCAACCCAGGCAGCCCGATGCTCGACATCATCACGATGCCGAACAGCGCCGCGTAGACCGGCATGGGCTTGGCCACACCGCCGAAATCCGCGATCTCGCGCGTGTGGCGCCGCTCGTAGAGCATGCCCACCAGCAGGAAGAGGGCGCCGGTGGACAGGCCGTGGTTCACCATCTGGAGGACGCTGCCCTCGAGCCCTTCGGCGTTGAAGGCGAACATGCCCAACATGACGAAGCCCAGGTGGGCCACCGAGGAGTAGGCCACCAGCTTCTTGATGTCGCTCTGCACCATCGCGACGAGCGAGCCGTAGATGATGCCGATGAGCGCCAGGCTGAAGATCACGGGTGCGGCGGTGACCGCTGCGTCGGGGAAGAGCGGCAGCGCGAAGCGCACGAAACCGTAGGTGCCCATCTTCAGGAGCACGCCCGCCAGTACCACCGAGCCGGCCGTCGGCGCCTCCACGTGTGCGTCCGGCAGCCAGGTGTGGAACGGCACCATGGGCACCTTGATGGCGAAGGCGAGAGCGAAGGCGGCGAACAGCCAGGTCTGGGTCTTCCACCAGACCGCCTCGCCGCCGCGCGGGATGGCGGTGTCCAGGAGGCTCGCGCCCGAGGCGCCCGCGGCCTGCACGTAGTCGAGATTGAGCACGCCGAACTGCTCGTAGTGCAGGTAGTAGACCACCAGTAGGGCCACCAGCATCAGCAGCGAGCCGAACATGGTGAAGAGGAAGAACTTGATGGCGGCGTAGATGCGCCGCGGCCCGCCCCACACCCCGATGATGAAGTACATCGGGATCAGCATGACCTCCCAGAACACGTAGAACTGGAAGAGGTTGAGCGACACGAAGGCGCCCAGCATCCCGGTTTCGAGCGCGAGCATGTGGAAGAAGAAGCTGCGCACGGACTTGGTGATGTCGGTCCAGGCTCCGAGCAGCGCGAGCGGCATCAGGAACGTGGTCATGAGCACCAGGAGCAGGCTGATGCCGTCGATGCCCACGAAGTAGTGAACGCCGTACTCGGGCAGCCAGGGCACGCGCTCCACGAATTGGAAGCCGGTCCGAGTGGCCTCGAAGTTCGTCCACAGCCGCAGCGAGAGGCCAAAGGTGAGGAGCGTGCTGGTGAGCGCGATCGAGCGCCACGCCGACGCCGGCAGGCGGCGGTTGGGCACCAGCAGCAAGAGGGCGGTGGCGAACGGCAGGAAGGTGACGATCGTCAGCAGGTGTTCGTCGAGCAGGTGCATCGCCTACCTCACCAGCCAGCCCACCACGGCCAGCGTGCCGAGGATCATCAGGAAGATGTAGCTCTGGGTGAGGCCCGTCTGGAGATGGCGGAACACGCCCTTCGCTGCGCCCATCACCGAGTTGGCGGTGCCGTCCACGGCGACGCGATCGATCAGGCCGGCGTCCAGGGTGCGGTACAGCACCCGGTCCGACACCGTCACCAACGGCCGCACGAGCGACGCGTCGATCGCCTCGTCCACCCAGTACTTGCCTTCGACCAGGCGCCACAAGCCGCTCGCGCTCTCGCGGAAGCGCAGCGGGAGGTCGGGCTGGCGGTAGTAGAAGAGCCACGAGAGTGCGCCCCCGGTTCCCGCGGAGGCCACCGCGGCGAAGGCTAGGAGCCACTCGGTGGAGTGGGCGATTTCGTGGTGGGCCCCGCCCACCACCGGCTCCAGGAAGAGCGCCAGGCTGTTGGAGTCGGGCAGCCCGAAGATCGCGTCGCCGTAGAGCTGAGGAAGGCCGATGAAGCCGCCGACGGCCGAGAGGCCCGCCAGCACGTAGAGCGGCCACAGCACCGTCTCGGTCGGATCCTCGATGTGGTCCTGCACCTCGCGCGAGGCGCGGCACTCGCCGTGGAAGGTGCGGATGTACAGGCGTCCCATGTAGAACGCCGTGATGCCGGCCGTGAGCACGCCGATACCCCACAGCGCCATGTGCCCCGGCACGTGAGAAGTGAATGCGGCGAGCAGGATCTCGTCCTTGGAGAAGAACCCTGAAAGCCCCGGGAACCCGGCGATCGCAAGGACGCCGATCAGGAAGACGGCGTGCGTGCGGGGGATGCGCGACCACAGGCCGCCCATCTTGTCGGTGTCCTGTTCGTGGTGCATGGAGAGGATGACGGCGCCGGCGCCCAGGAAGAGCAGCGCCTTGAAGAAGGCGTGGGTCATCAGGTGGAAGATGGCTGCGGTGTAGCCCGCCGTGCCCGCGGCCAGGAACATGTACCCGAGCTGACTCACCGTGGAATAGGCCAGCACCTTCTTGATGTCGGTCTGTGCGACGGCGATGGTGGCGGCGAAGAGTGCCGTGAGTCCTCCCACCCACGCCACGACCGCGGCTGCCACCGGCGACGCTTCGTAGAGGAAGGAGAGGCGCGCCACCATGTACACGCCGGCGTTTACCATGGTGGCGGCGTGGATCAGGGCGGAGACCGGGGTCGGGCCGGCCATCGCGTCGGGCAGCCACATGTAGAGCGGCAGCTGGGCGCTCTTGCCGCAGGCGCCGACGAACAGGGAGATGGCCGCCAGCGTGACTAGCCGCACCTCGCCGAAGAGCGGCAGCGCCAGGGACTTGCCCGCGAGCGCCCCCGCCTGGGCGGCCAGGTCGCGGAAGTCCACCGATGCGGCACCCAGGTCGGCCATGGCCCAGAACAGCAGGAAGATCCCGATCAGAAAACCAAAGTCGCCGATGCGGTTGACGATGAAGGCCTTGGAACCGCAGTACGCGTTGAACTCGTCGCCGTACCAGAAGCCGATCAGGAGGTACGAGCAGAGGCCGACGCCCTCCCAGCCCAGGAACATGACCAGCAGGTTGTCGCCCAGCACCAGCAGCAGCATGGCCGTGGTGAAGAGATTCAGGTAGCAGAAGAAGCGCTGGAACCCCTTGTCGTCGCGCTTGTCATCGTCCATGTAACCGACGGAGTAGATGTGGATGAGCGCTCCCACGCCCGTCACCACGAGGATCATCACCGCCGAGAGCGGATCGAGCTGGAAGGCGAGCTCCGCGCTGAAGCGTCCCGCGCCGATCCAGGTGTAGACGCCGTCCACCAGCACTCGCGCGTCGGGCGGCAGCTCCACCAGCTGGAAGAGGGCGATCACGGAGACGACGAAGGACGCCAGCACCGCGCCGCACGAGAGGCCGATCACGAACACGCGCGGGGACTCACGCCGCACCAGCGACAGCACGATCCCGTGGAAGAGCGCCGCCAGCAGGGGCAGCGCCGGGATCAGGCGCAGCAGCTCGCTCTCGGAGCTTCCTACCATTTGAGAAGGCTCACGTCTTCGACGTTGACGGAATCGCGGTTGCGGAACATGGCGATCACGATCCCGAGGCCGACCGCCACTTCGGCTGCAGCCACCGTGATGACCATGAGCACCATGATCTGACCGGCCAGATCACCCCAGGCCCAGGCGAAGCCGATGAAGGCCAGATTGACGGCGTTCAACATGAGCTCGATGGACATGAGGATGACGATGAGGTTGCGCCGCGTGAGCGCGCCCAGCGTCCCGATGGTGAAGAGAATCGCCGACAGGGCGATCACGTGCTCCAGGGGGACCATCAGCCGATTCTCCGCTTGGCCAGGATCACGGCGCCCACGATCGCCGCCAACAGCAGCAGCGACGTCATCTCGAAGGGCAGCACGAAGTCCGTGAAGAGCACGCGGCCGAGCTGGCGGTAGCCGCCGAAGCCCTCCGCACGCTCCTGTACGGCGGGCATGTGCGGTGTCAGTGCGCCCAGGAAGCGCCACAGCATCCACAACGCACCCGAGGCTCCCACCCACTTGAAGACCCGCAGCCGACCCGGCGGGAAGGCGTCCTGGCGCAGGTTGAGCAGCATGACGACGAATATGAACACCACCACGATGGCGCCGGCGTAGACCATGATCTGCACCACCGCGATCAGGTGGGCGTGCAGAAGCACGTAGATGCCGGCCAGGGCAATCATGGTGATCACCAACGACAGGGCGGCCGCGACGGTGTTGCGCACGTTCATGACCATCGCGAGCGCGCCGCCCACGGCGGCCAGCGCGAAGACGTAGAAGAGCAGGGCTTCGACGCTCATCCGAGTCCCTGGATCAGGAGCACGATGGTGCCCGTCACGAACGCGTTGAGGATGGACAGCGGCAGCAGGATCTTCCAGCACAGGTCCATGACCTGGTCGTAGCGGAAGCGTGGCAGCGTCCAGCGCAACAGCATCTGCACCCAGATCATGATCGCCACCTTCAGGATGAAGGTCAGCACCTGGGCCACCATGCACAGCAGGTTGGCCATGCCGCTGCCGAAGGCCGGCTCGAGCCCGCCGACGATCGTGGCCGTGGGCAGCCACGGAATCGACCAACCGCCCAGGAAGATCGAGGTCATCAGGCCGGCGATCACCACCACCTCGATGAACTCGGCCATGAAGAACAGGCCGAAGCGCATGCCCGAGTACTCGGTGTGGTACCCGGCCACGATCTCGGACTCGCCCTCGGGAATGTCGAACGGCGGCCGCTTGTTCTCGGCCATCACTGCGGTGAGGAACATGATGAAGCCGAGGGGCTGGAGAAAGACGCCCCACATGGGCAGCTGGATCCAGGACAGCACCGCCGGGACCGACTCGAACCAGCCGAAGGCCTCCAGGAATCCGAACACCCGGAAGGTCTGGTCCTGGGCGAACACCATGTCCGTGAGGCGCAGCGTGCCGAACACGATGAAGCAGCCCACTACGGACAGGCCCATGGTGACCTCGTACGAGATCATCTGCGCCGCAGCGCGCAGGCTGCCCAGCATCGACCAGTTGTTGTTGCTGGCCCAGCCGGCGATCACGGTGCCGTACGCCGCGATGGAGCCGACCGCGAAGATGTAGAGGATGCCCCAGTCCACGTCGGCGGCGACCAGGTTGATGGTGTTGTCGCCGAATGTGTACTTGCCGCCGTAGGGGATCACCGCGAAGGAGATGATGGCGCCCATCGCGGCGATCAGCGGCGCCAGCAGATGCATGGTCCGGTTGGCCCCGTCCGGGACCACGTCCTCCTTGAAGATCAGCTTGATCACGTCGGCCGCCGGGTGCAGCAGGCCGAGGATGCGAATGCCGAAGAGGTCGGCGCGGTTGGCGCCGATGCGGTCCTGCATCACGGCGCTCTGCTTGCGCTCGACCCAGGTGACCACGGGGGCGAAGACCGCCACGCCCACGATCAGGATGAACAGCACCTTGAAGAGCGTTTCCCAGGGCATCTAGGCTGCGTCCCCGGCGCCCGGGACGTCGGCGCGCAGCGCTGCCGGGTCGAAGCTGCCGTCGAAGCCGGGCAGACCGAGCGCGGCGCCCAGGCGGGCCAGCAGCTCACCCTCGGCCCAGGCCTGGAACGCGGGCTCGACCGCGGGCTGCACGTCCTGCACGAGGCCCGCGTGGTTGGTCAGGGTGCCGCGCTTCTCCGCGGCGTGGCGGCCCGGAAGCACCACGTGAGCCACGCGCTCGAGCTTGGAGCGGTGGGTGTCCAGCACGATCACCGTGTCGAGGCCCGCGAGCGTCTCGGTGTCGCCGAGCAGAGATTCGTGGAGCAGGTCGTGGCCGAGGACCAGGAGCGCTTCCACTCCGCCCCCGCGAAGCCGGTCCAGCAGCGGGCGCGCATCGCCGAAGCCCAGCGCCCGCGCGCCGGCGCCGTTGGCCGCCTTCTCCGCCTTCACGAGAAGGTCGTCGGAGTCCCCTTCGACCACGGCCACGGCGCTCGTCTCCACTCCCAGGGCCTCGTTGAAACGCCGCAGCACGAGCAGGTCTTCGTTGGTGGCGTGTGCCGAGGCCACCGCCGCCACCACACCGGCGCCCTTGGCGTCCACCAGGCGACGCAGGCGTTGGGCGGCCTGACGCAGGGCCTCGTCCAGCGAGGTCTCCTGGAGCACGCCGTCGGCGTCACGGACCATGGGGTGCTGCACGCGGTCGGCCGCGCCGATCTCCCGGTAGGACATGCGGCCGGCGTCGCAGATCCAGGTGTCGTTCACCGCGTCGTTGCGGCGCGGCAGGTAGCGGTAGACCTTGTTGTTCGCGACGCCCAGGTGGATGTTGCAGCCGTTGGCGCAGCCGGTGCACACGCCGGGTACGTCGTTCAGGAACCACACCCGGATCTTGAAGCGGAAGTCCTTGGTGGTGAGCGCGCCCACGGGACAGATGTCGGCCACGTTCATGGAGTACGGGTTGTCGAGCTGCATGCCCGGGAAGGTCTCGATGACCGAGTGGTCGCCGCGGTTGAAGACGCCCAGCTCGCCGGTGCCGGGCACCTCGCGGCAGAAGCGCACGCAGCGCCGGCACAGGATGCAGCGCTCCTGGTCGAACACGATGGTGGGCCCCAGGTCCACGCTCTTCTTCAGCGCGCGCCGCGGCTCGCGCGTGCGCGAGCTGGGCACGCCGTACTCGAAGGCGTAGTCCTGGAGCTTGCACTCGCCGGCCTGGTCGCAGATCGGGCAGTCCAGCGGGTGGTTGATGAGCAGCAGCTCCATCACCCCCTCGCGGGCGTTCTTCACGCGCTCGGTCTGGGTGCGCACCACCATGCCGTCCTGCACCGGCGTGTTGCAGGCGATCTGGAGCTTCGGCAGCCCCTCGACCTCGACCTGGCAGAGGCGGCAGGAGCCGTCGATGCTGAGCTTCGGGTGCCAGCAGTAGTGGGGCACGTCCACGCCGTTCATCAAGAGGCCCACATCGTCGAGCGCTTGCAGGATGGTGCGCCCTTCTTCGACCTGGAGTTCGCGATCGTCGATCGTGATGGTGGGCATCGTCTACAGCTCGAAGCTCTCGGGGAAGGGGCACTTCTTCTGGCGCACGTGCTCCTCGAAGTCCTCGCGGAAGTGGCGCAGCAGACCCTGCACCGGCCAGGCGGCGGCGTCGGCGAACGCGCAGATGGCCTGGCCCTCCATCTTGCCGGCGATGTCCAGCAGGATGTCCAGGTCCTCCATCGTCCCGGCGCCACGCTCGATTCGCTCGCAGATCTTGTGGATCCAGCCGGTGCCCTCGCGGCACTGGGTGCACTGGCCGCACGACTCGTCGCGGAAGAAGTAGGAGATCACGCACGCTGCGCGGACCATGCACGTGGTCTCGTCCATCACCATGACGCCGCCGGTGCCGAGCATGGTCTTGCGCTCGCGCAGGAACTCGTTGGCCATGGGCACGTCGAGCAGACCCGCCGGCAGGATGGGCATGCTCATGCCGCCGGGGATGACGCCCTTCACCTTGCGCCCGCCCGGCACGCCACCGGCGTGCTCGAAGACGATCTCGTCGAGGCGCGTTCCCAGGGGCAGCTCGTACAGACCCGCTCGCTCGACGTGGCCGGAGACGCCGAAGATCGTGGTGCCGGGGCTCTTCTCGGTGCCGAAGCCGCGGAACCACTCCGCCCCGTTGGCCAGGATGTGCGGCGCGTGGCAGAAGGTCTCCACGTTGTTCACCGTCGTGGGCATGCCGAACGCGCCGTACTGGGCGGGGAAGGGCGGCTTCTTGCGCGGCTGGCCCTTCTTCCCCTCGAGTGACTCCAGGAGCCCCGTTTCCTCGCCGCAGATGTACGCGCCGGCGCCACGGGTGATGACGACGTCGTGGGCGAAGTCCGTGCCCATCGCCCTGTTGCCCAGGATCCCGTCGGCACGCGCCTCGTCGATGGCCCTCTGAAGCATGTCGGCGCCGTAGGCGTACTCGCCGCGCACGTAGACGAAGGTCTTCTCGGCTCCGGTGGCCCAGGCGCCGATCAGGATGCCCTCCAGGATCTTGTGGGGCGCGCGCTCCATCAGGATGCGGTCCTTGAAGGAGCCCGGCTCGGACTCGTCGGCGTTGCAGACGAGGTACTTGGGCTTGTCGCTGTCCGTGGGCATGAAGGACCACTTCATGCCGGTGGAGAATCCGGCTCCGCCGCGTCCCTGGAGACCCGAAGACTTGACCAACTCCACCACGTCGTCGGGCGCCATGTCGCGTAACGTCTTGCTCGCCGCTTCGTAGCCGCCGCGCGCGCGGTAGCCCTCGAGTGTGGCGTACGCGTCGTCGCCGAAGTGCTCCGACAGGTAGTTCGTGACGTGGGGGACCTTGAGGCCCAAGCCTCACTCCAGTGCGTCGAGGATGCGCTTGGCTTCCTCGAGGTCGAGGTTCTCGTGGTACGTCTCGCCCACGCGCAGCATGGGAGCGTAGGCGCAGGCACCGAGGCACTCCTCGTGGCCCAGCGTGATGCGCCCGTCGTCGGTGGTGGCGCTCGCACGCACACCCAGGTGCGCTTCGAGCTGCTTCAGCAGCACGCGCGCGCCGCGCAGCGAACAAGGCAGGTTCGTGCAGACGTAGACGTGATGGCGACCCTGGGGCGCAGCAGAGAACATGTTGTAGAAGCTCACCACTTCCATCACGTCGACGGGCTTCAGCTCGAACATCTCCGCCAGCTCGCTGGCCGTCTCCGGCGCGATGTGGCCGAGTTCCTTCTGCACGATGTGCAGCGCCGGGAGCAGGGCGCCGCGGCGCTGGGGATACTTGGCAATCTCCGCGTCGATCGCGTTGCGCGCGTCGCCCGAGATCACCATTCGAGCGCGCCCTTCATCCACTCGTAGAGGAGGCCCACGGCCAGCGGCACCGTGAAGATCACCATCGCCCAGTAGCCGTGCCAACCGAGTTCGCTGAACAGGGCGCCCCACGGAAAGAAGAAGAGCGCCTCGACGTCGAAGACGACGAACAGGATCGCGACGAGATAGAACTTCACCGCGAAGCGCTGGCGGGGCGAGACGATCTGGCTCTCGCCGCACTCGAACGGCTCCTGCTTCGCGGCGAAGTAGCGTCTGGGTCCGGCCAACACCTGCGCGGTGAGCAGGCCGCCGGCAATGACGAACGCGACGACGAGGGTGATCAGGACGCCGCTGTACTCGGCGAGCATCGCGAACATCCCTCCGGTGGCGGCTGGTGGCGGCTGTGAACGGGGTGGGCAACGCAGTGCCGGCAGTGCTCAACGCGACGCAACCGCCCGATTCCCCTCGAAAAACCGCGCGAACGGTAGCCGCGAGATTCGGCCCAGTCAAGAAACGCGGCACCACTTCGGACTGCTAACGTCGAGCGATGCCGGTCCCCGTAGCGGTTCTCGGCGCCGGGAGCTTCGGCACGTGTCTGGCGATGCTGTGCGCTCGCGAACACGACGTGCGGCTCTGGGCCCGGGACCCCGCCGTCGCCGAAGCCATCAACCGCGAGCGCCGGAATCCCCGCTACCTCACGGATGTCGAGGTGCCGGAGCGCGTACTGGCGACGCCCGACGTAGCCGAGGCGGTGTGCGACGCGGAGTTGGTCATCGTGGCGGTGCCGAGCCACGGCATGCGCGAGGTGCTCAGCCAGGCGGCCCCGCATCTCCACCCGGAGGCGATTCCGGTGTCCACGGTGAAGGGCATCGAGGGCGAGACCGGCTACACGATGCACCGGGTGATCTGCGACGTGCTCGAACCCGCGTTTCACCCGAGGGTGGTGAGCCTTTCGGGGCCGTCGTTCGCCCGCGAAATCGCCGAACGCAAGCCGACCATGGTGACCCTCGCGAGCCGCGAAGAGGCCTACGCCATCTCGGTCCAGGCGACGCTCTCGTGCCCCTGGTTTCGCTGCTACTCGAGCACCGACGTGGTAGGCGTGGAGCTGGGAGGAGCGCTCAAGAACGTGATCGCCATCGCCGTGGGCACCTGCGACGGCATGGAGATGGGCTTCAACTCCCGCGCGGCGCTGATGACTCGCGGTCTGGCGGAGATCACCCGCCTGGGTCTCAAGCTGGGGGCAAACCCCCTCACATTTCAGGGCCTCTCGGGCATGGGAGACCTGGTTCTCACCTGCACGGGTGACCTCTCGCGCAACCGGCGGGTGGGCATGGAGCTCGGCCGCGGCAGAAAGCTGACTGAGATCCTGGCCGACATGCGCGGGGTGGCTGAGGGCGTGCGCACGACCCATGCCGCGTATGCCCTGGCGCGGCGTCTCGAGGTGGACATGCCCATCACCGAAGTCGTGCACCTGGTGCTCGACGGCGAGCTCGACGCGGCCCACGCCGGAGAACGCCTCATGACCCGCCAGCTGCGCAGCGAACTCTAGAACGATGTCTGCGAACATGTTCGCGAACCTGAACCGCGGCCTGCTGGTCCTCGTGCTGGCCCTTGCCTGCTCCGCGTGCAGCACCACGCGGGTGCAGCGGCAGTCGGTCGTCCAGATGGGCGGCATCGAGGCGTTCCTGCGCAGCTACAAGACGGGCGGCGAGGTGGTGGAGCGGGGCTTCAACCATCCGGCTCCGATCGCCGCAGCCCGCCTGGCTCACATCCTGTCGTTCATGGACGTGGAGATCGGCGAAGGCAAGAAGCGGCAGCGCATCCCGGCTGTGGATCCCGCGATCATCTACGAGGTGGGCGACGCCTTGGAGCAGGCCCTCGACGAGGCGGATCCCAACCAGGAGGCGGTGGTGATGGCGCTCCGCAAGGAACGCCGCCTGGGAATCTTCCACGCCAAATTCCTGACCTCGTTCATCGCCTATGTGAAGGGCGACCTGCTCACCCTGCACTTCGGTCACGCCAACTGGGAGGTGCCGAAGATCGACCAGGGCCAGGACGACCTGCCGGAGCCACGCGAGGACCGCCAGCTGATGCGCTTCCGCGTGCTGCCGGACCCCGCTCTGACCCTCCTCGGCCCTCAGACCGTGGCCGTGGACTGGCGCAGCGACACCTTCCGGGATCCCAGCCGCATCCAGCTCTCACCGTCGGGAGAGGTGCGCCGGCGCACGGTGCTGATGGAGGAGGAGGCCCCGACCGGCGAAGAGGCGGCGCCCGAGGGCACGATCCGTCTCGACGACCTGACCCCCGAAAAGCTGCGCGAGCTGGCGGATCTGGAGGAGCAGCGCCGCGCCGGGGAGTTGACCGAGGCGGAGTATCAGCGGAGGCGGTTGGAGATCCTCAAGCGCTAGCCGGTCCTATTCCACGTAGCCCAGCGAGCGGAGGCGCTCGAGTTCCTCGTCGCTGCCGCTCTGCTGGAGCTGGGTGATGGTACGGGCGATGTCCTCGTCCTCCGGGAAGCGCCTGGCGCCGGCGTCGAGCACGCTGATCGCATCCGAGGCGCCGCCCGCCTCCTTGACCTGCCCCGCTGTCTGCACGTAGAGCGCGCCGGTGACCTGGTCGGACCATCGCTCAGCCAGACGGTCGAGCCGTGCCAGCGCGTCCGCTGCGCTGCCGTCGCGGGCCTCGCCCTCGAGCGCCACCAGCTCGAGGCGCCAGGCGGTCGACCCCTCGGCGCCGGCGGCCAGGCCCTGCCCCGCGGTGGCCGCGGCCCCGGCGTAGTCGCCGCCGGCCAGCTGTCCGCGGGCCTTCTCGAGCTGATCCTCGGGGCTGCCGCTGCAGGAAATCAGCGTGAACAGAAGAGCGAGGACCGCAGCGCGGGGCATGGAGTGCCTCCCGGATCAAGAGATGGAACGAGGTCGAAGAGAGGCAAGGGAGTACCCCAGGCCTGGGGGACTGTCACCAAGCTCGGCGGCGCGGGCACCTCTGGAAGGGGTTATGATTCGCGGTTCGCTTTCGTCGCCCCTGGGGGAAGTCTACTGATGGCCCAACGCTCCCGCGCCCTCCGGCGAGTCCCGGGCTTCGTCTGGCTGGGGCTGGCCGGGTCCGGCGTGGCGTTTGCCCTCGCCGCACCCGCGGCGGAGGCCTATGTCGGGCCGGGCGCCGGATTCGCGTTCGTCGGCGCGACCCTGGTGCTGCTGACCACTCTCCTGCTCGTCTTCTTCACGCTGCTGACCTGGCCCTTCGCCCTCCTCTACCGGACGATCCGGGTGGGCAATCCCTACAAGAACGCGATGGCCTCCCGCGTGGTGGTGCTCGGCCTCGACGGATTGGACCCGGGGCTCACGTTCAAGCTGATGCGCGAGGGTCGGCTTCCGAACTTCCAGAAGCTCGCCGAGAAGGGCGTGTTCCGGCCGCTCGACACCTCGAACCCCTCCATCTCACCGGTCGCGTGGTCCACCTTCGCCACCGGTGTCGATGCCAGCCGCCACGCCATCTACGACTTCCTGACCCGCGATCCCTGCACGTACGGTCCGCTGCTTTCCTCTACGGACATTCAGGGCGCCAAGAAGGTTGCGAACATCGGTCGCTACGTGGTGCCGCTCGAGAAGCCGCGCATCAAGCTGCTCCAGAAGTCCAAGGCGTTCTGGAAGCTGCTCGGCGACCGGCACATCTTCAGCATCATCCAGCGCGTTCCGATCACCTTCCCACCCGTGCCGTTCCGAGGTCTCCTGCTCTCCGGCATGTGCGTGCCCGACCTTCGGGGAAGCCAGGGCACCTTCAGCTTCTTCAGCACCCGCCAGGACGAGCAGGGCCACGCCGTGCACACCGGGGGCGAGCAGACCACGCTGCGCCGCCGGGGGAACCGGATCCGGACGCGCATCGTGGGACCGGACAACAGCATGCTGCGCTCCGGGGGGCGCATGACCCTGCCGATGACGATCGTGGTCGGAGACGACGCCGAGCGTGTTCGAATCGAGATCGACGGCAGCGAGCCGTTCGACCTCCCGCTGCGCACCTACTCGCCGTGGGTGAAGCTCACCTTCCGGCCGGGTCTCGGCATCAAGGTGCACGGCATCGCGCGGTTCTACTTGAACTCCGCTGCGACGGAAGTCGAGCTCTACATGACGCCGATTCACATCGACCCCGAGAATCCGGCGATGCCCATCAGCCATCCGCAGATCTACTCGGTGTACCTGGCGAAGAAACAGGGCTCCTTCGCGACCCTCGGTCTGGCCGAGGACACCTGGGCCCTCAACGAGCGGGTGATCGACGAGAAGGCCTTCTTCGATCAGGCCATGGAAATCTACGAAGAACGCGAGCGCATGTTCCTCGATGCCCTGTCTCAGACGAAGAAGGGTTTCCTCACCACGGTCTTCGATACGACGGATCGCGTGCAGCACATGTTCTACCGCTACCTCGATCCCACGCATCCGGCCAATGCGGGCAAGGACACCACCGAGTGGGCCGACGCGATCCCTCGGATCTACGAACGCGTGGACGCCCTGCTGGGAAAGGTCTGGGACGAAGTCGATCGCCCGGACACGGTGTTCATGGTCATCAGCGACCACGGCTTCACGAACTTTCGCCGTGGCGTGAACCTCAACACATGGCTGAAGGAGAACGGCTACCTCGTGCTCAACGAGGGCTGCGAGACGAGCGACGACTGGTTCGAGCACGTCGATTGGTCGCGCACGCGAGCCTTCTCTCTGGGGCTGACGGGCATGTTCATCAACCGCAAGGGACGGGAGGCCAGCGGGATCGTGAACGAGGGCGAGGAGTACCGGAGTCTCGTCGACGAGATCACGACGAAGCTCGAGGCCCTGGTGGACCCGCAGACCGCGCTGCCCGCCATCCGCAAGGTGCGTGCAACCTGGAAGACCTTCGACGGTCCCTACCGGCTCGACGCACCGGACCTCCTGATCGGCTACGAGGGCGGCTACCGCAACTCCTGGGAGTGCGCGACCGGGTCCGTCACCGAGAGCGTCTTCAGCGACAACACGCGTAGCTGGTCGGGTGATCATTGTGTGGATCCGGACATCGTGCCGGGCGTCTTCTTCTGCAATCGCCGCATCGTCACCGAGAACCCCCGCCTGATCGACCTCCCGTTGAGCGTCGTCGAGCTCTTCGGCCAGAAGCGTGCGCGCTACATGCAGGGGGAGATGATCTTCGCGCCGGACGCGAGCGTCGCAGGGAACCTCGATCCGAAGCGCCTCGATCAGTCGGGCGTGGCCCCCGGGGCCCGCATTTCGCACGAGAAGGACGCAGCGTGAGACGCGCGCTTCCCGTCTCGGCTCTGGCCGTCGCTCTGGCCCTCGCGCTGGCCGCGTGCGGAGCCGAGCGCCCGGCGACGGATCGTCCGGGGATCTTCGTGCTCGGAGTAGACGGGATGGACCCCGTGATCCTCGACCGCCTGATCGAGGAAGGGCAGATGCCGCACTTCGAGGCGCTCGCGCGGGAGGGAAGCTACCAGCCTCTCGGTACGTCCAATCCGCCGCAGAGCCCGGTTGCCTGGTCGAACTTCGTGACCGGCCGCGATCCGGGCGGGCACGGTGTCTTCGATTTCGTTCACCGCGATCCCGCCACCTATCTGCCGATCTCGTCGGCCACCCCGCCCGTAGAAGACCACGGCACCGCCCTCGAGTTCTTCGGCTGGGTGATCCCGCTCTCGAGCCCCGAGGTCCGCAACACCCGGAGCGGGACGCCGTGGTGGGACCTGCTGGTGGCGCACGGAATCGACGCCGAGGTCTACCGGATTCCGGGCAACTACCCGGTACCCGAGAGCGAGGCCAAGGTGCTGGCGGGAATGGGCACCGTCGACATGCGCGGTGGCTACGGCACCTACACGCTGCTCACCGATCGGCCGCTCGAGACGGACGACCCCAAGGGAGACGTCCAGAGGGTGAGTCTCCAGGACTTCGACCTCGACGGGACGCCCGACACGGTTGAAGCGACCCTCAAGGGCCCGCCCGACCTGTTCCATCTGAAGCCCGGCGAGATCCCTGGTCCCGGCGACTACCTGACCACGCGCATCACCGCGCATCTCGACTCCGAGTCCGACACCGCCGTGGTGAAGGTGGGCACCGCGACCGTCCTCCTCCGGGAGGGGGAGTGGTCCGATTGGGTGGAGGTGGCCTTCGAGCCGCTGCCCGCCGGGCTCATGACGCTGCAGGGCGCGGTTCGTTTCTTCGCGCTGGAGCTGCGTCCCGCTTTCAAGCTCTACGTCTCGGCCGTCAACATGTCGGCCGCCGACCCGCCCCAGGTGTTCACGAGCCCCACGGATTGGGTGGGGCAGCTCCATGGCGACCTCGGCCAGTTCTACACCGTCGGCATGCCCGAGGAGACCAGCGCGCTGCGCGACGGGGTCTTCAGCGACGACGACTACCTGCGGCAGGTGGCGCTGGTCCAGCAGGACTCGCGCGCCATGCTCGACCTGGCCCTGGATCGATTCGACCCGGGCGACGCCACCTTCGTCTACCTCTCGGACATCGACCTCCAGTGCCACATGCTCTGGCGCCACGCGGATCCGAAGTACCCGGGCCTCGGTCATCCCGCTCGCGACGAAACCATCGCTGCCGCCCACGCCCACGACATCGAGAAGTTCTACCGGGACGTGGACGAGGCGCTGGGCCGCGTGCGCGCGCGACTGCCCCAGGGCACCCGCCTCATCGTGATGAGCGACCACGGCTTCCAGCCCTACCTGCGACGCTTCCAGCTGAATGCCTGGCTCCGTGACCAGGGCTACCTGGTGATGAACGACGGCAAGCGGACCGGCCGGGTCGGGCTCGACGACGTCGATTGGTCGCGCTCGCGTGCCTACGGCATCGGGTTCAACGGCCTCTACCTGAATCTCGCCGGTCGCGAGTCCGAAGGCATCGTGTCGACGGAGGAGGCCCCGGCCCTCCTGGCGGAGATCGGAGCGGCCCTCGAGGCAGCGCGCGATCCGAAGAACGGCGAGCAGGTCGTGCTGCGCGCGTATCCCGCCGGCGAGGTGTTCCACGGCGAGCGCGTGGCGGAGGCACCCGATCTCGTGGTCGGATACAACTCGGGCTACGCGGACTCGGACGCTTCGACCCTGGGCGAGATCACCGAGAGCGTTCTTGAGGACAACACCTCGCGCTGGTCGGGCAACCATCTGGTCGACCCGCGTCTGGTGCCCGGCGTCCTGCTGGTGAACGGGCCGCTGGTCCCTGGGGAGCACGACCTCACGGACGTCACGGTCTCGATCCTGGATCACTACGGCTTGCCTGCGGCGCACAGCATGGTGGGTACGTCGTTCCTGAGCGCGCGGGACGAGACCCGGCGCTCGCCTTCCCCGGGCCCGTTGGGCTCGGGCCGCTGAGAGAGGACCCCATGTTCGGTGGAAGTACGGTGAGGGTGAAGCTCGACCGTGATCTCGTCGACAAACTCCGCAAGGTGGCGGACGTCGCAGGCTACGCGACGGTGGACGAGTTCATCACCCACGTTCTCGAGAAGGAGATGCTCCACTTCGAGGACGCCAAGGACGACAAGGACATGCGCGAGCGCCTGAAGGGGCTCGGCTACATCAGCTGACGCGTGACGACCTGGAACCACCTGTCGAGTGCGGTCTTCGACCGGCTCATGACACCCTTCGGCCACGGTCCGGCGTGGTTCGATCTGGTGCTGTGGCCGGTTCTGGCGGGCGTGATGGCGCTCGTGGTGTACAAGCGCCTGAGCAACCAGAAGGGCATCGAGCGCACCAAGAACCGCATCGCCAGCCACCTCTACGAGATCCGGCTGTTCGGCCACGACCCGGTCGTGGTGCTCGCCTCGACCGGAAGGGTCTTCCTCCAGAACACCATCTACCTGGGGCACAACCTGATCCCGCTGGCCGTTCTGCTGGTGCCGATGCTGGCCGTGCTGGTCCAGCTCGAGGCGAACTACGCCTTCGATCCAGTCCCCGTAGGCAGCGTCGATCTGTTGCGGGTTCAGCTCGACCCGAAAGCGGAGATCGCGTCGCGGGACGTGCGGCTCGAGCTGCCCGCGGGTGTCGTCCTCGACGCCCCTCCGGTGCGCACTCCCGACGGCGAGATCTTCTGGCGCCTGCGCGCCGAGTCCTCCGGCGATCACGTGCTCCTCATCGGAATTGGAGGCGAGACGCTCGCGAAGACCTGGGCGGTCGGAGGCGATCACCGCAAGGTCGCAGTGAAGCGCACGAAGAGCTGGGAGGCCCTTCTCTACCCCGGTGAGCCCGCCCTCAGCCGCTCCTCCGCCGCGCGCACGATCTCCCTGACCTACCCCGAGCGCGAACTCCCACTGCTTCCCGGCGGTGAGATGGGGATCCTCGCCACGTTCTTCGGCCTCTCGCTCGCCGCGGGCTTTGCGCTGAAGGGCCGCTTCGGCGTTACCCTGTAGCCCGCTGGGAGATCCTTCTTGACCGCCCCGCTCCGCACCTGGCTCCGACGCCGCCGCTACGGGACCCCGGTCTATGTGGTTTCGGGTCTGCCTCGTTCGGGCACGTCGATGATGATGCGCATGCTGGAGGCCGGGGGGATCGAATCCTTCGCGGACGGCGAGCGTGCTGCAGACATCGACAACCCGGAGGGCTACTTCGAGTTCGAGCGGGTCAAGGACCTCGAGAACGACCCGGACCGGAGCTGGGTGCGCCGGGCGCGAGGCAAGGCGCTGAAGGTCATCTCGTTCCTGTTGCGCCACCTGCCGGACGACAACGCCTACCGCATCGTCTACATGCGGCGGCACCTCGACGAGGTGTTGCAGAGCCAGGACAAGATGCTCGACCGCCTCGGCAACGCGGCGCCGGACGCCGATCTCGCCAAAATGAAGGAGGCCTACCGCAACGACATCATCGCGGCCCGGCTCCACGCGCGAAAGCAGCCGTGCATGGAGATGATCGAGGTCCAGTACGCGCAGGTGATCGCGGATCCGATCGCCGCGGCGCGAGCGGTGAACGCGTTCCTGGGATCCGGGCTGGACGAGTCGGCCATGGCGGCTGCGGTGCGGGAGGACCTCTATCGCAACCGCGCCGGCGCGGAGACGGGTGGTTGACTCGTTCCCCGGGGGATCGTACTCTCGGTGGTTCGGGTCCGACTGCTGGGTGATTTCCGGCGCTTGCAGGCCCAGGATCCCGCCTCCCGGGTTCCTCACCCGAGCTGCTAAGTGCCTATGGCGAGAGACCTATGAGCAAGGGGAGCAAACGCCGTTCCGAGGCGGGGGACTCCACGCGCGCCGTGCACGGCGGCGAGCGCGATCGGCGCGGCCGCGATCTGGGCGACTCGCTCACCACGCCTGTCTTCCAGACCGCCACCTTCCGTTTCGACAGCGGCGAGGACGTGCGCGCCTTCCAGGAAGGGCGCCTCGACCGCGAGGAGTACGGGCGCTACGGCAATCCCACCTGGAGCGCCGCCGAGGGCCAGCTGGCCGCGCTGGAGGGCGGCGAGGCCACGGTCCTGTTCGCCTCCGGGATGGCTGCGGCCACCACCGCGTTCCTGGCCCTCCTGCCTCCGGGCGGGCACCTCGTCACCACCAGCGACTGCTACCGGCGCACGCGCCAGTTCTTCGCGGAGTACCTCTCCAAGCTCGGCGTGGAGGCCACCGTGGTCGAGCCGGCAGACACGAAGAAGCTGGCGGACGCACTGCGCGACGACACCACGCTCTTCTTTACCGAGTCGCCCACCAATCCCTACCTCCGCGTGATCGACGTGGCCGAGGCGGTGCGCGTGTGCCACGCGCGCGGGGTGCAGGTGATGATCGACTCGACCTTCGCCACGCCCGTCAATCAGCGTGCCCTGGAGCTGGGGGCGGACCTGGTGATCCACAGCGCCACCAAGTACCTCGGCGGCCACAACGACCTGCTGGCAGGCGCCATCGTGGGGAGCGAGGCCGCGGTGGCGCCGGTGCGCAAGGCGCTCGGCGTGCTGGGGCCGGTGCTCGATCCCCACGCGGCCTGGCTTCTGCAGCGGGGCTGCAAGACCCTCGCCCTGCGCATGCAGCGTCACAACGCCAACGGTGCACGCGTGGCGGAGTTTCTGGAGGCCCACCCGCGCGTGCGCCGGGTCTGGTATCCCGGCCTCGCGAGCCACCCCGATCACGAGGTGGCGCGCCGCACCATGCGCGGGTTCGGCGGCGTGGTGACCTTCGAGCTCGACGCGGACTTCGACACCACCGAGCGCTTCGTGGACGCGCTGGCAGTGCCCCAGATTGCCCCGAGCCTGGGCGGAGTGGAGTCCCTGGTGGAGATGCCGGTCACCATGTCGTTCTGGGACAAAACGCCCGAAGAACGCCGCGAGTGGGGCATCACTGACTCGCTGGTCCGCTACTCCTGCGGAATCGAGGAGGCCGACGACCTCGTCGCGGACCTGGAGCAGGCCCTGGCCAAGGCCTAGCCGGTCGAGCGGCTTCGTGGAGCGGCGCGCTCGCGCGTCGCGACCGCCAAGGCGGGGCTACCGGAGCCGGCGCTTCCCTGCGAGAGCCGCGACGCTGACGCTCAGCAGCACGAGCGTACCGGGGGCGGGGACCTCCGCCGCGTCGACGTCGAGGATGTCGAACGCCCAGGCGTTGGTGCGGTTGTTTTCGAAGCTGCAGAACTGGCCGTTCGTGCAACCGAACGTCGACGTGAACGTCGGATCGCCCTGCATGTCGAATCCATCCGACAGGTT
This sequence comes from uncultured Desulfobacterales bacterium, assembly GCA_964194905.1. GTDB lineage: Bacteria > Myxococcota_A > UBA9160 > UBA9160 > JAFDET01 > JAFDET01. Next base: position 366 of record CAXMOD010000042.1, on the reverse strand, counting down.
CGGACCCGTCGCGAAGTTGTCGTACTGCATGATCGCCACGGTGTAGTCGCCCGCAACCAACATCACCATCAGGCAGGTGTCGAAGGTCTCCCCGGTGACCGGGTCGGACTGCACTCCGCAGCTACCGCCGGGACCGCCGTCGTCATCGTCGGAGCCGATCAGCGCTCCTGTGTTGTCGAACAGGGCCAAGATCGGGTCGAATCCGCCCGCAGCAACGACGTTGCTGTCCGCCTGTGTGCCCCCTGCGTAGCCGTAGCTCTGCAGGGTCACCGTGGAAGCGCCGTTCGCCGTGAAGTTGAAGGTCTGAACGTCGTCGTCGCTGCTGAACGTTCCCGAGAACGAGAAGTCGAGCGCCATGGCGTTGCT
>CAXMOD010000041.1:0-22476 GCA_964194905.1 uncultured Desulfobacterales bacterium | reverse complement strand
TCGTCGGGCGACGCTTCGGCCAACGCCTTCTCGTAGTCGAGCGCACCCGGCAGGAGCGCCTCGCCGGAGCCGTCGTCCACCTGGAGCCACAGCTTCACCTTGTCGAGTTTGTCGCGCACCCTGGCCAGGGTGGGCGCGAATACCGAGTGGAAGATCACGGCTTCGGCGTCCGCGTTGTCGAAGAGGTAGAGGAGCTCCTCCTCCACGTAGCGGTAGTTCACGTTGAAGGGCGCGCAGCGCGCCTTGAAGGCGCCCAGCATGCCCTCCATGTACTCGTTGCCGTTGTGGAGGTAGAGGGCGACGTGAGACTGGCCCGACTGCCAGTTGACGAGTGCGCTGCGCTCGGCCCGGGCCCCGAGGCCGTGGGCGCGCAGCACGTGGGCGAGGCGACGGGTCCGGTCCGTGACCTCTTCCCAGGTGAGCCGGCGGTCGCGGAATACGAGGCACTCGCGCCCCGGAACCGCCGCGGCGATGGCTTCGTGGATGGCCGCCAGGTTCAGGGGGGAACTCGACATGACGCAGGAGTCCTTCTCGATGGGTCTCGGGAACGGCGGAGCGTGCCCGCCCGAACCGATCCAGTCAACCGCCGTGGAACGAGCCGTCCCTGGCGCCCGAACCCAGGCGCAGCAGCGCGAACGCGGCGTCCAGCGTGGCTTCGCAGCGCCCGCCGGACGTGTCGTCGGCGGCGGGCCAGCCGCCGTCGCCGACCTGCTCGGCCAACATGCCCATCACCAGCTCGGTCGGATCCACGCGCGCGCCGGGCAACCCGCCGGCGTCGCACAGCGTGAGCACCCGGGCCGTGCGAAGCGCCGAGAAGGTGTGGCTCCGAAATCCCTTCTCCAACGCGCGCCCGCACCATTGGAGCACGTCGTCGGCGCGCTCGTGGTCCACGTTGGTGAAGAAAGCCGCCACGCCCGCCAGCGCGTCCCATTCGCCGCCCTCGACGCGCTCCGGTGCAAAGTGGCGCCCCAGGAAGTCGCCGGCGGCCGCCAGCACTTCGGGACGCGCGTACAGCGTCCGCCCGAGGGCAGCACCGACGCGACCGGTCGTCGCCAGGCGCGCCGCGGCCAGGCCTTCGCCCCAAGAGCCGTCCTGCGACTGGCACTCGGTCAGGAACGCCACGGCGCGCTCTACCGAGTGGGCGCGCCGCACGCGCAGCTCCGCCAGCACCTCCAGCGCGGCGGCGGTGGTGCACGACGCCGCGGCCGGTGTGCACCCCGGCCGCGCCGGGAAGCTCCCGTCTTCGCACTGAAGCGCCTCCAACGCTTCGCGCGCCGGTTCCGCGCCCTCACCCGCGAGCGCGGCGAGGCGCGCGCGATCGAGCGGCGAGCCGCACGCATCCAGAAAGCGGGCGGCGTGCTGCAAGGCTTGTTGCATGGGCGAAGGATGGGGGTCGGGACGATTCCGCGCTACCCGTCCCGTATGCCCCCCAATCGCCTGGCCAACGAGACCAGCGCGTATCTCCGCCAACACGAGGACAACCCGGTCGACTGGTGGCCCTGGTGCGCAGAGGCCTTCGCCGAGGCCCGGCGCGAGGACCGGCCGTTGCTCGTCTCGATCGGCTACAGCGCCTGCCACTGGTGCCATGTGATGGCCCACGAGTCGTTCGAGGACACGGACACGGCCTCGCTGATGAACCGGCTGTTCGTCAACGTGAAGGTGGACCGGGAAGAACGCCCCGACGTCGACCAGATCTACATGGACACGATCGTGCGGCTCGGTGGCCACGGCGGCTGGCCGCTCACGGTGTTCTGCACGCCCGACGGGCGCCCCTTCCATGCGGGCACCTACTACCCGCCCGAACCGCGCCAGGGCACGCCGTCGTTCCGCCAGGTGCTCGAAGCCGTGGATCGCGCCTGGAGCAACCAGCGCGACGACGTGGAGACGAGCGCCGGCCAGATCGTCCGTGCGCTGGCCGAACAGCCCAGCGGAGTGGCTGAAGCGCTGCCCGGCCGCGCCAACCTGGCGGCCGGCGCGAAGGGCCTGCTGGAAAACGCCGACCGTGAGCACGGCGGTTTCGGGGGCGCACCCAAGTTCCCGACGCCCACGAGCCTGGACCTGCTGCTCGCCTCGGCCGACGTGCTGCCCGAGGCCGAAGCCGCGAGCGCCCTCGACCACGTCGTGTTCACCTGTCGCGAGATGAGCCGGGGCGGCCTCTACGACCAGCTCGGCGGAGGCTTCCACCGCTACACCGTAGACGGGGAGTGGGTCGTGCCCCACTTCGAGAAGATGCTCTACGACCAGGGACAGCTCCTCGCCACCTACGCCGAGGCGTGGCGCCGCAGCGGCGACGACGATCTGGTGTGGCCGATCCGCGAGACGGCCGACTGGCTGCGCCGCGAGATGGGCGATCCCGACGGAGGCTGGTACGCCAGCACGGACGCGGACAGCGAGGGTGAAGAGGGCCGCTACTTCGTGTGGACACCCCAGGGCGTCAGCGACGTGTTGGGTGCGGAGGCGGCCGAGACCTTCTGCGCAGCCTACGACGTCACGCCCGCAGGCAACTTCGAGCACGGAACCAGCGTGCTGCGCGACCGCGCGCGCAAGCCGCGTGAGCAGTTCGCGGGCGAGCGCGCGGCCCTGCTGGGTGCTCGCGCCGGGCGTGTGGCGCCGGGGACGGATCCCAAGCGCGTGGCCGCGTGGCAGGGCCTCACGATCTCGGGCCTGGCCCGTGCCGGCGGAGTGCTGGACGACGAGGCGCTGCTGCGGGAGGCCGCAGGCTGTGCGGACTTCGTGCTCGACACGCTGCGCGATGCCGACGGCCGGCTTCTGCGCGTGTTCAACGAGGGGCGCGCCCGCATCCGCGCCTTCCTCGACGACCACGCTGCGATGCTGGCGGCCTGTCTCGACCTGCATCGCGCGGGCGCAGACGACCGCTACCTGGCCGCAGGCCTGGAGTTGGCCGACGCGATCGCCGCTCACTTCTTCGATCCGGACGAGGGCGACCTCTTTCTCACCGCCGACGACGGCGAACGGCTGGCGCATCGCCCCCGCTCCGACCACGACGGCGCCACCCCCCACTCCACCGGCCTGGCCACTCTGGGGCTCGTGCGCGCGGCCGCGCTCGGGGGCCGCAGCGACTTGCGGAAGGTGGCGGACACGGTGCTGCGCTCCCACGCCTTCGTGCTGGAGCAGGTGCCGGCAGCCTTTCCCACCCTGCTGCGGGCCGCCACGCTCGCCGAGCGCGGCGTCGACGTGGCGCTGGTGGTGGCGGGCGCGGACGCGGCCGGAGCACGCGCCCTGGCCTCTCGTGCACGGCAGCTGCTCGGACCCGAGGACGCCGTGGTCGTCGTGGAATCGCCCGAGCGCGCGCCCCAGGGCCTCGATCCCACCTGGGTGCAGGGCCGCGCCGCCCAGGACGGGCGCGCCACGGCCTACGTCTGCCGGGGTGTCACCTGTTCGCTACCCGTCACCGATCCCGAAGAACTGGAAAAGGCCATCGACCAGGAGAACTGATGGGCGAGCTCCGCGACGAGAAGAAGTTCGGCACCGGCAAAGAGGACGGCCTCGAGCCGCTGGCGCCCCTCGACTTGTCCGCCGTGAAGGGTGTCGACCAGCTCGTGCGAGCCATGGGCGCCACCGCGTTCGGCGGGCGGCGCCTCGGCGAGGCGGCGGACGTGCTGGAGGCCATGGTCCGCGACGAGGAGTGCTTCCGCGTCGTGACCGTGTCCGGCGCCATGACCATCGCGAAGCAGGGCCTTGTGCTCGCGGAGATGATCGACCGCGGCTGGGTGCAAGCCGTCGTCTCCACCGGCGCGCTGATGACCCATGGTTTCGTCGAGGGTGCGGGCCTGCTCCACTACAAGCACAAGCCCGGGATGCCCGACACCGAGCTCTTCCAGAAGGGTTACAACCGCGTCTACGACACCATCGAGCTCGAGAAGAACCTCGACGACACCGAGCGCGTGCTCCAGCAGGCCCTCGAGGACCTGCCCGAGGACCAGGTGCTCTCCAGCCGGCTCATCAACGAGAAGCTGGGGCGGCACCTGGCCCGCCACGTAGAGGGGCGCGCCATCCTGAAGAGCGCGCACCAGAAGGACGTGCCGGTCTACGTCCCCGCCTTCACGGACTCGGAACTGGGCCTCGACGTGGCCATCTACAAGCAGACCCGCGCCGCGAGTTCGGGCCGCGAGGTTCTCTTCGATCCTTTCCTGGACCTGGACCATTTCACCGACCTGGTCCGCCAACACGAGCGGCTCGGCATCTTCACCATCGGCGGCGGCGTGCCGCGCAACTGGGCCCAGCAGGTTGGGCCGTACCTGGACATCCTGCGCAAGCGCACCGGCATCGAAGCACCCGCGCGCCGCTACCGCTACGCGGTTCGCATCTGCCCGGAGCCGGAGCACTGGGGCGGCCTGTCGGGCTGCTCGTACACCGAGGGAGTCTCCTGGGGCAAGTTCATCCCGGAGAGCGAGGGCGGGCGCTACGCCGAGGTGTTCGCCGATGCGACCATCGCCTGGCCGCTCGTGGTGCGGGCCGTGATGGAACGCCTGGACGCATAGCCCTCCCACCCTCCTCCGCGATACCCTCCCCGCCGTGCCCCCCCAGCCCTCGACCATGCGCGCCGCCGTCTACCACGGGAAGCGCGACGTGCGCTTCGAGGAGCGCCCCATTCCGACGCCGGGGCCCGGCGAGGTGCGAGTCAAGATCGGCGGCTGCGGGCTGTGCGGCTCCGACCGGCACTTGTTCGAGCTGGGCCTCTACGTGCCCGGCGTCGTGCCCGGTCACGAGATGGCCGGAACCGTGGACGCGCTAGGCCCGGGAGTGACGGACGTGTCCGAGGGCCAGAGTGTGGCGGTCGAGCCCATTCACTCCTGCGGCCGCTGCCCCCAATGCGAGCGGGGCCTCGACCCGCTCTGCGACGAGAGCGCCTTCTACGGGGTGATGCGCGACGGCGGCTTCGCCGAGTTCGCCGTCGTACCCGCGGGTCGGCTCTTCCCGTTCGACCCCGAGCTGGATCCGGCCGCGGCCGCCCTCGCCGAACCGGCGGGCGTAGCCGTGCACGGGCTGCGCCGTGGCAACATGCAGCCGGGCAAGAAGGTGCTCGTGCTCGGCGCCGGCCCCATCGGGCTCATGGCGCTGCTGGCGGCGCGACGCCTCGGCGCCGGCGAGGTGGCGATCAGCGCACGCCACCCCTGGCAGGCGGAAGCGGCGCGTCGGCTCGGCGCGGACCGGGTGCTGGCAGAGTCCGAGGCGGCGCCCCTCGCCCTCGCCGGGCTCAGCGGCGCGGCGCGCCCGGACATCGTGGCCGAGACGGTCGGCGGCAACGCCGACACGCTGGAGGCGGCAGCGGCGGCCGTAGCGCCCGGCGGCGCCGTCGCCGTGCTCGGCCTCTTCACGACGCCGATCTCGCTCCAGCCCCACGTGCTGTTCGCCAAGGAGGTGACCCTCGCGTGGTCCAACTGCTACGCGCGGCCACCTTTCGCGCCCGGCCGCGCCGACTTTGCAGACGCCGTGAGCCTGGTGGAGGACGAGCGCGAACGCCTCGACATCTTCACCACCCACAGCGTGGGACTCGAGGAGATCGGGCGCGCCTACGCGCTGGCCGAGGAACGCCCGCCCGGCCTGGTGAAGCTGACCGTTCGACCCTGAACAGGAGAACCCATGGACTTCGAGTACTCGGAAACCTGCAAGCAGCTCATGCTGCAGATCCAGCGCTTCATGGACAACCACGTCTATCCCAACGAAGAGCTCGCAGCGCAGCAGGTAGAGGAATCCGGCGACCCGCACCTCGAGCCGCCCATCATGAAGGAGCTCCGCGCCAAGGCGAAGGGGCTCGGGCTCTGGAATCTCTTTCTCCCGGACAAGGAGTACGGTGCCGGCCTCACCAACCTGGAGTACGCGCCTGTGTGCGAGATCATGGGCCGCAGCTCGATCGCCCCTCGCGTGTTCAACTGCAATGCCCCGGACACCGGCAACATGGAGATCCTGGCCGAATTCGGAAGCCCGGAGCAGAAGGAGCGCTGGCTGACGCCGCTGCTGGAGGGCGAGATCCGCTCCTGCTTCTCGATGACGGAGCCGGAGGTTTCGGGCGCCGACCCGACCGGCCTCAAGACCCAGGCCGTGCGCGACGCCGACGACTACGTCATCAACGGGCACAAGTGGTACACGAGCGGGGCCATCGGCTCGTCCGTCGCCATCGTCATGGCGGTGACCGACCCGGACGCGCCGCCCCACGCGCGCCAGAGCCAGATCCTCGTCCCGACCGACACGCCGGGTTTCAACCTGATTCGCGCCATCTCGGTGATGGGCCACGCCGGCGGCGGTGGCCACTGCGAGATCCGCTACGAGGACTGCCGCGTGCCGGTGACCAATCGCCTGGGTCCGGACCACTCGGGCTTCATGATCGCCCAGGCCCGCCTCGGACCCGGCCGCATCCATCACTGCATGCGCTGCGTCGGCATGGCGGAGCGCGCCTTCGAGATCATGTGCAAGCACGCCAACACGCGCATCGCGTTCGGCGGGCCGATCGGAGAGAAGCAGTTCGTCCAGGAATGGATCGCGACCTCACGCATGGAGATCGACCAGGCACGCCTCCTCACCGAGAAGGCGGCCTGGAAGATGGACACCTACGGCAAGAAGGACGCCCGTCAGGAGATCTCGATGATCAAGGTGGTAGTGCCCAATATGATGATGAACGTGCTGGACCGGGCGATCCAGTGCCTGGGCTCGCTGGGCATGTCGGACGACACCCCCATCGCCTCGGCCTGGCGCAACGGGCGCTCGATGCGCATCGCCGACGGGCCGGACGAGGTGCACAAGATGGTGATCGCGCGCCGCGAGCTGAGGCGCTTCGCCTAGGCGCGATGGCCGCGCGGGTCGACCGCCATTGGGCCCGTTATTTCGGGCTCGACGTGGCCCGGCTGAGCGATCCGGGGGTACACGTGACGCCGCACGTGGGCCTGGGCGACTACGCCGGCGTGTGGCTCTTCCGGCGCGGCGCCAGCTGCATCGTGTCGGCGCCGCCGGAGCGCCTCGCCGAGCTCGAGCCGCTGCGGGATCGCTCGGTGGCCGAACTGGGAGATCGCGAGACGGTGGCGCTCCTGTTCCCGGAAGCCGCCGCGATCGTAGGGCCCGCCTTCCACGCCTCGGTGGCGCCCGATTGCTTCGTCCCGCGCCGCGATCCGCTGACTCGCATGCTCCAGCAGACCGACGCGGCCGCCGTCGAGACGCTCCGCTCCGCGTGCACGGCGGAGGACTGGGAGGCCGGCGGCCCTCCCAACCCCGGCGAGGGGTACGCCGCGGGCTGCTTCCGAGACGACGCGCTGGTGGCGCTGGCCACCCTGCGCGCCCGGGGCGCCGACGCCTGCGACCCATGCGTGGTCACGCACCCGGCATGGCGCGCTCAGGGCTGCGGCACCGCGGCCGTCTCCGCGGCGGTGCAGCACGCACTCGACCGCGATCTCCTGACGCTCTACCTGACCCTCGTAGCCAACGCGCCAGCCGTGGCCTTGGCGCGGGCGCTGGGCTTCGACCCCTACGCCACCCACCTCGCCGTCCGCCTCCGCGATTGACTACCGGGACGTTCCGAGGGAGACCGCGAGCTTCGCGTCCACCACCCGGCGCAGGTGCGCGAGAAGGGCCTCGCGAAACGGGCCTGCGTCGGCCTCGCCGCCGCGTATGCGGCGCAGAAGCTCCTCGTTGGCTTCCCGCACCGCGCCGGGCAGGTCGGCGGGCGGCGCCGGATTCCGCTCCAGCAGAGCGGCGAGACCCTGCCACTCGTCGCTCAGGTCCGCATCGCCACGCGCCACCTCTCGGGCCACGATGGAGAGCACGTTGGCGGCCACGCGGGCGTGGAAGCGGCGCGGACCCTCGAGAGCCGGCACCACGTCTTCGCGCAGGAAGCGCTCCACGACCGCCAGCAGCTCCTCGGCGCTCGGGCGATCGTTCACGCCGACTCCTCCAGGATGCGCAGCAGCTCGGCCTCCGGCTCCGCCGTGCGCCGACCGAGGGAGGCCAGCTCCACGGACGGAACCCGCCCGTCCAGGAACACACGGCTCTGGCTGATCCACACGAGCGCCACCTTGAAGTTCCCGCACGCCTCCCACCAGGCGAGCGTCTCGGGATCCACGGGCACGCCGCCCGCCTTCTCGTAGGCACGCACCAGCTCCTCGCGCGAGCCGATGCCGCCCACCGCGCCCGGGCCGCCGAAGCGCCAGCTCTTCGTACACAGCCAGCCCAGGTCCTCGATCGGGTCGCCCACGTGGGCTAGCTCCCAGTCCAGGATCGCGCGCACCCCCTCTTCGCCGAAGATGACGTTGCCCACACGGTAGTCCCCGTGCACCACACTGCGGCGCGAATCCTCGGGCGCGCGCTCGAGCAGCCAGCGCTCCGCCAGCTCCAACACCGGGTGGGGTTCGAGGGCGAGGCTGCGGATGCCCACGGCGATGCGCCCGACCTCCTCTCGCGGGGAGATGCCTCCCTGCTCCTGTCCAGCCGCGTGAAGGCGCGCCAATTCCGGGTGGTCGGGGTCGATCGTGTGGATTCGCGCCAGGATCGCGCCGAGCTGGCCCGTCATGACCTCGCGCGCGCCGGCATAGGCGTCGTCGCGCAACAGGCGCCGCGGGATCGTCTCGCCATCGACGCGGTCCATCAGGAAGAACGGGGAGTCCAGCACGTTCGGGTCGTCGCAGCTCCAGTGCACGGCGGGGACCGGCACCCCGGCCTCGCCGGCAGTCCGAAGCAGCGCGAATTCCAGGCCGCGCTCGCTCGAGTCCCCTTCTCGGCCCGGAGGATCGCGGCGCAGCACCAGCGCGCGAGTCTCGCCGTCCCAGGTGGCGTCGAGAGACCAGAGCTCCCGCGACGCGCCGCCGGTCAGGCGCCGCAGCCCGGCCACACGCGCGGCTGTATCCCCCGTCCGCTCGGCGATGAAGCGCGCGATGCCCTCGGCCAGCTCCTCCGGCTTCATCACGGCCGCCCGTCAGTCCCGGAGCGCGCCCGGGTTGCTGCAGAGATCCTTGGTGAGGTTCTTGTGGTGCGCCTCCAGCGTGCCGCCACCGATCTCGATGAGCTTTGCATCGCGCCACAGCCGCTCCACCACGTACTCGCCCATGTAGCCGTAGCCGCCCAACACCTGGATCGCGTTGTCGGCCGCGCGCTTGCCCACCTGCGCCGCGAAGAGCTTGGTGGCGTCGGCATCCATGCGCTGGCCCACGGCGCCCAGCCGGATGCGTCGCGCCACGTCGTACACGAGGGTCCGCGCCGCACGCCACTCGGCGAAGGTCTCGGCGAGGTAGCGCTGGATCTGCCCGTGCTCGCGGATGGGCTGGCCGAAGGTCTTGCGCTCGTTCGCGTAGTCCACCATGACTTCGAGGCAGCGCCCGGCGATCCCCACCGACATCGCGGCGAGGGAGAGCCTCTCCACTTCGAGGTTGCGCATCATCTGTTTCGTGCCGTCACCGAGGTCGCCCACCCGGTTCGCGCCCGGCACGCGCGCGCCGTCGAAGACGAGCTCCGCGGTGAACGAGGCGCGCATGCCCAGCTTGTCCTTCCACTTCTGGCCCAGCCGGAAGCCGGGCGCACCCTTCTCCACCAGGAAGGTGCTGATCTCCTTGGGCGCCGTTGCGGCGTACACCAGGAAGACGTCGCCCAGGGTGTCCTCGTCCACCCCTCCGTTGGTGATGAAGGTCTTGGTGCCGTCGAGCACCCAGTCGTCGCCGTCCGGGCGGGCCGAAGTGCGGAGCGCCAGCACGTCGGTGCCGACCTCGGGCTCGGTCATGCACAGGCCGCCGATCCACTCACCGCTGGCCGCCTTGGGGAGCACACGCCGCTTCTGCTCCTCGCTCCCGTTCAGGGCCAGGTTGTGGGCGAACAGGATGGCGTGGGCCATCACCGAGAGGGCGAAGGCCGGGTCCGAGCGCGAGAGCCCCTCGCAGACGATCACCGCGGCGGTGGCGTCCAGGCCCGAGCCACCGAACTCCTCGGGGATGATCGCGCCCAGGAGGCCGAGCTCGCCCGCCCTGCGGTAGAGGGGCAGGTTGAAACGCTCGGCGCGGTCGTGCTCCAGCGCCTGGGGCTCGACCTCGGTCTCGGCGAATTCGCGCACGGTGCGTGCGATGAGAGCGTGCTCGGGGGTGGGGGCCGCGACGTCGAAATCGCGCCAGGGCTCGTGCTCGCTCACCTCAGTCCTCCGGATCGTTCGCAATCACGCGGTGTTGGCGGCGATCCTTGATGTGGATCCTCGGTGCCGGCCGACGCTATCGGCGGGCCCGATCGGCGTCAACGCCGCGCCATGCGCGGTATGATGATACGGGTTTCCCTGGGCCCGGCCGCCTGTCGTCGCTCGGCATCCGGCCAAACGGGATGCGGCCAGTCGGCCGCGGGCCAACGGGGATGGGAGGGGTGAGATGCACCGGATCGCGACACTGTTCGCGGCAGCGCTGTTCGTCATGAGCGGCACTGCCTGCGTGATCATCGAGGACGGCGAGGTCGGCGTCCTGAAGAGCTTCGGCAAGATTTCGGACGACCCGGTCGGGCCGGGCGTCAGCCTGGTGCTGCCGGTGGCGCGCCAGATCGAGACCTGGAACATCAAGCGCCAGGAGCTGAAGGAGTCGGCGGAGATGCCCTCCAGCGAGGGTCTCATCGTCGGCCTCGAGACCTCGCTGCAGTTCCGGCTCGTCGCCGAGCGGGCGCCGCAGGTGCGCACGACCATCGGCCGCGACTACCGCGGCATCCTGATCGTGCCCTACTTCCGCAGCCAGATCCGCGACGTGGTGGCGGCCTACGAAGTGAGCGAGATCTACAGCCAGGAGGGACGCGTGAAGATCGCGGAGCAGGTGCACGAGGGCCTGACGAACAGCCTGGGGCCCGAAGGAATCGACGTGCTGGCGGTGCTGCTGCGCGACGTGCGGCTGCCCCAGCGCTTCAAGGAGGCCATCGAGGCCAAGCTCACCGCGGACCAGCGCGTGGAGCAGAAGGGGTTCGAGCTGGAGCAGGCCAAGAAGGACGCGGAGATCGAAATCGCCCGGGCCAAGGGCGCCGCGCGCGCCCAGGAGATCGTGCGCTCGACCCTGTCGAGCTCGTACCTGCACTACCTCTGGATCAAGACGTTGAACGAGAACCCCAACGTGATCTACGTGTCCACCGAGAACAACGTGCCCATCTTCAAGACCATCAAGTAGGCCGCGTGGCGGCGGGCGACCGAACACTCGCGGCCTGGCTGGTGGCGCAGCGGCGCGCCACCGAGCAGGCCCTGGCGGTTCGTCTCGGCGAGAAGCTGCCGGCGCGCTCGGCTCCCGAAACGGAAGCGCTGCGCCGGTTCCGCAGCTTCGCCGCGCGCGCCGTGCTCACCGGCGCGACGACACCGCCCGCGCTGGACGGGCTGCGACCGTCCGAGGCCCGCGTGGCGGCGCTGCTCCAGGAGTGGGTCGAGGCGGCCGTGCAGATCGCGGGACCGAGGGCCGACGCGGTGCGCACCGCGCTCGAGCCACTGGCCCAGCGCTTCTGCGCCGCGCTGCGCGACACCGCGCCCGCGCGGCGCCGGAGCGGTACTCCGCGCGCCGCCGGGCGCGCCGTGCGCGCGGCCATCGACCGCGTGGCCGACGGCTACCTGGCCATCGACGTCGACACGCGCACCATCGTGGACGCGAATCCCGCCGCCGGGGCCCTTCTCGGCGCGGAACGCGACGCGCTGCTCGGCGCGGACGCCGACGGCTTCCTGCCCGAGGCGGGCCGCGAGGGCTTCTGGACGCAGCTCGACGCGCTGTGCGAGAGCGACGATACCCGGCGCTTCCCAGCCTGGCTGCGCGACCGGGGTGGCAGTCTCGTCTCCGTAGAGGTGAGCCTGACCCGGTACGCGCGCCGCACGCGCACCCTGGCGCTGGCACTGCTGCGACCCCGCAACGGCTTCGGGGCCCCCTAGGGCCCGCTGCGCAGCCGGCTGGAGCCGTTGTCTGGTGGCTCCTTGACAATTAACTAATCGTATGGTTAATTTCGAGCCGTGGCCCCCAGAACTCGCGAATCCCGACGCAGCACCCGTTCCCGCCGTCCCCCGCCGCGCGGACCCGGACGTCCCGAGGGAGACAGCGGCCACCCCGAAGTTCGCGCCGCTCTGCTCGACGCGGGCGGCCGGCTCTTCTCCGCGCGGGGCTACCAGGCGGTCTCGCTGCGCGAGATCGCCCGCGACGCAGGCGTGACGCCGGCGATGATCCACTACTACTTCGGCGACAAGCAGGGCCTCTACGACGCCATGCTCGACGAGGCGTTCGCGCGGGTACTGAAGCGCGTGCGAGGCGCCGCCTCGGCGATGGCCGGCCTCGGCGAAGGCCTCGGCGACCTGCTCGACGTGCTGACGGGGACCTTTACGGCCGAGCCGTGGATCCCCGGCCTGATGATTCGCGAAGTGCTCTCCGAGGAGGGCCGCTTCCGCGAGCGCTTCATCGGGCAATACGCATCGCAGATGGCCGCACTACTGCCGGCCCTGGTCAAGCACGAGATCGACGACGGCCGCTTCCGCGATGACCTCGACCCTCGCCTCGCCTTCCTCTCGCTGCTGGGCATGACGGTCTTCCCCTTCGTGGCGCGGCCCGTGGTCGAGCGGGTCCTGGGCGTGAAGTACGACGAGCGCTTCCGCTCCGCGTTCGCCGATCACACCCGACGGCTCTTCCTGGAGGGGGTCGGATCATGAGGGACGGACTCTGCGCCGTGCTCTTCGTCGCGCTGCTCGCGGGCTGTGGTGAGGGCGACAGCGCGCCGCCCGCCGTGGGCACCCTGGAGCGCGATCGTCTCGAGCTGATCGCCGAGGCGTCGGAGCCGCTGGTGGCGCGGCCCGTCGAAGAGGGGCAGTACGTGGAGGCCGGCCAGCTCATCCTGGCGCTCGATCCCGCGCGCCTCAACGCCCAGACCACCCAGGCCGCCGGGGCCCGAGACCGGGCCGCGGCCCGACTCGCCGAGCTGCGCCGGGGCCCGCGCGCCGAGCGCATCGACCAGGCGCGCGCGCGCCTGAAGGGCGCCGAGGGCCGCCTCGCCACGGCGGAGAGCGACCGCGAGCGCGCCCAGCAACTCTTCGACCGCGGCGTGAACTCCCGCGGCCGGCTCGATCAGCAGGACGCCCTGTGGGATGAGGCGCTCGCCGCACGCGACGCCGCCAAGGCGACCCTCGACGAGCTGCTCGAGGGAACCACCGCGGAAGAACTCGCCCAGGCCGCTGCGGCCCTGGCCGAGACGGAGGCGGCCCTGGCGGACAGCCGCCTGCGCCTGGAAAGGCTGAACGTGCGTGCGCCCACGGCCGGCTGGATCGACGCCCTCCCCTACCGCCTCGGCGAACGGCCACCGCCCGGCGGCGTCGTGGCCGTGCTGCTGGAAGGGCAGGCTCCCTACGCGCGCGTCTATGTGCCGGAGGCCATTCGCGTGCACGTCACGCCGGGAACGATGGCACGAGTGCGTGTGGACGGGCTCGAAGGCGAGCTCGTCGGGCGCGTACGCAGCGTGTCGAGCGACCCGGCCTTCACCCCGTACTACGCCCTCACCGAACGCGACCGCGGGCGTCTCGTCTACGTCGCCAAGGTGGATCTGACGGGGCCCGAAGCCGGAACGCTGCCGAGCGGCGTACCCGTCGAGGTGCGCTTCGAGTCCCACGAGGTCGCGCGTGAGTGAGCCCCTCGCGATCCACGCCCGCGGGCTGACGCGCCGCTTCGGCGCGCTGACCGCGGTGGATCGCGTGGAACTCTCGATCCCCCCGGCGCGCATCTACGGATTCCTGGGACCGAACGGCTCGGGCAAGACCACCACGATCCGCATGCTGTGCGGCCTGCTCACCCCGAGCGAGGGCGAGGCCGAGGTGCTCGGTCATCGCGTGCCCGACGATGCCGAACGGCTGCGCCTCGAGATCGGGTACATGACCCAGCTCTTCTCGCTCTACGGCGATCTCACGATCCGGGAGAACCTCGAGTTCGTCGGCGAGATCTACGGCCTGGCGACGGCGCGACGGCGACGCCGGATCGAGGAACTGCTGGAAATCTACCGGCTCGGCGACCGCGCGGGGCAGCGCGCCGATACCCTCTCCGGTGGACAGCGGCAGCGGCTGGCCCTCGCCGCCGCCGTCATCCACGAGCCACGCCTGCTCTTCCTCGACGAGCCGACCAGCGCAGTCGATCCCCAGAGCCGCCGCGACTTCTGGGAGTCGCTGTTCCAGCTCGTTGAGGGCGGCACCACGATCCTGGTCTCGACCCACTACATGGACGAAGCCGAGCGCTGCCACGGTCTCGGCATCCTCGACCAGGGACGGCTGGTGGCGGAAGGCGCTCCCCGTGAGCTGATGCAGGGCATCGACGCCACGGTGATCGAGGTGGAGACCGAGGCGCTGCGCGCGGCGCGCGCCGTCCTCGACCGGATCGCCGAGGTGCTGAGCGTGGCGCAGCTCGGCACACGCCTGCACGCACTGGTCGATCCCACCTGGGACGACGCCGAGGGCCGCGTACGCGCGGCCTTCGCCGCTGCCGACGTTTCCGCCAGCGTGGAGATCACCCGGGCCAGCCTCGAGGATGTCTTCGTGGCGGCAACCCTGCCGTCGCGGCGCGAGGCCGCCGCGTGAAGTCCATCCGCCGCATCCTGGCCGTGGTGCGCAAGGAGGGTCTCCAGCTCCGCCGCGACCGGCTCACGTTCGGCATGGTGTTCGGACTGCCCATAATCCAGCTGCTGCTCTTCGGCTACGCCATCAACCAGGACGTGCGCGGGCTGCGGACCGGCGTCGCCGATCTCGCCGGGACCCAGCGCTCCCGGGTGCTGATCGCCGATGCGGAGGCGAGCCAGGTGGTGACCGTGGTGCGCCGCGCCGGATCCGCCGAGGAGCTGGAGACGCTGCTGCGGCGCGGCGAGATCGCCGTCGGCCTCTTCCTCCCCCACGACTTCGAGCGGCGCATCGCCCAGGGCGGACGCCCCGCCGCCCACCTGCTCGTCGACGGCAGCGACCCCATCGTACTGGCCGCCGCGCAGCGGCTCGCCGAGCTGCCCATCCCGCGCGACGGTGTGCCACGCGAGAGCGCTGTCGGTGCGCCGCGCTTCGAGCTGCGCGCCTACTACAACCCGGAGCGGCGCTCCGCCGTGCAGGTCGTTCCCGGCCTGATCGGCGTGATCCTGACCATGACCATGACGCTCTTCACGGCCGTGGCCATCGTGCGCGAACGCGAACGCGGGAATCTCGAGATGCTCATCACGACCCCGGTGCGCACCCCGGAGCTCATGGTCGGCAAGATCCTGCCCTACATGGCGATCGGAATGGTGCAGGTGACCCTCGTCCTGGTGCTCGGCTCGCTGCTCTTCGACGTGCCGGTGCGCGGCACCCTGGCAGACGTCTACGGGGCGGGGCTCATCTTCGTGACGGCGACCCTCGGCCTGGGCCTGCTGATCTCGACCGTGGCGCAGACCCAGTTCCAGGCCTTCCAGCTGACCTTCTTCACCTTCCTCCCCCAGATCCTGCTGTCGGGGTTCATGTTCCCCTTCGACGGCATGCCCCAGCCGGCCCGCTGGCTGGCGGAGGTGTTCCCGCTGACCCACTTCGTGCGCATCATCCGCGGCATCATGCTGCGCGGTGCGGGGCTGCCCGAGGTGAGCCGCGACGTATGGCCGCTGCTGATCTTCTTCGCAGCCAGCATGACGCTGGCCACGCTGCGCTTCCGCAAGCGGCTGGACTGAGCGGGCGCGCCCCAAGGGCAGACGCGGGCGGAGCTGGGCGAGTTCGCGAACCCTCAGTCGCGCTTCTGGGTTGCGGCGATCGCAGCGTCGTCGGCGATCAGGGAATTGACATAGCCGTCGGCGAGCGCCTTTTCGGGATGCCGCCCGGCGAGCTGGCCCATGAATGGAGGATGGATCGAGTAGCCGAGCAGCTGTCGGAGGCGGGGGGACATGGCCTGCGCGCGCTCCCGGGGTACGGACAGGGTGAAGTTCTCCTGCTGGCGTGCCCACGGCTCGCAGTACTGGTGGCTGAACGCGCGCCGGGGTACCGACGAGCGGTTGCCGCCACCGCGATGCAGCAGAGTGCCCGCGAACAGGACCAGCGAGCCGGCCGGCACCTCGAGCGCGGTGAGCTGCTCGGCCAGCGCGTACGACGCCGCAACCCGTTCGTCGTCCCAGGCGTGGCTGCCGCGGATCACCTCGGTCCCGCCATTGGCCGCGTTGAAATCGTCCAGCGCCCAGATCGTCGAGATGCTCACCGCGGGACGGGGCCTCGGCAGCGTGTAGAACGTGTCGTCGTAGTGCACGGGCTGGGGCGTCTCGCCTGGGTAGATGCAGATCGCCTGGCTCGCCGTCAGCAGGTAGCCGGGACGCAGCAGCGCATCCACGAGTTCCAGCACGGCGGGGTGCTCGGCGCTGCGCTCGAACACCGTCCCGCGCCCAACGAGAGAGTAGACGCGCCGCGTCCGCTCCCCCTCGAAGTCGTTGCGTCCCCGGACGCCGAGGTCGAGGTACAGCTGCAGCGCCGCGCGCATGGCCTCGATCTCGGAAGCGCCGAGCACGTCCCGGAGGACGACGAATCCCTGCTCGTGGTAGCGGGCGAGGTGGTGTTCGGCGGAGGTCATGAGTCCACCCTCTCCGTCGTCGCTGGTGTCACGCCAGCTTCTCGCGCAGGAAGGACACCAGCCGCGGCCAGGCGTCGCGCGCGGCCTCCTCCCGGTACAACGGCCGGGAGTCGTTCATGAAGGCGTGGCCGGCGTTCGCGTAGAGGATCACCTCGCCGTCCTGCCCGGTCGCCGCGATGCCGCTGCTCAGCGCCTCCACGTCTGCGACCGGGATGATCGCGTCTTCTTCGCCGTAGAAACCCAAGACCGGACAGCTCAGGTCCGGCAGCGCGTCGAGAACCGAGCGCGGCTTCTTCTCCGGATCGAGGCCGTCTCGGTAGCGCACCATTCCGTAGAACGGCGCACAGGCGGAAAGCCCACTGCAGCCGCACGCCGCGAGCAGCGCGTACTGCCCACCCATGCAAAATCCGGTGATGCCGACCTCGCCCGACACCGACGCGTGGCCCGCCAGGAAGTCCGCCGCGGCCTGGAGATCCGCCAGGATCTGCCGATCGTCGAGGCCGTCGATCCACTTCATCGCGTCGGCGGGACTCTCGATCGGCGGCTTGCCCCCGATGTCGCGGTAGAGATCCACCGCCAGCGTCGTGAAGCCCTCTGCCGCCAAGCGGCGCGCGAGATCACGGTAGTGATCGTAGAGGCCCCACACGTCGGGGATCAGCACCACACCGGGACCCGGCTCGTCGGGAAGCGCCAGCGCGCCGAGTTCCACGTCTTGCGTCACCACGGGGCGCAGTATACTCCGGCGCTCATGCCGTACGAACGCGAACTCGAAGTGGCGCTGGAGGCGGCCCGCGATGCGGGCGGCGTCCTTTTGAAACACTACGCCGGCGACCGAGCGCACTGGGAGAAGTCCGAGGACAACCCGGTGACCGAAGCGGACCTGGCGAGCGACGCCGCCATCGCGCGCGTGCTGCGCACGGCATTCCCGGACGACGCGCTGCTCTCCGAGGAGACCATTTCCGACCCGAGCCGGCTGCAACAGCGTCGGGTCTGGATCGTGGACCCGATGGACGGCACCAAGGAGTTCATCGGGAAGATCCCGGAGTTCTGCGCGTCGATCGCGCTGGTGGACGACGGCGAACCGGTGGTAGGCGTCATCCTGAACCCGCCGGCCGGGGTGACCGTCTGGGGAAGCAAGGGCGGCGGCACCTTCCGCGACGGCGAGCGCGTGCATGTGAACCGGCCCTCCCGGCTGGAGGACGCGGTCGTGATCGCCAGCCGCACGGAGATCTCACGCAGCCAGTTCGAGCCGTACGAGGGCTGGTTCAAGGAGCTGCGCCCGGTCGCCTCCATCGCGTGGAAGATCGCCTGCGTCGCATCCGGAGACGGCGACCTCAACGTTTCGGTCGCGCCGAAGAACGAATGGGACGTGTGCGGTGGGGACCTGCTGGTTCGCGAGGCGGGCGGCGTCTACGTGGACTTCGACGGCGCGCCGCGCATCTACAACCAGGAGAAGACCCTCATCGACCGCGGCATGGCCGCCGGTGCACCGGAGCTGGTGGACCTCTTCGCGCGCCGCGACCGCGAGCGGGCAGGCTGATGCGCCTGCGCGCTCTCGCGGCGGTCTGTGCGCTCCTCGCACTCCTCGGGCTGGCCGCTTGCGGTGCAGCCCCCGCAATCACGAACTGCGACGCCGGGGGCGGCCTGATCCCGGTCTGCGACTTCACCAACCCCGAAGACCTGGCCCTGCTCCCGGGCGGCGCCTGGCTGGCGGTCTCCGAGACGAGCCGCGCCGAGGGCCCCGGGGCGTTGAGCGCCTGGCGCATCTCCGACGGAACCAAGGTGCCGTTGTGGGCGGAGGCGCTGGCTGCGCCGGCGCCCGGCTGGGGCGCGGAGGACTGCCCGGGCGCACCCGACCCGACGCTCTTCAAGCCGCACGGCATCGACGTCCTCGAGCGCCGCGACGGCACCGGCCTTCTGGTGGTGAATCACGGCGGCCGCGAGTCGGTGGAGTTCTTCGAGCTGGCCGTGGCCGGCGGAAGGCCCACGCTGATCTGGCGCGGCTGCTCGGTGGCGCCGCCCGAGACGGCGACCAACGACGTGGCCGCGCTGCCCGGCGGCGACGGTTTCGTCGTCTCGAAGATGAGCTCCCAGCCCCTGGGCGGCGGGCTCTCGCCGGGTCTCATGCTGACGATCCTGCTCGGCCGCCCCACCGGCTTCGTCTACGAGTGGACGCCGGCGGGCGGCTGGCGGCCGATCCCCGGCAGCGAGGGCGTGTTGCCCAACGGCGTGGAGGTCTCGGCGGACGGCAGTCGCGTCTTCGCCGGCATGCTCTACGAGCGCACCGTGGTCGCGTTGGATCGCGCCGACGGCGCCAACCGCCGCGAAGCCGACGTGGCTCTCGGCTCCGACAACCTCACCTGGAGCGACGACGGCCGCATCCTGGTCGCGGGGGGGACGGGCTCCAGCACCGAGGCGATGGGCTGCGGCAAGATCGCGGCCGGCGCCTGCGGCGTTTCGTTCGCCGTGGCGGCCGTCGACCCGGACACGATGGCTGTGGAGACGCTGGTCGAGGGCGACGGCAGCGTCGGCATCGGAATGGCCAGCGTCGCCGTCCAAGCCGGCGACCGGCTCTACATGGGCAGCTTCGTCGGCGACCGCATCGCGCACGCCGCGATGCCCTAGTCCGACCGCCCAGTCGGCCGCTCAGAGCTCTTTCATCGCCGCGACGATGCCCAGGACCGTCTCCTTGGCGTCGCCGAACACCATCATGGTGTTGTCCAGGTAGAAGAGCGGGTTGTCGATGCCCGCGAAGCCCGGGTTGAGGCTGCGCTTGATCACCATCACCTGGCGGGCCGAGTCCACGTTGAGGATCGGCATGCCGTAGATCGGGCTGTCCTTGGCGCTGCGCGCGTCCGGGTTCACCACGTCGTTGGCGCCCAGCACCAGCGCCACGTCCGTCTCCGGGAACTCGGGGTTGATCGCGTCCATCTCCACCAGCTTGTCGTAGGGAACGTTGGCCTCGGCGAGCAGCACGTTCATGTGGCCCGGCATGCGGCCGGCCACGGGATGGATGGCGAAGCGCGTCTTGACGCCCTGGGCCTCCAACGCGTCCATCAGCTCGCGCACGCCGTGCTGCGCCTGGGCCACCGCCATGCCGTAGCCGGGCACGATGATCGCGGAGCTCGCCGAGCTGAACACGATGGCCGCGTCGTCGGGCGTATAGGCCTTCACCGTCTTCTTCTCGCCGCCACCGGCGATCGCAGCCAGGGCCGCGCTGTCCACGGCGCCGAACCCGCCGAAGAGCACATTGGTGAGCGGGCGGTTCATCGCGTCGCACATGATCTTGGTGAGGATGAGTCCCGACGCGCCGACCAGGGAGCCCGAGATCACCAGGCCGCTATTGCCGAGGACGAAGCCCGTGGCGCACGCCGCCAGCCCCGAATAGGAGTTGAGCAGCGAGATCACCACCGGCATGTCGGCGCCACCGATCGGGATGATCAGGGTCACGCCCAGCATGAGGCCCAGGCCGACGACGCCGGCGTAGGCCGGCAGCTGCTCGGGCTGCAACGCGACCAGACCGCACAGCGCCAAGACGCCCAGGCCCATGATCCCGTTCACGAACTGCTGGCCCGGGTAGAGAATGGGCTGCCCACGCATCAGCTCCTGGAGCTTGGCGAAGGCGATCAGGCTGCCGGTGAAGGTCACGGTACCGATCAACGCCGAGATCACGATCGCCCAGGCGGGCACCGAAGCCGCGATCGTCGTGCCCTTCAGCAGCTCCGCGGAGACCACCAGTACCGAGGCGCCGCCACCGAAGCCGTTCAGCAGCGCCACCATCTGGGGCATGGCCGTCATCTGGATGCGCGTGGCCAGCAGCACGCCGATGGCCGAGCCCACCACCACGCCGCCGAGGATGATCGGGTAGTTGACCACGCCGCGCATCAGGAGCGTGGCGACGATGGCGATCAGCATGCCCACGGCGGCGAGCACGTTGCCGCGCGGCGCGGTGCGCGCCGACGACAGGTTCTTCAGGCCGACGATGAAGAGCACCGCCGCCACCAGGTAGGCGAACTGGATGTAGATCAGCGGAATCGACGGCAACGCGCTCATTTGCGGAACATGCCGAGCATGCGGTTGGTGACGAGGAAGCCGCCCACCACGTTGATGGTGGCAAAGACGATCGCTACGAAGCCGAGCCAGCTCGACTGGGTGAGCTCCGCAGCGCCGGCCGCGAGGATGGCCCCCACGATGGTGATGCCGGAGATGGCGTTGCTGCCCGACATGAGCGGGGTGTGCAGCAGCGGTGGCACCTTCGAGATGACCTCCCAGCCCACGAAGAGCGAGAGCACCAGGATGGTGAGGGCGACGGCGGGATCTTCGAGCATGGCTTCCCTCCGGTCTGGCGGCCGGTTGATCGGGTGATGGGCGGGCGCGCCTAGGCGCCGCCCAGGATTCCGCGCACGCGCTCGTTCGACACCTTGCCGTCGTGGGTGAGGAGCGCGCCCGCCGTGATCTCATCCTCGAGATCCAGGTTCAGGGCGCCGTCCTCGATGAGGTGCTGCAAGAAGGTGACCACGTTGCGCGCGTACATCTGGCTGGCGTCGAAAGCGACTTCGCTGGGCAGGTTGGTGGGGCCGAGGACCGTGACGCCCTCCACGTCGACCGTCTGGTCGGCCTGGGTGAGCGCGCAGTTGCCGCCCTGCTCGCCGGCCAGGTCCACGATGACCGAGCCGGGCCGCATCGCGCGCACCGCGTCTTCCTCCACCAGAAGCGGAGCGCGGGCGCCGGGCACGAGCGCCGTGGTGATCACCACGTCCACGGCCGCCACACGCTGGCCGAGCTGCTGACGCTGGCGCACCAGGAACTCGTCGCTCTGGGCCTTGGCGTAGCCGCCGGTGTCCTCGGCGCCCTCGGTCTCGAGATCCAGCTCCACGAAACGCGCCCCAAGGCTCTCCACCTGTTCCTTCACGGCAGGACGCACGTCGAAGGCCTCGACGATGGCACCGAGGCGCTTGGCCGTGGCGATCGCCTGCAAGCCGGCGACGCCCGCGCCGAGGACCAGCACCCTGGCGGGCGAGATCGTGCCCGCCGCCGTGACCATCATCGGGAAGGCTTTGCGCATGGTGGCTGCAGCGACGAGCACCGCGCGGTAGCCGGCCAGATTGGCCTGGGACGAGAGCGCGTCCATGGACTGGGCACGCGTGATGCGCGGCATCAGCTCCATCGCGAAGGACGTGACGCCCTCGGCGGCCAGTGCCTGGGCCCGATCGGCGCGGTCGAGCGGACGCAGCAGACCGATCAGCGTGGCCCCGGGGTGAGCGCGCTCGACCAGGTCGTCGCCGCCCTGAACCACCGCCACGACATCCGAAGCCCAGACGGCCGCTGCGTCGCCGAGCTTGGCGCCCATCTTCTCGTAGGCGGCGTCGGGGAAGCCGGCCGCGGCCCCGGCGCCCGCCTCGACCACGACCTCGATCTCGTCGCGGAGCAGGATGCGGGCGGCATCGGGGGTCAGGGCCACCCGGCTCTCGCCGGTAGCCGTCTCGCGGGGGGCACCGATCTGCACGGGCGCGCACTATAGCAGCACCCGGAACCCGAACTGCTCCCAGAGCCCGTCGACTCCAGAACCCCAGTCGGATTGCTACATTGCGCGGCTCCAAGCGCCAGGAGAAGCAGCGTGAGCGATACCCCCCGGGTGATCCGCAAGAAGACCGGAAACTTCCTCGAGGACTTCGTCCCCGGCCAGGTCTTCCGCCACAAGGGCGGCAAGACCCTCACCGAGGGTCTCTTCACCACCTTCAGCGAGTTCGCGATGACCACGAACCCGTTCGCCAAGAACGCGCGCTACGCGCGGGCCTACGGATTCGAGGGACTGGTCTGCCCGCCCGGCCTGGTGATGCTGGTGGCCTTCAGCCAGACCGTCGAGGACGTCTCCGAGAACGCCCGCACCAACCTCGAGTACATCGACATGAAGTTCGGCGCGCCCGTCTACGTGGGCGACACGCTCGAGGCCGAAACCAAG
>CAXMOD010000040.1:0-1778 GCA_964194905.1 uncultured Desulfobacterales bacterium | reverse complement strand
CACGGCCGCCTGGGTGCCCACCGGCATGAAGGACGGCGTTTCCACGTCGCCGTGGGGCGTCGTGAAGAGCCCCGAACGTGCAGCGCCGGAACGGGCGATCTCGTTGAAACGGAAGGCGGTCACGGCCGCATCCTAGCTCTCGGCCGGGCCTTGGCTCCCTGCCACGGGACTGCGGGCGCTACCAGCTCCCGCCGCCCCCGCCGCCAAAGCCACCGCCGCTGAAACCGCCGCCGCCGCTGAAGCCACCTCCGCCGAAGCTGCTGCTCCCCGAACCGCGCGGGGTGGACGCCAGCGAGCGGCCGATCGTGCCGAGGCCGCGGCCCACGTCTCCGACGAAGTGGCGCGGGTGGAAGTCCATGCTGCCCCCGGCAGAGCGGTACCAGTCCGGCGGGCGCAGGTAGATGTCGGCGAAGGCGTCGGCCCAGGCGTCGCCGACTCCGAGCACCACGGCGAAGGGTAGAAGCCGCTCGAAGGTCTCCGCCGTGCGCGTCCCCATGCGGTCGAGTCGGTCCTTGTCGACGCGGCCCACGAACTCGCGGAAGCCCGCGATCTCCTCGTAGGTGCGCCGTCCCCTGCGCGTGCGGCGCGGCATCGCCTTCGCGAACGCGATCACCACCAGACCGGAGGCGGCGATGCAGACCGCCGCCAGTGGACCCTCGGGATTCATCAGCGCGAGGCCGCCGGGCACGAGGATGACGATTCCGCCGATGCGCCAGGCGCGCGTCACCTTCTCCGGCGCCGTCGGGAAGTGGCCGCCGCGACCCGACACCTCGGAGTAGAGGTGATCCTTCAGCGTGGCGAGCTTGGTGTAGAACTTCTCGCGCAGCGACGAGATCATCACGTCGGCTCCCGACTCGAACAGGTACGCGAGAAGCCGCTCCTCGTGAGGCTTCAGTCCGGCCGTATCCGCGCGCTTGCGCACCAGGCGGTAGTCCTTGTCCGTGAAGAAGAGGAAGCGGGTGCTCTCGATCTCCTCGATGCTGAGCCAGCCGCGAACCGCCAGGTCCAGGATGGTGGCGGTCACGTCCTCGAGGTCGGCGCTCTCGTCCCACACCACGCCCACCTCGGCGGGCGTCAGTCCCTCGGGCGGGTCGTAGCGCACGGGGATGGCGTCGGACGGGGCGACGTCGCGCCCCCGGGTTCGCCACAGCCAGAGCATCACGGCGAACGTGGTGAAGGGCAGCAGCAACCACAGGCCGCCGAAGGCGCCCATGCGCGCCTGGAAGTGCTCCCACGCGCTGGGCTCGCGCAGCACGCCCTTGGGCAGCGCCACCGCCACCGAAAGCCCCTCCCGCGCGCCCAGCTTGCGCGTGGCCGCGAAGCTCATGTGCTCGCCGTCGGCACGGGCGGTGCAGGCCGTCTCGCTGGAACCGAACGCGCCCGTGAAGCATCCGAGGCGCACCATGTCGGTCGGGGTGCCGAGGGGGAGGTGGACCGTCACCCGGGCGGAGTCGATGGGGACCTCCCACTCCGTGCCCGTGGCGTTCCAGTAGAGCTCGTCGTACTCGTCGAAGAAGAGGAGCCCACGGCGAACCCGGTAGGCGAGCCGGTACTCCCTCAGTCCCGTCACCATGCGCTCCGGGTCGCCGATGCGAACGCGCAGCGTGCCGCTGCGGCTGGAGCGATGCATGGGGAGATCGCGCCCATCGCCGTCGGTCACCGCGATCGCCTCGAGCTGCACGCGGTAGGAACCGACCGTGCGCTCGTAGCGCACCGGTATGTCCCGATAGATCCCGTGGCGGCTCGCGCCCTCGAAGTCGTAGAGGATGCGCTCCTCC
>CAXMOD010000039.1:0-10882 GCA_964194905.1 uncultured Desulfobacterales bacterium | reverse complement strand
GAGCGCCGCGCACGCGAGCGGCTGGAGGCGCTCGATGCGGAGATCGCCAAGGTGAACCGGACCGCAACCTCGGGGCCGGCCACCAGCGTGCCCCGCATCGATGTGGAGGCGGAGCTCGACCGCTGGCGCGCGGCGCGGGAGCCGTCGGAGTGAGGCTCGCACCGCCCCCTGGCTCTGCCTCGCGATCACCCTCGGCGTGGCGGCGGTCGTGGTGACGGCGGTGTACGGTCCGCGGGAGCTCAGCCGAGGAGGAGCGACATGAGACTCGACACCCCGCGCCTGGAACCCCTGGACGTGGAGGAGATGGACCCGGAGCTGCGGGTGCGGTTCGGAGACGGGCCCATCCTCAACATCTTCCGCACGCTGGCGCACCACCCAAAGCTGATGAAGCGCTGGCTCGTTTTCGGCAACCACGTGCTGGGCAAATCGAGCCTCGGTGAACGCGAGCGCGAGATCGCGATCCTGCGGGTGGGCTTCCTGTGCCGGGCGGAGTACGAGTGGGGGCAACACGTGGCCATCGGCAAGCGAGCGGGGCTCAGCGACGAGGAGATCGAGCGCATTGCCGAGGGGCCGGAGGCCGGTGGCTGGAACGAGCGCGACGGCGCCATCCTGCGCGCTGCCGATGAACTCCACGAGGACTCCTTCATCTCCGATGCCACCTGGAAGGCCCTCTGCGAGCACTTCGAGACGCAGCAGGTGATGGACCTGATCTTCGCGGTGGGCCAGTACCACCTGGTTTCGATGGCCCTCAACAGTCTGGGCGTGCAGCTCGAACCGGGCGCGGCACGCTTCCCCGCGCGGTGAGCGAGCGTCTCGCGGACAAGGTGGCGATCGTGATGGGCGCCGGGCAGACGCCCGGCGATACGATCGGGAACGGCCGCGCCACCGCGCTGCTGTTCGCGCGAGAGGGCGCGCAGGTGGTGTGCGTGGACCGGCGCGCAGAGAGCGCCGAAGAGACAGCGGCGATGATCTCCACCGAAGGCGCGGCGCACCCGGCCCTGACCCTGGAGGCGGACGCCACGGTCCAGGACGACTGCCGTCGGGTGATGGACGCCGTGATGGAGCGCTGGGGCCGGATCGACGTGCTGCACAACAACGTCGGCATCGGCGGCGGCGACGCGGGGCCGGCCCATCTGGACGAGGACTCCTGGGACCGCATCCTCGCCGTGAACCTGAAGAGCGTGGTGATGCCCTGCAAGTACGTGCTGCCCGTGATGCGCGGCCAGCAGAGCGGCGCCATCACCAACGTGTCTTCCGTCGCCGCCGTCTGCTCCACGCCCATCGTGGCCTACAAGGCTTCGAAGGCCGGCGTCAACGCCTACACCCAGTCGCTCGCCGTCGGGAACGCCAAGCACGGCATCCGTGCCAACGTCATCATGCCGGGCCTGATGAACACGCCGATGGCGATCGAAGGCATCTCCCAGGCGCTCGGCGTGGACAAGGAGGACCTGATCCGCCGGCGCGACGCCCAGGTTCCGCTGCGCGGGAAGATGGGCACCGCCTGGGACGTGGCCTACGCCGCGCTCTTCCTGGCGTCGGACGAAGCGCGCTTCATCACCGGCGTCTCGCTCGCGGTGGATGGCGGCCAGAGCGCGCGCATCGGCTGATGCGCTGCGAGCGAGCCATCGCAACCGTCGCCTTCGCCGCGCTGTGGCTTGCGCTCGGTTGCGCGGCAGCTCCACCGCCCCCTGCCTACCGGGTGGATGCGGAGTGCAGCGGCGCCAAAGCCCACGGCCGCTACGAGGCACTGGGGCCCGGCGGCGACCGCATCGAGGGCCACTACTGCGACGGCCGGCGTTGCGGGGTCTTCACCTTCTACTCGGGGCCCGGGCTCAAGGTGGCGGAACTTCCCTACGAGGGTCGCGTGCTGAACGGAAGCGTCCACCTCTGGTACCTGCCGCACACGGCGACCGGCTCCCGGCACGGGCGGAAGTCCAGCGCCGAGTTCGCCGACGGCCGCCGCCACGGTGACATGCGCACGTGGTGGCCTACGGGCGTGCGCCGCACGGACTTCGCCTACCGCCAAGGCGCCATGACCGGCGGGACGGCATGGTCGCCCGAGGGCGAGGAGCTGCCGCCGGACGAGGGCATGGCGCTGGCGCAGCACGACGCCGATGCGGACCGGCGCCTCTTCCGGGCCCTGGGCTCCATCGTCGGCTCCCACCCGCCGCGCTGCGGAGAATGAAGGTGCCGACGGCGGGACTCCGGGCGGGTATGCTCCGGGCGCCATGAGCCTCAGCGACCTGGGCAACATCGGCGAGTTCGTCAGCGCGCTGGCCGTCGTGATCTCGCTCCTCTACCTGGCGATCCAGATCCGCCAGAACACGCGCTCGCTGCGCGCGTCGGCGCACCAGTCCATCACGTCGCACATCGCGGAGCTGAACCGCACCATCGTGGAGCACGGCGAAGTGGCCGCCATCCTGGAAGCGGGACTGAAGGACCCGGTCAGCCTCTCGCCCGAGCAGCGCCGGCGCTTCAACGCCTACAATTCGGCCCGCTTCCGACACTACGACAACCTCTACTACCAGTACCGGGTTGGCACCCTCGAGGCCTCGCAGTGGAACGGTTTCGATTCGCTCTTGCGGACTCACCTGCGCCAGCCGGGCATCGTGCGCTGGTGGGAGGAGTCGTTCGACTTCTACAGCGACGAGTTCGTATCCTACGTGCGCGCGCTCCAGGTGGCCGACCCCGACTCGCCCGCCCCCGACCCCGACGACCTCTGGTAGGCTCGTCCCATGAACGAGACTCTGCGCCGCACGCGCGAGGAAACGGTCCGCCGCCACATGGAGGCGGAGAACGTCCACGACTTCGACGCGGTGATCGACACCTTCCGGCATCCGCGCTACGAGCTGATCGCCACGGACGCGGTGCACGACGGCGAAGCGGCCGTGCGCGAGTACTTCCGCGAGACGGGCACGGCGTTCCCCGACCAGCGCAACGAGCTGATCGCAATGCACCACGCCGACGACGCGGTCATCACCGAATTCTGGCTGCTGGGGACACAGAAGGGGCCGCTGGGACCGCTGCCGCCGAGCGGACGCGAGTTCCGCTGCCGCATGGTCGCCTTCTTCCTCTTCGAAGGCACGGACCTCGTGTGCGAGCGCGTCTACTTCGACGCCGCCACCATCGCCCGCCAGATCAGCTCTACATCTCTTCCTTGAGCCGGATCTCCCCGGTTTGCTCCGGGTGTCGGCCGACCTTGTCCGCGTAGAAGGCGCGGATCTCCTCCATATCGGCGTGCAGGTCGTCCGTGGGTACGAGCTCCGGCCCGAAACCGCCGCGCTTGCGCGCGTAGTCGAGGTAGCCCATCACGATGGGCACCTCGGCGGAGCGGGCGATGTGATAGAAGCCCGACTTCCAGTGCGCCACGTAGCCGCGCGTGCCCTCCGAGGGAACCACGAGCGCCAGCGAGTCGGAGTTGCGCAGGAGCTCAGCCGCCTGTTCCACTAGGTTGCTGCGGCGGTGGCGCACAACCGGGATGCCGCCGGCCGCGCGCATGAACCAGCCGAGGGGCGCCCGGAACAGGGTGTGCTTGCCCATCCAGGAGATGCGCACGTCGAAGACCACGGCGAGCGCCAGCAGATAGGCGAGGTCCCAGTTGGAGGTGTGCGGCGACGCGATCAACACGAAACGGCGGGCGGCGGGGCGCTGGCCTTCCGGCCGCCAGCCGGTGAGCCGCAAGAATCCGCGTGCGAGAAGCTGCTTCATGATCTCCCCGAGCCCGAGAGCCTAGCCGTTCGGGGAGGGGCCGCCCGCGGGCCCTCCGGAGGTAGGATGGGGCGCGGAGGAGCCATGGCCTACGACGAGAAGCTGGCCGAACACGTGCGCGGCGCACTGAAGGGTCGTCGCGGCGTCTCCGAGAAGAAGATGTTCGGGGGGCTCTGCTTCCTGGTCCGAGGCAACCTGGCCTGCGGCATCGTCGACGACGAGTTGATGGTGCGCGTAGGTCCCGACGCCTACGAGGATGCGCTCTCGCGCAAGTACGCCCGCGAGATGGACTTCACCGGGCGGGCGCTCAAGGGAATGGTGTACGTGGCGCGGCCCGGACTGCGCTCGGCGCCGACGTTGCGCGGCTGGGTCGATCGGGGTTTCGACTACGCGCGCTCGCTCCCCGCCAAGGCTGGCGGCAGATAGCAGCATCGGGCAGCCTCGAGCAGAATCGGAGACCGACATGGATCCGCGGATTTCGATCATCACCCTGGGCGTGTCCGACCTGGAGCGCTCAGTCGCGTTCTACCGCGACGGGCTGGGACTGCCGCAGCGCGAAGGACCCGACGGAATCGCGTTCTTCGAGACGCGCGGAACCTGGCTCGCGCTCTACCCCCGGGAGAAGCTCGCCGAGGACGCGACCGTGACGTCCGAGGGCCAGGGCTTTCGCGGTTTCACCCTCGCCCACAACGTCGCGAGCAAGGACGCGGCCGACGCCACCCTGGAGCAGGCGGTCGCAGCAGGCGCTCGGCTCGTGAAGCCGGCCCAGGAAGTGTTCTGGGGTGGCTACTCGGGCTACTTCGAGGACCCGGACGGCTTCCTCTGGGAGGTGGCCTACAACCCGCACTTCGTGATCCGGTGAAGCGGCGTTTCGCTCAGGTCTGGAAGCGCTTGGCGAAGTCGGCGCTGAGCCAACGCTCCGGGCGGATGCGCACCACCACGTCCTTCTGGTCGCTGCGCTCGGGATCGGCGCGGGTCGCCTCCACGTACTGGGCGCCGATGTCCGGGCCCAGGTAGCGCACCGCCATCTCACGCACGACGTCCAGCGGGGCCGGATCGACCGACACCACCGGCCCCTCGACGCTCACATACTTGGGCGGCAGCGCCTCTTGCTGTGCACAGAAGCTGACGCGGGTGCCGGGCTCGACGAGCAGCACCTTGCGCGAGCCGGCCTCGGTCACCACGCGGATGTCGCCGCCGGGCTCGTAGCTGTACCAGATGGGGCACGTGAGGGGACCTCGTTCGCCGTTGGGGACGGAGAGGATCCCCACGTGGACATCGGCGAGGAAGGCCTCGCGCTCCTCTCTGGTCAACGCCATCGACATCGCTCGTCCTCCTGCCGGGTTCGAGGCTAGGGTATAGCCATGTCGGTCCCCACCGTCGCGCTGCCGGTCCGGGCCCTGAACGCCGCCGGCCGGATGCTCGCCGCCGTCGGCATAGACCCCGTGCGGCTCGAGCCCGCCCGCCTGCTGGCCGCGGCGGAGCATCGCACGGGGCTTTCGGACTGGGGTGACGCCCGTTTCCGCGAGGCTCTCGACCGCTACCTGGAGGCGTGCTGCAGCGAGGCGCGGCTCTCACTGCTGGGACGCATCGCCGTGCAGCGCGACACCCTGCGCATCCTCAGCAACCGGCTGCAGCTGATCGACGAGCGCAAGGGCGCCCCGGAGATCGCCCGGGAGCGCATCGAACGGCCCCTCTTCGTCGTGGGGATGCCTCGCACCGGAACGAGCATCCTGCACGAGCTTCTGGCACTCGACCCCGAGAACCGCACCCCGCTCACCTGGGAGACGATGTGGCCCTGCCCGCGTCCGCGGACCGAGACCTTTTCCGTCGATCCGCGCATCCAGCAAGCCACCGACCAGCTCGCGGCAACGGACCGCATCATCCCCGACTTCCGCAAGATGCACCGCATGGGCGCGGAGCTGCCCCAGGAATGCGTGATGTTCCTGGCCCAAGACTTCCTGAGCATGCAGTTCCACACTTCGTACCGCGTGCCGTCCTTTCAGGACTGGCTCGACCATCAGGACCTGGTGCCGGCCTACGAGTTCCACCGGCGCCAGCTCCAGCACCTCCAGTCGGGAATTCCCACCGAGCATTGGGTGCTGAAGTCGCCCCAGCACCTCTGGTTCTTCGACGCGCTGCTGCACGTCTACCCCGACGCCCAGGTAATCCATACCCACCGTGACCCGGCGCGGGTGGTTGCCTCGGTGGCAAGCCTGGTCTGCCTGCTGCGTGCCATGTGCAGCGACGAGATCGACCCCGAGGATGTGGGGCGCGACTGGCTCGGGCGCATCTCCACCGCCCTCGAGCGAGGACTCGTCACGCGCAGCCGCCGCGGCGGCGACGGCTCCCAGTTCTTCGACATGCACTTCCACGAGTACCTGGCGGACCCCGTCGGCATGGTGCGGCGCATCTACCGGCACTTCGGCCGGGAGCTTTCCGACGCCGCTGCAGGGCGCATGCAGGCGTACCTGGTCACGCATCCCGCCGACGAGCACGGAAGCCATCGTTACGTGCTGTCGGATTTCGGCCTGGAGCCGGACGCGGTGCGCGAGCGCATGAAGCGCTACCAGGAATACTTCGACGTGCCCAGCGAGGACGCATCGTGACCGAAGCGGATCGGCAGGCCTGGGAATCCCAAGGCTTCTTCATCCTGCCGGGATTCGCGAAGCCCGCGCTGCTCGATGCCATGCGCGCCAGCGTCGTCGAATTGGCGCGGCGCGCCGCCGCGGGCGAGGGCATCGCCCCCGCCTACGTGCAGGAGGAGGGGCGCCTGGCGCACCTGGACGTACCGGCCGAGGAAAGGCTCTCCAAGCTCTTTCGGGTGCACCGGGAGGAGGCCGTCTTCCACGACTTCGCCTGCGACCCGCGCACCCTCGAGCAGGTGCGGCCGCTGCTCGGCCCGGACCTCGACTGCTTCCTCTCGCAGTTCATCATGAAACGGCCCGGCGCGATGGGCCAGCCCTGGCACCAGGACGCCTGGTACTTCCCGTTCGATCGCACCCCTCAGGTCGGCCTCTGGCTCGCGGTGAGCGAGGCCACCCTCGACAACGGCCCGCTCTGGGTGCTGCCCGGCTCCCACCGCGAGCCGGTCCACGACGTGGTGGCGGACAGCCGCCCGCGCGCCAACTTCGGCTACGTCGAGATCGTGGATCACGATACGAACGGCGCCGTCCCGGTGCTGATGAAACCGGGCGACCTCCTCGTCTTCCACTGCCACCTCATGCACCGTTCCACCGACAACGAGAGCGATTCGGAACGCGCGGCCATGGTCTACCACTACGCCCACGCGGGAACCGTGGACGGGAGCGAGCAGAAGTTCGGCTTCGTTCCGCCCAACCTGGACTGGATGCCCGTATGCCGGGGAGACGCCTCGTGACGCTCGACGACCTGGGCAACATCGGCGAGTTCGTCGGCGCGCTGGCCGTCGTCCTCTCGCTCATCTACCTGGGGCTCCAGATCCGCCAGAACACGCGCCAGATCAACCACAACAGCGAGGTGATCGCGGCCAACGTGGAACTCGACAACGCGCGGTTGGCCGCGGAGTTCAACGCCAACGTGGCGCTCAGCCCGGAGCTGACGGACTACTGGGGCCGGGGCGTGTTCGGCGACGAGGAGCTGAGTCCGATCGAGGAGGCGCGCGTCGGCATGATGCTCGGCGACCTCTTCTACCGGCTGGAGGGGCTGTATCACCAGCACCGGCGGGGCTTCCTGCCGGCAGATTCCTGGACACCGTGGGAGCGGCTGATGAGCAGCGTCCTTGCGCGCCGGCTGCCCCGACGTTGGTGGACCACCGGCGCACACCCCTTCTCCGGCGACTTCACCGCGCAGGTGAACCGGCTCCTGGTCGACCTCGCGCACCCGGAGGAACCGTGAAGCTCTACTTCTTCCCCGTCGCCCCCAATCCCACGCGAGTGCGCCTCTACCTGGCCGAGAAGGCGGCGGCCGGCTGCGCGATCGAGGTCGAAGAGGTGCTGGTGAACCTGCCCAAGGGCGAGCAGCGCGAGCCCGAGCACCTGGCGCGCAATCCGGCCGGCGGACTGCCGGTGCTGGAACTCGACGACGGGAGCTTCCTCACGGAATCGCTGGCCATTGTGCAGTACGTCGAGGACCTGCACCCCGAGCCCTCCATCTGGGGCGACGATCCGGTGTCGCGGGCTCGGGCGCGGGAACTGGAGCGCATCGCCGAGCTGCGCGTGCTCCACCCCATCGCATGGACCATCCACACCACGAACTCGCCGCTCGGCCTGCCGGCGAACCCCCCCGTGGCAGCGCACTTCGAGTCGCTCACACCGATCGGCCTTGGACTGCTGAACGACAAGCTCGCGGACGGACGCCCGTTCCTCTCGGGCGAGCGCGTCACCATGGGCGACTGCACGCTGGCGGCAGCCTTCCAGTTTGCGCGCTTCGGCAAGCTGGAGGTCCCCGCGTTCGTGCACGTGCAGGCATGGGACGCCCGCTACCGGGAGCGACCCGCCGCGAAGCAGGTGCTGGTGCTCTGATGCGCGAATCCGGATGACGGCGCCCAGCCCCCCCGGCTTCGCCGAGGGTATTGCGCAGCTGCGCGACCCGAGCTTCGCGTGCCTCTTCACCGCGCGCTTCGTGTCGGCCTTCGGCACCGCCATGGCGCCAGTGGCCATGGCCTTCGGCGTACTGGAGCTGACCGGGTCGGCCAGCAAGGTGGGCCTGGTGATCTCCTCCCAGACCGCGGCCACGGTGGCCGCGGTGCTCTTCGGCGGCGCGCTGGCGGACCGCTGGTCGCGCAAGCGCGTGTGGGTGGGTTCGGACCTTCTGGCGGCGACCAGCCAGACGGCCATGGCGCTCCTGCTCCTGTCGGGGAACGCACCAATCTGGGGGCTGTGCGGACTCATGGCAGTCAACGGACTGGCATTCGCGTTCCTCGGTCCTGCGTCGGTGGGCATCATCCCCCAGGTAGTGGAGCGGCCGAAGCTCCAGTCCGCGAACGCGCTGTTCTCTTTGGCGTCGAGCGGCGCCATCGGTCTGGGAGGTGCCTGCGCCGGGGTGCTGGTGGCGGTCTTCGGCGCCGGCTGGGCCATCGCCGTCGACGCGCTCACCTTTGCGATCTCCGCCGCGCTGCTGGCGGGGATACGCCCGCGACCGCAGGAACACTCCGGGGAGGGGAGCCTCCTCCAGCAGCTGCGCGAGGGCTGGCGCGAGTTCACCTCGCACCGCTGGCTCTGGGCGATCGTCGCCCAGTTCTCGCTGCTGATGGCGGCGTGGGGCGGCGGCTTCTTCGTGATCGGCCCCGTCGTGGCCGAGCGGGCGCTCGGCGGCGCAGCGGCGTGGGGCTGGGTGGCGGGCGCGATGGGAGCGGGGCTGGTCGTGGGCGGGATTCTCGGCATGCGCCTCGCGTTCCGCCGTCCGATGCTCGTTGCGACGCTCGCCACCTTCACGTTCGCGGTCCCGTTGCTGCTCCTGACGGCGCCGGCGCCGGTGGCGTGGATCGCCGCGGGCGCCTTCCTGGCCGGGGTCGGCGGCGAGATCTTCGGCGTGCTCTGGTTCACGGCCCTGCACACCCACGTGGCTCCCGAGGCGCTCTCACGGGTGAGCGCCTACGACCACATGGGCTCGATCGTGCTCATGCCACTGGGCGAGGCGGCAGCGGGGCCGCTCTACGAAGCGCTGGGGGCCGAACGCGCGCTGCTCCTGGCGGCGGCGTGCATCGTGCTGCCGACCCTGGCGGTGCTCGGGGTGCGCGAGGTGCGCACGTTGAGCAACGAGGCGAGGCCCAGCCCGGATTGGTAGCCTCGCAACCCGGGGGAGCGAGCGTGCAGAGGCGGATCGGTTTCATCCTGGCGCTGACCACGGCCCTGGCCACCGTGGCATCTGGCGCCCTCGACGCCGCAGCGGCAGATGAGAGCGCAGCGGGCGGCCCCATCGACTCGAAGTTCGAGCTCTTCGTGAACGACCCGGCACCCAGCACGCGCTTCTACCGCCTGCTCAGCTTCGAGGTCGTCGAGCAGAAGGAGAGCGGCTACACGACGCTCAGGAGCGGAAGCGTGGAGATCGCCCTCTCACCGGTGCGCACGCTGATCCCGCTGCGCTGGCTCGGCTTCTTGCGCAACCCGCCCTTCGGCACGGAGATCGTGCTCTACGTGGAGTCCGACGACCTGGCGCTGCTCCAGCGCAAGCTCATCCACGCCGGACACCGCACCTCGCTCATCGAACGCCAGGACTGGGGGCTGCGCGACTTTCGCGCACGCGACCCGGAGGGCTACTACGTGCGCGTGAGCGAGATCGCACCGGCCGCAGCGCAGGCGACGGGCGAACCGGCCCCTTGACGCCGCCATGAACGGATTCCCGCAGCCCTTCGCCTGGCTCTCGGAGGACGCGCAGCGCCGGACCCTGGTGGTGCTGGGGATCGGCGTGGTGGTCCTGGGCCTGGCGCTCGACCGGATCGGCCGGCCACTGCGCACCGAGGCTGCCCCCACCGCCATCATCTCCTTCGAGCTGGCCCGCACGCCGGAAGCCGCCTCGGCGATGGTGGCCTCGTGGGAAGCCGTGCCCGGCGCGACGGGCGCGGCGCGCACCAGCCTGTGGCTCGACTACCTCTTCTTGCTGGCGTACCCGGTGTGGCTCTCGCTCGCGTGCAGCGCCGTGTCGCGCCATTCGCCGGAGCGCAGCGCCGCCTTCGGAGCGGTCAGCGCGTGGACGGTGCTGGCCGCAGCGCCACTCGACGCGCTGGAGAATGCGGCACTGCTGCGCGTGCTCTCGGACCCGAGCACCCCTTGGCCCCAGCTGGCCTGGTGGTGCGCGGTACCCAAGTTCGCGCTGGTGTTGCTGGCGCTCGGCTACATCGCCTTCGCGGGGCCCAGGGCACTGCTGCAACGCCTGCGCCGGTAGCGGAACCGGGCGGGCTAGCATGGCGAGTCCACCACCGGAGGAACACCCGTGGAACCCGCCGTCAAGCTCGCCGTCCTCGCCTCGGGAATCTTCTTCCTTGCGGCCCTCTTGCTGGGCACGTGGAAGTACGTGCAGATGCGCTCGAGTCCTCCGCAGCAGGACGACGACGGCCGCAGCTACTTCGAGCTGGTAGTCCGCCGCGGCGGCGAGCTGTCGCTCTGCCGCTATCGCAAGGAGTCGGGCAGTGTGCGCGAGCAAGTCGCGGCGACTGTCACCTACGAGGTGCTCGTCCGGCTGGCGGATGACTTTG
>CAXMOD010000038.1:0-4992 GCA_964194905.1 uncultured Desulfobacterales bacterium | reverse complement strand
GGTGCCCGGGCCGACGTCTACGCTTCCCGACAATGACCGCCGAGGAACTCCCCTTCGAGGAAGCATTGGCGCGCCTCGAGTCCCTGGTGGACCGCCTCGAGGACGGCGAGCTGGCGTTGGAAGAAGCGCTGGCGGCCTTCGAGCAGGGTGTTCACCTCACGCGTCAGTGCGCGGCGCAGCTGGAGCAGGCCGAGCGTCGCATCGACGAGCTGGTGGAGGAGGGTGGCGAGTGGCTGCGGCGCCCGCTGGACGAACCCGCTGCGGAGAACGGGACGGACGAGAGCTGATGGACGTTGGAGCGTACCTGGTCGAGTCGGCAGAGCGCGTGGATCGCTACCTGGACGGCGCGCTCCCGCGCGCCGACGATCCTCCCGAGCGCCTGCACGCGGCGATGCGACACCTGCTCTTCCCGGGCGGCAAGCGTCTGCGTCCTGCGCTGGCGTTTGCGGGAGCGGAGGCGGTGGGCGGCACGCCGGAGCGAGCGCTCCCCGTGGCCGCCGCGGTGGAGCTCATTCATACCTACTCGCTCGTCCACGACGACCTTCCGTGCATGGACGACGACGACGAGCGCCGCGGCCAGCCGACCGTGCACGTGGCCTTCGACGAGGTGACCGCGGTGCTGGCGGGCGACGCGCTCCAGGCCGCCGCCTTCGGCGCGCTGGCGGAGTGCGACACCCGCCGACTGCCGGACGTGCTGCGCGACCTGGCGCAGGCGGTGGGCGCTGCGGGCCTGGTGGGTGGTCAGTTCGACGATCTCTTCTTCGCCGGTGAGGTGGCCTCGCTGGAAGAGGTGGAGTCCGTGCACGAGCGGAAGTCGGCGGCGCTGATCGCGGCCGCCGTGGTGGGCGGAGCGCGCCTTGCCGGCGCCGACGAAGAGCGCTGTGAGCGGCTGCGCCGCTTCTCCTTGCGCGTAGGCGTGGCGTTCCAGATCGCGGACGACCTGCTCGACGCCGATGAGCCCGAGCCGTGCACCATCGTCGGCAAGCTGGGAGTGGACGGCGCGCGCGCGCGCGCCGAGGCGCTCCTGGGCGAGGCGCTGGCGGACGTCGAGGAGCTGGGACAGCCCGCCGAGGCGCTGCGGGAGCTGGCGCGCTTCGCCGTGCGGAGGGACCGATGAGCGAGCAGCGGCCGCAGGATACGGCGCTGCTGGACCGCATCGAGTCGCCCGAGGACCTGCGCCGGCTGCCGCGCGAGCAGGTGCAACGCGTCACCGAGGAGCTGCGCGCGGAGATCGTCGACCGCGTGTCCCGCACGGGCGGTCACCTGGCGTCCAGCCTGGGCGCCGTCGAGCTGATCACGGCGATCCACTACGTGTTCGACACGCCGCGCGACCGGCTCGTGCTGGACGTGGGCCATCAGGGCTACCCGCACAAGATGTTGACCGGCCGCCGCCTGCTCTTCGACCAGCCCGGCCGCGAGATCGGCAAGGAAGCCGGCATCGGCAAGTTCCTGCGTCGCAGCGAGTCGGCGTACGACGCGTTCGGCGCCGGCCACGCTGGAACCTCGATCTCGGCGGCGCTGGGCATGGCGTGCGCCAAGCAGCACCTGGGGGAAGACGGCATCGCCATCGCCATGATCGGCGACGGCGGCATGACCGCGGGCATGGCCTTCGAGGCGCTCAACCACGGGGGCGCCCTGCACCAGCGCAACCTGCTGGTGGTGCTGAACGACAACGAGATGTCGATCTCGCCCAACGTGGGCGCCATGTCCTCCTATCTCTCCCGCAAGCTCTCGGCGCCCATGGTGCGCCGCATGAAGACCTGGACGAAGGACTTCCTCGGGACGATGCCCGGCGACATGGTGCACTGGGCCCAGAAGGCCGAGGAGTCGCTAAAGGTGTTCTTCTCGCCGGGGCTGCTCTTCGAGGCGCTCAACTTCAAGTACGTGGGTCCCGTGCAGGGCCACCGGGTAGACGTGCTGCTGGAGACCTTCGAGAACGTCAAGGAAATGCTCGCCGCGGGCGATGGGCCGATCCTGGTGCACGCGATCACCGCCAAGGGCCGCGGCTACGAGCCCGCCGAGCGCGACCCGCTCAAATACCACGGGGTGTCGAAATTCGAGGTGGAGACCGGCAAGATGGCGCCCTCGAAGCCCGGGCCGCCCTCGTACACCGCCGTGTTCGCCGAGACGCTGATCGAGCTCGCGGCCGACGACGAGCGCATCGTCGGCATCACCGCGGCCATGCCCGGCGGTACGGGCCTCGACAAGTTCCAGCGCCGCTTCCCGGATCGGTTCTACGACGTAGGCATCGCGGAGCAGCACGCCGTCACTTTCGCAGCGGGCCTTGCCACCGAAGGCATGAAGCCGGTGGCCGCCATCTACTCCACCTTCCTCCAGCGCGCCTACGATCAGGTCGTCCACGACGTGTGCGTCCAGGGCCTGGACGTGACGTTCGCGATCGATCGCGCCGGCCTGGTCGGCGCGGACGGCGCCACCCACCAGGGCTTCCACGACCTCACCTACCTGCGCTCGCTTCCGAACATGGTGCTGATGGCGCCGAAGGACGAGAACGAGCTGCGGCGCATGCTGAAGACCGCCATCGAGTACCCCGGCCCGGCGGCCGTGCGCTACCCGCGCGGCGCCGGACTGGGCGTGCCGCTAGACCCCGAGCTGAAGGGCATCCCGGTCGGCGAGTCGGAGCTGCTGCGCGACGGCGAGCACGCGCTGTTGGTGGCGATCGGCACGCTCGTGGAGTCGGCCGTCGAAGCCGCCGAGGAGCTGGCGGAAGAGGGCCTATCGGTGGCCGTGGTGAATGCGCGCTTCGCGAAGCCGGTGGACGCCGAGCGCCTCGTGCCCCTCGCCCGGCGCTGCGGGGCTGTGGTCACCGTGGAGGAGCACCACGGCAAGGGGGGCTTCGGAGCCGCCGTGCTGGAGTGCCTCGCCGAGGGCGGCGTCGCGGTGCCGACACGAATCCTGTCGGTGCCCGACCGCATCGTCGAGCAAGGCAACCCGGCCGACCAGCGAGCGGCCTTCGGACTGGACCCGGCGGGCATCGCGCGGGCCGTCCGCGAACTCACCGCCGGCCGGCGCGGCGGCGGCCGAGACTCCTGAGCGAGAAGCGTTCGCGCCTCGACGAGCGCGTGGTCGCGCTCGGGCTGGCCGAGAACCGTACGCGTGCGCAGGCGCTGATCCGCGCGGGGCGCGTGCTGGTAGACGACGTCCCGATGGACAAGCCCGGCACCCCGGTGCGCGCCGACGCTGCGGTGCGCGTGCGCGGTGAGGACCGTCGCTTCGTCTCGCGCGGGGGCGACAAGCTCGCGGGAGCCCTCGAGGACCTGGGCATCGAGGTGAAGGGGCGCCTGTGCCTCGACGTGGGCGCCTCGACCGGTGGCTTCACGGACTGCCTGCTCCAGTCCGGCGCGCGCGGCGTGGTGGCGGTCGACGTGGGCTACGGCCAGCTCGATTCACGGCTGCGCGCGGATCCGCGGGTGCGCGTGCTCGAGCGCACCAACGCCCGTCATCTCGCTCCCGACGTCCTGCCGGGCGAGCCCCTGGAGCTCGTCACCGTGGACGCCTCCTTCATCTCCGCTCGGCTGCTGCTCCCAAGGTTGGTGGAGCTCGCCCCGCGCGCGGCCTTCTTGATCCTGGTGAAGCCGCAGTTCGAGGTGGGCCGCGAGCAGGTGGGCAAGGGCGGGGTGGTGCGCGACGACGCCCTGCGCACGGAGTCGGTCGAGGCCGTGCGACGGACGGCCGAAGAGCAGGGTCTGCGGGAGCGGGGTCGGGCGGATAGCCGGGTCTTCGGTCCCCGCGGGAACAGGGAGATCTTTCTGTATCTCGAGCCGGCCTGAGGGCATCCAAGCGCCGCCACCACCGCCCTCGGCGGTGCTCGAGGGCCAGCCGCGCTATGTTACGGCTTTACAGGGGGTTGGAGGATTCATGGGCTTGGTCACCGTCACCGAAAACGCCGCGGAGCGCATCAAGGGCCTGCTCGATCGCGATGGAAAGCTCACGTCCCATGCCCTGCGCATGAAGGTGGTGGGCGGCGGCTGCTCCGGTCTCCAATACGAGCTGGCATTCGACGACAGCAACCGTGACGACGACCAGACCCTGGAGGTCGGCGGGGTCCGCGTCGTGGTGGATTCCAAGAGCGCACTCTACCTGGCGGGCACCACGCTCGACTACGTGGACACCCTCCAGGAGTCCGGCTTCAAGATCCAGAACCCCAACGCCAGCACTACCTGCGGCTGCGGCCAGTCCTTCGGCGCCTAGCCCTGTGGTCCGGCCAGCGGAGCCCGCCGTGGCGCCCCAGGCCCCGATCTATCTCGACAACCACTCCACCACGCGCGCGGATCCGCGCGTCGTGGAGGCCATGGCGCCCTATTGGAGCGAGCACTACGGGAATGCCGCGAGCGCCGGCCATGCCTTCGGCTGGCGGGCCGAGGAGGCGGTGGAGCAGGCGCGCGAATCCCTGGCGGCGGCACTCGGCGCCGAGGCGCGCGAGATCATCTTCACCAGCGGCGCGACCGAGGCCAACAATCTGGCGTTGCTCGGGGCCGCCGACCTGCACGGCCCGCGACGCGACCACGTGGTCAGCGTGGCGACCGAGCATCCGTCGGTGCTCGACCCGGCGCGTGCGCTGGGTGCACGTGGCATCGACCTGACGCTGCTGCCCGTAGACCGGGACGGCCGGGTCGATCCCGACGACGTGCTGCGCGCAATCGGCCGACGCACGCTGCTGGTGTCGGTCATGGCGGCCAACAACGAGATCGGTGTGTTGCAGGAGCTGCCGGAGATCGGGGCGCGCTGTCGCGAGGCCGGCGTGCTGTTCCACACCGATGCGGCGCAGGCTTTCGGCAAGGTGCCCCTCGACGTCGAGCATGTGGACCTGCTCTCGCTGTCGGGCCACAAGATCTATGGGCCGAAGGGGATCGGCGCTCTCTACGTGCGGCGGCGACGGCCGCGCGTGCGGCTGGAGCCGCGCGTGTACGGGGGCGGCCACGAGCGTGGCCTTCGTTCGGGCACGCTCCCGGTGCCCCTCATCGTGGGTCTCGC
>CAXMOD010000037.1:0-1545 GCA_964194905.1 uncultured Desulfobacterales bacterium | reverse complement strand
CAGGGAAGGCACCCCCTCTCGCACGCGGAGGGTCACATGCACGGGATGGCGAGCCGCGAGCTTCTGGCGGCTTCGATGGGCGACCCCGGAGCCGGGCAGCTTGGGCCGCCCCGCGCCCTCGCGTCGTCCGCCCCAGCCGTTGGGGAAGGGGAGCTTCGTCTGCGGATCATGACGCATGAACATGTAGAATAAGGCTACTTTTTAGAGAACACAATCAAAATCGATCTACACACGTAAGAAATCGCCGGCTATGAGGCGTCTACGCCGGCGAACGCCACAGCGGCGCGAAGAGAGGCTGCGATCCGCTGCCATCCCAACCAGGCGGCCTCTCGCTCGAACGCCGGGACGGCTGAATCGCCTGAAGCGCCCGTCCTCGTCGCGCTGTGGCGCGAAGCGCACGGGGGGCCGGGAGACTCACCCCGGGCGGGCTCCTTGCCCGACGCGTTTGACAGCCTTCGGGCCCTGCGGGACATTCCGCGCCAATGCACCGGGAGAAGAAGACGGTCCTGCCGGCCTCCCGGACGAGCACGGCGCGTCTCCGTATGCTGCCGTCGTTCGTCATCATCTCGGTCGAGCGCGGCGGCACCACTTCCCTGTACCGCTATCTCACCGCGCATCCCTGCGTGGCCGAAGCCTTCCGCAAGGAAGTCCACTACTTCGACATGAACGCCGAGCGGGGACTCGACTGGTACCGGGCCCACTTCCCGTTGCGCGCGTGGAATGCGTGGGCGCGGCTGCGCCACGGCGCGGGCATCACCGGCGAAGCGAGCCCCTACTACCTCTACCACCCGCACGTTGCGACGCGCCTGGCGCGCCTTCTGCCCGACGTGCGCGTCGTGGCCCTGGTGCGCAACCCTGTCGAACGCGCGTACTCCCACTACCACCTGAACGTGCGCCAGGGCAAGGAGGACCTTTCCTTCGAAGAGGCGCTAGAGCGCGAGGACGAGCGCCTGGAGGGCGAGTGGGAGAAGCTGGCCGGCGACCCTTCGTACTGGAGCGACCGCGACTACCAGTTCGCGTATCGCGGGCGCGGCCTCTACGCGGAGCGCCTGAAGGAGTGGCATCGCCACTTTTCGGCGGAGCAGATCCTCGTGGTGCGCAGCGAAGACCTCTACGCCGATCCCGGCGCCGTGGTGACGCAGGTGTTCCGCCACCTCGGCGTGCCGCCCCACCCGCTTTCCGGGTACAAGGCGTACAACCAGAAGCCCTACCCCGGCCTCGCCCGCGAGACACGCCAACGCCTGGTCGAGTTCTTCGCGCCCCACAACGAGCGGCTATACGAGCTGGTGGGACGCGACCTGCAATGGTCTTGAGTCGCGGGCACCTCTGGCTGATCGCCACCCTGCTGGCAGTGAGCGTGGCAGCGGTGGGCTCGAGCACGCTCACCCCGGCGCGCGAGGGAGGCGGCAGCCTGCACAACCTCGTGATGGGATACAACCTGTGGAAGCACGGCGTAGTCTCCAGCAGCCGCAGCGACGCGCCCGACCCTGAGCCAAGCTGGCGACGCGAGCCCTTCTACGCGATGACGTTGGCCGGCGCGCTGGC
>CAXMOD010000036.1:0-9147 GCA_964194905.1 uncultured Desulfobacterales bacterium | reverse complement strand
CGCACGCGCTCACCTTTCAGCGCGGCGATTTCCACCGTGAGCACGTCGTCGGTGAC
This sequence comes from uncultured Desulfobacterales bacterium, assembly GCA_964194905.1. Classification (GTDB taxonomy): domain Bacteria; phylum Myxococcota_A; class UBA9160; order UBA9160; family JAFDET01; genus JAFDET01. The sequence goes on along the minus strand of CAXMOD010000036.1, from coordinate 9,091 downwards.
GCCCGTGATCTTGCCGTGGATGCCGCCGGAGGTGACCACCTGGTCGCCCCGTTCGATCCCCTCCAGCAGCTTCTCGTGCTCCTTCTGGCGGCGCTGCTGTGGCCGGATCAGGAGCAGGTAGAAGATCGCGAAGATCGCGATCATCGGCACGAAGAACGAGAAGTTGTCCCCGCTCTGCGCCTGGAACGCGATCGTCGCGAGTACGCCGCTCATAATTCCTCTCCGGCTCCCCACTGCTTGCGGAGCCGCACGCCCGGGTAGAACTTCGCGAGGATCTCGCGGTAGCTCGCCCCGCGCTGGGCCATGGCCCGCGCCCCCCACTGACTCATGCCGACTCCGTGTCCGTGCCCCGAGCCCACGAAGAGATAGCCGTCGTCGTCGCGACGCACCTCGAAGAGCGTGCTCGGGAGCCCGCCGGCGGCCCGGCGCAGGTCCCGGCCGGAGATCTCCGCCGATCCGTCCTTTCCGCGCACCGCGACACGCCGCACGCGCCCGCTCTTGGAGCGCTCCGCGATCCGGAGGTCCTCGACGCGACCGACCGACCAGCCGAGCCCGGTCAGGGCCCGCCCCAGAGTCGCGGTCGAAACCGAGATCCGCCAGTACGTATCGGGCGAAACCTCCTCGCCGTCCACGGGCACGCTCACCAGGTAGGGGACCGCTCGCCCCCAGACCTCCTGAGCGCTGGCCGTGCGGCCCCCTGAGGCCGAGTGGTAGGCGGCCAGGATCGGCCGCCCCTCGAAGATCAGCACCTCGGAGCGGGTAGCCGCAACCGCCCGGCGGGCTTCCGGCGCCTCCGCAGCGATGCCTCCGTAGACCTGGCTGTCGTCGGCCGCCGTCAGGTCCCAGGGCCGCTCGGGGCGGCTGCGCGAGCGCCGGTAGAGCGCGTAGGTTCGCGCCACCACGGCCTGGGCGCGCAGGACTGCGGCGTCCCAGCCCGGGTAGACCTCACGGAGCAGGATGCCCTCTACGTAGCGCTCCAGGGGCACCTCGTTGACCACCGCCAGGCCGTCCGCGGTGCGCCGCACCACGAGGCGTCCCCGGTAGCGCACGCCCTCGAACCCCTCGCTCCCGGGAGCGATCCAGCGTCCGGTGGCGTTGGGCCCTTGGAGCACCAGGCCGTCGGGGCCGGGGCGCAGCGCGGAGGAGCCGACGCGAACCGGCTCACCGCCTGAGTGGAGCAGCACCCGCACCCAGGGCTCGTCCGAGCCCGAAGGCTCGTCCGCTCCGGCCACCGCGGCGGCCACGACCAGGCCCAGAGCGGTTGCGAACGCGCGGCGAGTGGCCCCCATCCGGCCGGGGTATCGCACGGGAGCGCCGGTTTTTCAAGGAGTTGCGGGCGGACGGCGGCCCGGGCCGGCGCGCCCTCAGGCCGAGCGGCGCAGCACCTCCGCCCGGTCGGTCGCCTCCCAGGGGAAGCCCTGGTTCTCCCGGCCGAAGTGGCCGAAGGCCGCGGTGGCCCGGTAGATCGGCCGCAGCAGATCGAGGCCCTCGATGATGCCCTTGGGCGTCAGGTCGAAGTGTTTGCGCACGAGGCGCACCAGCTCATCGCCGTCGAGGGTGCCGGTGCCGAAGCTGTCCACACGGATGGAGACGGGTTCGGCCACACCGATCGCGTAGGCGAGCTGCACCTCGCAGCGGCGCGCCAGGCCGGCGGCCACGAGGTTCTTGGCCACCCAGCGCGCGGCGTAGGCCGCGCTGCGGTCCACCTTGGACGGGTCCTTGCCGGAGAAGGCGCCACCGCCGTGGCGCCCCATGCCACCGTAGGTGTCGACGATGATCTTGCGGCCCGTCAGCCCGGCGTCGCCCATGGGGCCGCCGGTGACGAAGCGCCCGGTGGGGTTCACGTGGAACTGGGTGTCGTCGTCGACCCACTCCGCGGGCAGGGTCGGGCGGATGACCGCTTCCAGGACGCGGCGGCGCAGCTCGTCGTAGGTCACGTCCGGATCGTGTTGGGTCGAGAACACGACGGCGGAGATACGCCGAGGACCGTCGCCCGCGTACTCGACGGTGACCTGCGACTTCGCGTCCGGCCGCAGGAACTCCAGCTCGCCGGATTCGAAGCAGCCGCGATGCGCCTCCATGAGCCGGTGGGCCAGACGGATCGGCGCGGGCATCAACTCGGGGGTCTCGTCGCAGGCGAAGCCGAACATCATGCCCTGGTCGCCGGCCCCCTGCTCCTTGTGCAGCCCCTCGCCCTCCGAAACGCCCCGGGAGATGTCCGGGGACTGCTGGCCGAGGACCACCTGCACGGCGCAGGTGTTGCCGTCGAAGCCGATGTCGGAGCCCGTGTAGCCGATGTCGCACACCACCTCGCGCACGACCTGGGGAATCGGCACCTGGGCCTTGGTCGCGACCTCGCCGGCGACCATCACGAGGCCCGTGGTGGCGAGGGTCTCGCAGGCGACCCGCGACTGGGGGTCCTGGGCCAACATCGCGTCCAGGATGGCGTCCGAAACCTGGTCGCACAGCTTGTCCGGGTGACCGGGCGAGACCGACTCGGACGTGAACAGAGACTTGGACATGCTGTTTCCCCGGCGCTGTTGGGCGGGCGCAGGGTAAGGAAAGGCTCAGCCAGATTCAAACGCCGCCGCATCCTCGAGGAGGGCCCCCAGGGCAGCGACGGCCTCCTGGGCGTCGCTGCCCACCGCGCGGATGCTCAAGCGGGTCCCGTGCGCCGCGGCCAGTGAGAGCAGCGACAGCACACTGGTGCCGCTGACCCACTCTTCCCCTCGCGCGACGAACACTTCCGACTCGAACTTGCCGGCGAGTGTCACGAAGCGGCCGGCTGGGCGAGCGTGCAACCCGAGTTCGAACGCCACGACGAACGCGCCGCTCACCTCGCCCGCACTCACACGGGCTCCTCGGGCAGGATCTGGCTGGCCACCGAAATGTTGCGCTGACCGTAGCTCGCGATGAACGGCGCAAGGTCATCGAGCGCTTTGTCCTCGCCCAGCGTGGCCAGCTTGATGAGCATGGGCAAGTTGATCCCGGTCACCACCTCTACCCGGTGCTCCTCGAGGAAGGAGAGGCTGATGTTGGAGGGCGTGCCGCCGAACATGTCCGTCAGCACGAGCACGCCGTCGCCGGCATCCGAGGCGCGAATGGCGGAGGCGATGGCCGCCCTCATGTCGTCCACGGTCTGCTTGGGATCGACCGACACCACGCCGAAGGGCGGGTGCTCGGGAACGATCAGGTCGAGCACCCCGACGAATTCTTCCCCAAGGCGATAGTGCGTAACGACTACGATTCCAACGCTCATCCTCGCTCCAGCTCCCGGTGCTGCACGTTGACCTCGCGGCCGGCCGCGCGCAACTCGCCGGCCAGCGCCGCGACGATCGCCGGCGAGCGGTGGCGCCCGCCGGTGCAGCCTATGCCGATCGTAATGTAGGCCTTTCCCTCTGCATCGTAGAGGGGCAGCAGGAAGCGCAGCAGGCCGCGGAGCCGCTCGAAGAGGCCTTCGGCGCGAGCGTTCTTCAGGACGTACTCCGCCACGGCCGAATCCTCGCCGGTGCGTGAGCGCAGCTCGGGCTCGAAATGCGGATTCGGCAGGAAACGCACGTCGAAGAGCAGCTCCGACGATGGCGGGATGCCGTGGCGGAACCCGAAGGACACCAGGTTGACGACGGTGTCTCGGGCGCCGCCGGCCACGTGACCCACCACCAGCTCGCGCAGCTGATGCACGTTCAACGACGAGGTATCCATCGCGAGGTCCGCCAGGCCGGCCAGGTCCGAGAGCAGCGCCCTCTCCTTCTCGATCCCCTCGCGAACGCTGCCGCCGGGCGAATGCGGGTGCACACGGCGCGTCTCGCGGTAGCGGTTCTCCAGCGCCTCGTTGGAACAGTCGAGAAAAAAGATCTCCACGGCCGCTCCGGCGGACCGCAGGCGATCGAGCACCGCGGGAAAAGCCTCCAGGAATTTGGGCTCCCGCGCGTCCAGGGCGGCGGCGATCTTGCGGATCGGCGGTGTCGAGCCGCTGCACAGCTCCACGAACTGCTCGATCAACACCGGCGGCAGGTTGTCCACGCAGTAGAAGGCCAGATCCTCCAGAGCCGCCATGGCCGTGGTCTTGCCGCTCCCGGAGAGCCCGGAAACGAAGATCACGTGGGTGTCCGAGCGGCTCACGTACCCTCGACCTCCTCGGCCACGCGCGTCAGGCGACGCACGGCATCGCTGCCGCGGCGGCGGGAACGGTGGTCGCGGGCCACCACCTCGAGCAGGGTCGCCATGCTGGTCGCCGGCCGCACGGGCAGCAGCAGGCAGGGACGCTCGACACCGGCCAGGGTCTCCACTGCCCTGTCGATCCCCACCCGCTCGTAATCGGCGCCCTTGCGCCACTGCTCGAGGCGCACGACCACGTCCACCTCCCCTTCCTCGCGCACCGCGTCCGGCCCGTAGAGGTCCGGCACGTACAGGATGCCGATGCCGCGGATCTCCGTGTAGTGGCGAATTCGGCGCGGAGCGCTGCCCACCAGCCGCCCCTCCACGTTTCGCAACCTCACCACGTCGTCGGCCACCAGGCGGTGGCCGCGGGTCACCAGCTCGAGCGCGCATTCGCTCTTGCCGATGCCGCTGGGCCCGAGCAGGAGGATCCCCACGCCGAGAACCTCTACGAGAACGCCGTGGGTCTGGGCCTCGTCACCCATCCCGTCAGAACTTGGCGTCCTCCTCCTCGATGGCCCGGCAGACGTCGTCCAGGGATTCCGCATCGCCCAGGCGCGAACGGAAGGCGGCATCGCGGAAGAAGCGCGAGATGCGAGCCAGGGCCTTGAGATGTTGCCCCCCGGAGTGCTCGGGAACCACGAGGAGGAAGAACAGTTGGGTCGGCTGACCGTCGATGGAGTCGAAGTCCACGCCGGCCCGGCTGCGGGCAAACGACGCGATCAGGCGGTGAAGGCCCGGGAGCTTGCCGTGGGGGATCGCGACCCCCTCTCCGATGCCTGTGCTCTGGAGCGCCTCACGCTCCTCCAGCACACGCAGCAGGGCGGCCCCGTCCATGCCGGGCTCGGCCTCGGCCAGAGCCTGGGCCATCTCCCGGAGCACGTCGCCCTTCTCCTTGGAGGCCAGGTCGAGCACCACGGCGTCCCTCACGAGAATGTCCATGATTTTCATACGGGACTCCAGCCCTACCCGATCTGCCGCCGTTTCGTGGAGGACAGGATGTTCATCGCCTCACGGTACTTCGTGACGGTCCGCCTGGCGATATCGATGTTACTGGCCTTCAGCATCTCGGCGATGCGCTGGTCGGAGAGGGGTCGGTGGTCATCCTCGCTGTTGATGATCTTCCGGATGCGGTCCTTGACGCTCTCGCTGGCCACCGCCTCGCCCTCGAAGCGGTTGATGCTGGAATTGAAGAAGTATTTCAGCTCGAAGATGCCCTGGGGGGTGTTGGCGTACTTGTTGGTGGTCACCCGGCTGACCGTGGACTCGTGCATCTCGATGTCCTCGGCCACGTCCCTGAGGTTGAGGGGGCGCAGGTGGGCCACTCCGCGTTCGAAGAACTCCCGCTGGTGCTTGATGATGCTCTGCATCACCTTGTAGATGGTTCGCTGGCGCTGGTGGATCGACTTGATGAGCCACAAGGCCGACCGCATCTTGTCGCGAACGTAGTCGCGCGTGTCCTTGCCGACGCCGTCTCGGTTGGACAGAACATCGCGGTACAGGTTGCTGACGCGTAACTTGGGCAGGCCGTCCTCGTTGAGGACGATATGGAAATCGTCGGCCACCTTGTACACGTAGATGTCCGGCTCGATGTAGATCGGGTCCTCGCCACCGAAGGGCCGGCCCGGCCGCGGCTCGAGGCTGCCCACCACGCGCGAAGCGGCCGCGACCTCCTCCACGGTCACCGAGAGAGACCGGGCGATGCCACGAAAGTCCCGCCTCTGGAGCCCGTCCAGGTGCTTGTCCACCAGTGCGACCACGAGGGGGTCATCCATGCCCAACACGGTCATCTGGGTCATCAGGCACTCGCGCAGGTCTCGGGCCGCCACGCCGGTGGGGTCGAAGGTCTGGATCCGGGCCAGCGCCCGCTCCACCGTCACCTCACGAACACCGGCCTGCCGCGCGATCTCATCACACCCGCTCTTCAGGTAACCGTGCTCATCGATGTTGCCGATGATCCACTCGCCGGCCGCACGTTCGTCGCCGGAGAGGTCGGAGAGCTGGAGCTGCCACTCCAGGTGCTCCGCGAGGGTCTCGCGGCGGGTGTGGGTGGCTTCCAGCGAGCGACGCTCGTCGTCGTCGCGGATGACTCCGGGCGCCGTCTGCGGATGGGCCTCCATGTAGCTCTGCCAGTCGATGTCCTCGATCTTCTGGGCGTCGGTGGCCTCCTGGTTGGAGGCGGTCTCCGCGGCCTGCGCCTCCGGCAGCTCCTTCTCCAGCTCCATCTGGCCGCTCTCGCGGGCCTCGCTGGCGGTACGGTCCTCGTCCGCCTCGAGCACCTCCTCCAGGACCGGGTTCTCCTGGAGCTCCTGCTGCACCATGTCCACCAGCTCCAGCTGTGACAACTGCAACAGCTTGATCGCTTGCTGCAGCTGCGGCGTCATCACCAGGGTCTGGCTGAGACGCAATTGCTGTTTGAGCTCGAGGGCCATGATTCGACTGCAGCTCAGGAGAGCCGGAAGTTCTCCCCCAGATAGATTTCGCGCACTTGCGGATCCGAAGCGATCTCCTCGGGCACGCCCTCCCGCAGGATCACGCCATCTTTGATGATGTAGGCACGGTCGCAGCTGGAGAGCGTCTCGCGAACGTTGTGGTCGGTGACGATGATCCCGATCCCCCGTGCCTTGAGCTGCTCCACGATCTTCTGGATGTCGATCACCGCGATGGGGTCGATGCCCGAGAAGGGCTCGTCCAGCAGCATGAACTTGGGATCCAGCACGAGCGCCCGGGTGATCTCCACCCGCCGCCGCTCGCCGCCGGATAGCGAGTCTCCTCGCTGCCCTGCCTTTTCGGCAAGACCGAGCTCCGCCAAAAGCTCGTTCAGGCGCTGGCGCCGCACCGCGGGATCCCCCTCCACCGTTTCCAGGATGGACATCACGTTGTCCGCCACGGACAGCTTCCGGAAGATCGAGGCCTCCTGGGGAAGGTAGGTGATGCCCAGGCGCGCCCGGCGGTACATCGGGAGGTCGGTGATGTCCTCACCGCCCAGCTCCACACTGCCCCCGTTGGGACGCACGGCGCCCATGATCATCCCGAAGGTGGTGGTCTTGCCGGCCCCGTTGGGACCGAGCAGCCCGACCACCTCGCCGGCACCCACCTCCACGGAGACACCGGACACGACGGTCTTGCTGCCGTAGCGCTTCACCAGCTTACGCCCCTGAAGCAGCGTGCTCACTCGGCGCCCTCCGCAGGCGCAGCCACCGGCTCGTTCGGGTTGTCGGTTCCCGCTCCGGGCTCGAGAAACACGTCCGCGCCGCCGCGTACGATCATGCGATCCGTATCGAGGAAGAACTCGATCTCGCGACCGCGCACACGGTCGGTGCCCTGGATGAGTTCCGCGTCGTCGCCCTCGCAGACCACGCGGCTCTCGCGGGGGTAGAAGGTCGCGCGATCGCACTTGGCCTTGCGTCCCGTTTGACGCAGGCGCACGCCGCCGGTGGCCACCATGCGATTGGGCCCGCCCACGGCGCCCGCGGGATAGAAGGCCTCCATACGCCTCGAGAACACGCGCATGTCCCCCTGCACGAGCCGCACGTTGCGGCGGAAGAGGAAGCGGCGCGTGCCGTCGTCTCCCTGGAGAACCTCCATCTCGTCGGACTGGATGGCGAGCGGAGCCGGTTTGGCGGGCCGCGTCGAACCGGCCGACGGCTCGCTCACCCCGCCCGCATCGGGCCCGGCGTCCGGGCTACCCTGGTCGGAGACTCGGGGCACTCCAGCGGGTGCCGCGGAGACGGCGGCCATCTGGGTGGAACCACCGCCAGCGAACGTGAGCTCGGCCGAGTCGATGATGTCCGTGGCCAACTCCTCCACGGCGCGCCCGAGATCCTCGGGCCGCGGCGCCTCGGCCACGTAGGTGCCTACTACGCTGCCGTCCTCGCTGGAACGCACGCGAAGGTCGAGACTGATGCGACGGCCCAGGCGCGTGGAGCGTCCCACCACCACGAGATCAGCCTGGGCCTGACTCCCCCAGGCCTTCACGTCTTCGGCGCTCGGCTCCGCCTGGGCTTCGATCGATAGCGCAGAAGGCCCGACGACTCGGCCCAGCCCTTTCGTCCCGAGACGATCGGCGAGAAGGATGGCCACATCCGGCAACGGTGCGCCCGGAGGCGCAACCACCTCGAACGGGGCGACCAGGATGGACAGCGCTTCGACCCCAGCCGCGTCCGCGCGCAGCGGCGCATGGACGAGCGCAAGGCATAAGAGCAGCGGGGCGATCGGACGCACGGGCGTTACTCCTGGACGACGCTCGCCCCGCCCCGAAGGACGAAGTGCCCGTTTCGAAGGTTGTATCTGAACCCGCGGCCCCGCATGGTGTGGCCACGTTCACGGACGCGCACTGGCGCGTCGGACGTGACCATGCCGCTGTCGCTGTGGTAGTCCAGGCTCGGCGTGAAGATGCGCCGGCCGTCGGCCATGCGGCCCACCACGTCTCCCTCCGCGTGAAAGTCGGCGGAATCCAGCTGCAGGTCGCCGCGCTGGCAGGTCATCTCGAACGACGTGCCGGCACCGTTCGGGTTGTGCATCACGACATGCACGCCTTCGAGCTGCGCGACCTCGGCGCCGGGCGGCATGTGCGCCTTCTCGGCGCGCAGCACCATCTCGTTCTCGTCGCCGCGAGTCGCGACGAAGGTCATCGCGCCGAGATGAAGAGAAGCAGCCCCCGATTCTTGCGCCGACGCACCGGGAGCGAGTGCGGCTAGTGCGATCGAGGACAGGAACGCCAATGCGGATGCGACGCGCCGCCCTGCCCGACGACCGCGCAACGCGCGATGTTCAGCGCAGACAAACTGCATATGCAAATATCATACCGGAATGAAGATGAACGACAACTGAAACGCGCGCCGCGCTTCAGTATTCGTCGTCGTGATCGTGCCCGAAGAGCGTAGTGAACGGCTCGAAGTGGGCGACCCAGTGGGCCGGGCGGAAGATCAGC
>CAXMOD010000035.1:0-9030 GCA_964194905.1 uncultured Desulfobacterales bacterium | reverse complement strand
CGTCGTACTGGGGCTACGGCCTGGGCGCCGGTCTGGCCGTGGGCCTCGCGGGCCTCGGCTGCGGAATCGGTCAGGGCCTGACGGCGGGCAACACGACCGCGGGCATCGCCCGCAACCCCGGCGCTGCCGGCTCGATGTTCGTCAACTACATCCTCGGGATGGTGCTCATCGAGTCGATCGCGATCTACGGCCTCGTGATCGCCTTCCAGCTCGTGGGGAAGCTCCCCGGCTGAGCGATCGAATGGAGACGCCGGGCGGCGACACGACGTGGGCTTCACCCCGTTGTTGTTTGAACCCACGCCGAAAAACCCCCCGCCGCCGCCCGGCGACTCCGTGCCGGCAAGCCCCCGGTCCCATGAGGGGCAACCAGCTGGCTCTCCTCTACAGCAAGCCTCGTGCCGGGCGCTGGGGGGCGCGCGCGCGGCCCTGCGCGCTGCGCACGGCCGCGCGGCGGCCGTCGCGTGAACGCGCGGCGACGAACCGCCCGTGAAGTCGGGTTCCTTTCTGGTCGTCGAGGGCATCGACGGCGCCGGCAAGAGCACCCAGGTGGAGCGCCTCGTCGCCGAGCTGCGCGCCGAGGGACACGACGTCCTCGCCACGCGCGAGCCCACCGACGGCCCCGTCGGTCGGCGTATTCGCGAGAGGGCGCGCTCGGGCGAGAAGATCGAGCCCGCGCAGGAGCTGGCCTGGTTCATGGAGGACCGCGAGGCCCACGTGGAGAGCGAGATCGCACCCGCCCTCGCCGCCGGCCGCACGGTCGTGTGCGACCGCTACTTCCTCTCCACCGTGGCCTACCAGGGCGCGCGTGGACTGGACTGGCGCGCCATCCTCACCGAAAGCGAGACGCGCTTCCCGATTCCGGACCTGGCGCTGATCCTGGAGATCGATCCCGCCGCCGGCTTGGCGCGGGCGCGAAGTCGCGGCGTTGCCGCCGACCCGGACTTCGAGAACCAGGCGTTCCTCGAACGCGTGGCCGCGATCTTCGCCGAGCTGGAGCGCCCGTGGATCGTGCGGGTGGACGCCGGCGCGGATCCGGACACCGTGACCGAACACGTGCGTGCCGCGGTGGGGACACTGGCCCGGAGCGACTGATAGGAGCCTCGAAGCCGCGTGTTCGCCCCCGCGGTGCTGCGCGAGAGTGCGGAGCGGAGGGCCAGTGTCCCCACCGCGGCCTTCGCCTCCGACGTCAGTTCCCCTTGCGCGGCTTCCAGAGCAGCTCAGCGACCGATTCTTCGTCGACGATCTCGAACAGGTTGTCCTTCCGGCGAAGCCAGCCCTTCTGCTCCCACCGGCGCAGCTCGCGGTTCACCTCTTCGCGCGTCGCGTAGACGATGCGCGCCAGCAGGGATTGGGAGACCGGCTCGGGGATCAGCGTGCCCTGGCCGGTGTCTTTGCCGATCTCTTCGGCCAGCGAGAGCAATGTCTTGGCGAGGCGCGCGCGCATGGTCAGGAAGTAGCTGTCCTCGAGAGCGTCGGTCGTGAGGCGCAGGCGGTCGGCGAACACCGAGAGCAGCCGCAGCGCCATGCGCGGGCGTTCTTCCAGCAGGCGCCGCAGGTCGCGGGCGTCGACCGAGGCGACGGTGGCGCGTGAAGCCGCGACTACCGTGGCCGTGCGCGGCGTGCCCGCGAACAGGGCGATCTCTCCGAAGACCTCGCCGCGTCCGAACTGGCGGATCACCAGGTCGCGCCCGGCCGGCGAGGTCACCATCACCCGGACCCGTCCCCGCTCCACCCAGTAGAGCCTGGCCGCTTCGGCGCCGCGCCGGAAGATCTCTTCGCCGCGCGGGACGTCCTCGAGGATCGCGAGAGCGCGGAGGGCTTCCACGTCTTCCTTCGAAAACTCTCCGAAGAAGCCGACTTCCTGGCTCATGCCGCGGCCGATGCTATCACGGCGGCGAGAGGGAAGCCCCCAGGGGATCAGGTCCCGGGTGTGCATCCGGCGACGACTGGAAGTGCGATGCGTCGCCGCCGGCCGCGGCTGCTCTGGACGATTCGCTCGCTCGCTAGGCCTTCGCGTCGGTCCGCGGACCGAACAGGAGCGGCGCCAGCGCGCGCCCCGTGTAGGAGAGCGGGTTCTGCGCCACTTCTTCGGGCGTGCCCTCGGCGACGATCTCGCCACCCTTCTCGCCGCCCTCGGGACCCAGGTCGATGACCCAGTCGGCCGTCTTGATCACGTCGAGTTGGTGTTCGATGACCAGCACCGTGTTGCCGCGGTCCACCAGCTCCGAGAGTACCTCGAGGAGCTTCTCCACGTCGGCGAAGTGGAGGCCGGTGGTCGGCTCGTCGAGGATGTAGAGCGTGCGCCCGCTCTGTTTGCGTGAGAGCTCCCGTGCCAGCTTGATCCGCTGGGCTTCGCCGCCCGAGAGTGTCGTTGCCGGCTGGCCCAGGTGCACGTAGTCGAGCCCCACATCGTGCAGCGTCTGCAGCGGGCGGCGCGCGGTAGGCACGTTCTCGAGGAGCACGAGCGCCTCTTCGACGCTCATCTCCAACACGTCGGCGATGCTCTTGCCTTTGTAGGTGACCTCGAGGGTCTCCCGGTTGTAGCGCCGTCCTGCGCAGACCTCGCAGTCCACGAAGATGTCCGGCAGGAAGTGCATCTCGACGCGCAGCGCGCCGTCTCCCTGGCAGGACTCGCAGCGCCCGCCCTTCACGTTGAATGAGAAGCGGCCGGGGCCGTAGCCGCGCGCACGGGCCTCGGGCACCTGGCTGAAGAGGCGGCGGATCACGTCGAAGAGGCCCACGTAGGTGGCGGGGTTGCTGCGGGGGGTGCGACCGATGGGCGCCTGGGAGACGTCCACCACCTTGTCGATCTCGTCGGCGCCGCGCAATCGTCCGAACCCGCCCGGCGGCTCCTTGGCGCCGTGCAGCCGCCGCGCCAATTCGCGGTAGAGGGTGTCGCTGACCAGGGTGGACTTCCCCGAGCCCGAAACACCCGTCACGGCCACCAACAGACCGAGAGGTACGCGCAGCGTCACGTCGTGCAGGTTGTGCTGGCGGCAGCCGATCATCACCAGCGCCTTGTCGCGGGCGGGACGCCGCCGGCTGGGTACGGCGATGGCGCGGCGTCCGGAGAGGTAGGCGCCGGTGAGGCTCTCCGGGTTCGCCTCGATCGCTTCAGGTGGGCCCTGCGCCACCACGTGTCCCCCGTGGATGCCCGCGCCCGGCCCCATGTCCAGGACGTGGTCGGCGGCGCGGATGGTCGCCTCATCGTGTTCCACGACGACGACGCTGTTGCCGAGATCGCGCAGGCGCACCAGCGCGTCGAGCAGGCGCGCGTGGTCGCGGGCATGCAGGCCGATGGACGGCTCGTCCAGGATGTAGAGGACGCCCATCAGGCTCGCGCCCACCTGGGTGGCCAGACGGATGCGTTGCGATTCGCCGCCCGAGAGGGTCGCCGCGGGACGGTCGAGGGTGAGGTAGTCGAGGCCCACGTCGGCCAGGAAGGCGAGGCGCTCGCGGATCTCCGACAGCACACGTTCCGCCACGGTGTGCTCGGTGCCCTCGAGGACCAGGTCGTCGAGGAAGCGCGTCACCTCGGCCACCGAGCGTTGGACTAGTGCGTCGATCGAGAGCGAGCCCAGCGCGATGGCGCGAGCTTCCGGGCGCAGGCGCGTGCCCTCGCAGGCGTCGCAAGGGCGCGGCGCCAGGTAGCGGTCGGGGATCTCTTCGCCCGCGCGGCGCCGGCGCTCGAGGTCGCCGAGCACGCCGTCGAAACGGCGCCGCACGGTCTGGCGCCGCCGCCGGCGCTCCCACACGAAGGTGATCTCCGCGCTGCCGGTGCCCTCGAACACGGCGCGCTGTGCGTCGGCGGGGAGCGTGTCCCAAGGCACCTCGGGGTCCACCCCGAGGTGCTCGGCCACCGCCTCGAGCAGCTGGGTGTAGTAGCGGCGCCGACGTCCGGTCCACGGCTCGATGGCGCCGCGCGCGAGACTCCGGCTGCCGTCGGGTACGAGCCGCGCCGGGTCGATCTCGCGGCTCGTGCCGAGGCCGCCGCACGCCGGGCAGGCGCCGGCCGGGCTGTTGAACGAGAAGAGGCGCGGCGCGATCTCCGGGAACGAGTTTCCGCACGCCACGCACGCCGCGCTTCGCGAGAGCACCCACTCCTCGGCACCGGGTCCCACGTCCACCGTGACGAGTCCGCCCGCCAGCCGCAGGGCCGTCTCCAGGGACTCGGCCACGCGCGCCGCGGCGTCCGGGCGCACGGCGATGCGGTCCACCACCAGGTCGATGTCGTGGGGCGCCCCGCGGGCCAGCCGGATCTCGTCGGCCAGCTCCTCGAACGCGCCGTCGATGCGCGCGCGCACAAAGCCCTGGCGCGCAAACTCGGCCAGCTCCTTGCGGTACGCGCCCTTCCGCCCGCGCACCACCGGCGCCATGATCTGCGCCCGCGTGCCCTCCGGCAGCGACAGCACGCGGTCGGTCATCTGCTGCACCGTCTGGGCGGCGATGGGGCGTCCGCACTCCCAACAGTGAGGCCGACCCACACGCGCGTAGAGCAGGCGCAGGTGGTCGTAGATCTCGGTGATCGTGCCGACAGTGGAGCGCGGACTGCGCCCGGCCGTCTTCTGCTCGATCGAGATGGCCGGCGAGAGCCCGTCGATGTCCTCCACGTCCGGCTTCTGAAGCTGGTCGAGGAACTGGCGCGCGTAGGCGGAGAGCGACTCCACGTAGCGACGCTGCCCCTCGGCGTAGAGCGTGTCGAAGGCGAGCGACGACTTCCCCGAGCCGGAGAGGCCCGTGATCACCACGAGCCGTTCGCGGGGAAGATCCACGTCGACGTTCTGGAGGTTGTGCTCGCGGGCGCCGCGGATCCGGATCAGCTCGGCGTCGGACGGCGCGGCCACTACGGCTGGTAGGAATCCGACAGGATGGGTGCTGCGTCCGCGAACATGCCCTTGCGCTCGATGTACGTCTGCTCGCGCAGGGTGTCCACGAAGGTCTGATACTCGGTCGCCATCTTTGCCTGGAACAGCTCGTCGCGGAGCGATTCCCGGGCCTGCTCAAAGGTCTTGGGCAGGAACTTCCGGCGCTGCACCAGGAACAGCACATTACAACCGAACGGCATGCGGATGACGTCGCTCACCTCGCCCTCCTTCATGCCGCTCACCGGAACAGCCATCCACGCCGCGAGGTTGGCCAGGTGCACCCAGCCCACGTCTCCGCCGAACTCCGCGTTGACCGCAGAGACCGCCGCGGCGACCTCGGCGAAGTCGGCGCCCCCGAGCACGCGCTGGCGCGCGCCGCGGGCCTTGCCGCACGCCTCCTCCTCGGCGAGGCCGCTGTCGGCGCCGAACGGGACGAGAATGTGGCGCAGGCGCACCTCTTCGCCGCCTTTGGGCTGGTCCGCGTAGCGCTTGGTGTAGAGGGCGCGAACCTCCTCTTCGTCCACGCGAATCTGCGCCTGCACGAAGCTGGACACCAGCTTCTGGCGCTGGATCTCGCCGCGGATCTGCTCGCGGTACGCCTCGTACGTCATGCCCTTGGCCACGACGGTCTGCTGCAGCTGGTCGGGGGTGAGTCCGTTCTCACCTGCGATCGACGCGATGGCGGTGTCGATCTCCCCATCGGTGGCGTCGATCTCCACTCGGCGCACGGCCTGCTCGATCAGGCGGCGCTCGATCATGCGCTCGAGCAGGTCGGCGCGCAGCCTCACGACTTCTTCCTCGGGCGCACCGGCGTCGCGCATCTTCTTCTCCAGCGGCAGGGAGAAGCGGTACACCTCGGAGGCGAGCACGATGTCGGAGCCCACCTGCGCGGCGATTCCGTCCACGAACTCCTCGTCTCCCGTGTCGACGACCTCGTCGGCCGCCTCGTCGTCGGTGTCCGCGGCCCGCGGGGCGCCGAAGGGGAACACGACGAGTGCCAGCAGGAGAGCCAGGGCGAAGGGCGCCAGGCCGGGTCGAGGGGATGTGCAATGGATGCGCATCGAAAGGATGAGAGTAGCGGCCGGGAGCGAGCTCAGCCCGCAGGGTCCGGCTGGGGCGCCGGCGTCCCGCTGATCGTCTCCAGCTCGCGCTGGTGGGTGTCGGGCAGGAAGAGCAGGAAGACCGCCCCGATCGCCGTGAAGCCAGCCACCAACGCGAGCGAACGCCCCCAGTCGCCGATTACCGTCTCGAGCCCGGCAAACAGGTAGAGACCGAGCGCGGCGCCGAGGGTCTCGACCAGCAGGATCCACCCGCCCGCGGAGCTGCGGCTGCCGGTTGGAAAGAGCTCGGTGGACAGCGCGCGCTGCACCACGCTGATGGCCATGGACACGAACACCATCGCCGTCCAGCCGAGGCCGATGATGGAGGCCGGTCCCGTGTAGAAGAGGCCGGCGGCCAGCGGGAACGGCAGCAGCACGGCGGCGCCGATCAGGCGGCGGCCGTAGAGGTCACCGAGGCGCCCCACGAGCGGGCTCCCCGCCACGCCGATCGCCCCGAGCACGATCGTCATCCGCGCGTATTCGCCCGGCGTCCAGCCGTGCTGCGTCTGCACGAAGTCGGAGACGAAGCGGAAGGCCGGGCGGTGTCCCGCTGTAGCGAAGAAGCCGAGGGCGCCCAGCAGAAGCGCGCGCCGGGGATGATTGCGCACCAGCGCCATCACCGGACGCATCGCGCCGAGCAGCAGGTTGCCGCGTTCCCGCGCCGCCGCACTGTCCTCGAAACGGCGCGTCTCCTTGAGCCGGCGGCGGAAGAACGGAATCAGCAGCAGCGCTGCGCCGGCAAGGAAGTAGATGGTGCGCCAGCCGTAGGGCAGCCAGCCCACCTGCGCGTAGACCAGCGCGCCGAGCCCGAAGCCGACGGCGCCCACGGCTCCCAGCACGCCCAGTCCCCAGCCGCGATGAGCGGCTGGGAACTCCTCGGCGACGATGACGAACGAGACCACCGACGCGGACGACGCGAAGGTGCGGGTGATGATCTGGCAGGCCGCCAGCGTCTGCGCGTTCTGCGCCAGCCCGGTGAGGAAGGAGCCGACACTCATGCCGATGATGCACCCCAGCAGGACCCGGCGCCGACCCACCCGGTCCGCGAACGGCACCACCAGAAAGGCGAGCAGCGTGCCCATCTCGATGCTGCCCATCAGGCTGCCCTTCTCCGGGTGGGAGAGCCCGAACTCGCGGGCAATCTGGGGGAGCGCAGCGCCGATCAGGCTGATGTCGTAGTTCTCGAAGAGCATCGCGAACGACACCAGCCCCAGGAGCTGGATGTGCGAAGCCTCGACGCCCTCCGGAATGGGGAACGGCAGCCACCAGGGGCGACGGACCCGCGGGGCGGCCTCGGGCGCGACCGGGTCGGGCGCGACCGGGTCGGGCGGGCCGTCGATGGGGGGGTCGGGCATGAACGGAGGAGCTTAGCCGCGCTCGAGCCATGCCGGGGAGCAGGTGGAGCTATTCTCTGGGTCGCAACCGAGGGAAGGTTCGATGCTTCGATCGCTCGCGTCCGGGTTCGCCGCACTTCTTCTGGTCGGGATCGCCACGATCTCCCTGGGGGCTGCTCGCACACCTCGGGCGGCAACGAAACCCGACGCGCCGCCGAGTCCGCCATGCGCGCCGGCGCTCGTGAACGTCACGGCAGACACCTTCCAGCAGTTCTGGCTCTTTGTTCACTCGCCACTGCACCGAAGTGTTCGGAACGGCGGTCAGCGTCCCGTGAACGAGTCGGTCCCGAGCGATCCGTAGAGCGCGTCGATGAGCGCGACCGCGCGTGGGTCGAGCAGGATGTGCGGGCCCATGCGGTTCATCACGTAGCCGAAGCCCATGCGCGCATCCGGATCCCCGAAGCCGACCGAACCGCCGGCGCCAGGGTGTCCAAAGCCGCGCTTGCCGGGACCGAAGGCAGCGCCCGGCCGGTCCTGGGTGAGCATGAAGCCGAGACCGATGCGGGTCTTGAGCTGGAGCACCGCATCCTCGCCGTGGGACTGCTCGGTGCTCGCGCTTGCCACGCTTTCGGGCGAGAGCACGTGCACACCCTCCAGGTCGCCGCCGCAGGCCATCGCGCCGTAGAGCCGGGCCAGCGCGCGCGCGGTTCCGTGCCCGTTGGCGCCCGGAATCTCCGCGCTGCGCCAGGCCGGAACGTTGGGACCCGCCGCCATGGACGGGGGGTTCATGAACGCGCGAGCCAGCATGCTCTCGGGCTCGGCGAGGATCGCGTGGGCGAGGTTGGCGCCTTCGACCGTCGGGTCCGGCGCCGCCATGGGACCCATGTCGGCGCAGCGCGCGTGCTCGCTCTCCGGCAGGCCGATGTGGAAGTCGAGGCCGAGCGGCTCGGCGATCTCCTCGCGGAAGTAGGTGCCGAGGCTGCGCCCGTCGATGCGCCGCACCACCTCACCCACCAGCCAGCCGTAGGTCACCGCGTGATAGCCGTGCTGCTCGCCCGGCGTCCACCACGGCTCCTCGGCCGCGAGCGCGGTGCACATGGCGTCCCAGTCGTAGAGCGCCTCGCCCGGCAGGATCTCGCGCAAGGCGGGGAGTCCCGCGCGGTGCGAGAGCAGCCAGCGCACCGGAATCCGTTCCTTGCCGGCCTGGGCGAACTCGGGCCAGTAGCTCGCCACCGGCGCGTCGAGGTCGAGCCGCCCCTCCTCCACGAGACGATGCGCGCAGAGCGCCGTGATGCCCTTGGTCGTGGAGTAGACGTTGACCAGCGTGTCCTTCTGCCAGGGCCGCGTGCGGCCCGGGTCGGCCGAGCCCGCCCACAGGTCCACCACGGGCTCGCCGTCCACCGTGATGGCCAGCGCCGCGCCGATCTCGTGGCGCTCGCCCTCGGCGCGGAAGTTCTCTTCGAACGAGCGCAGCACGCCTTCGAAGCGCGGATCGCACGTTCCCTGGATCTCGGCGCTCTGGCCCTGCTCGCTCATGGGGGGAGGCTCCTGGCTGTGGACGTCCGAGTGTATCCCGCGGCCCGGATGGCCTGCTCTCGGAAGGACGAATTGGCCCTTTGCATGACGAATTGGCTCTATTAGCCTTCGGGGCATGCTGGACCTGGCCTTCCGACCCGATCGCGCCGCCGGCGAGCCCCTCTACCGCCAGCTCGAGGAATACCTGCGGGCGCT
>CAXMOD010000034.1:0-9411 GCA_964194905.1 uncultured Desulfobacterales bacterium | reverse complement strand
CATGGTGGCCTCGGACTTCCCGGTCGGCCCGGACAATCCCTGGTCCAACATCGAGGTCTGGACCACTCGCATGAACCCCTGGGGAGAGGCGCCGGGCACGTTGGGGGCCCACTCCGCGATCAGCCTGGAAGAGGCGCTCGAAGCGGCGACCCTGACGGGCGCATACGGGCTCTACATGGAGGAGGAGTTCGGCTCCCTCGAAGCCGGCAAGCGGGCGACCTTCATTGTGCTGAATCACAACCTGTTCGAGATCCCACTGGCCGACCTCAGCGAAACCGAGGCCGTGCAGACCTACTTCAACGGCCGACTGGTCCACGACGCAAGCCGCAACTGAGCTACGTCGGCGGTTGCGAACCTTCGACCCGCAGCGCCTTCACTCAAGGAGTGTCAGGGCGATCGAGGAACTCCAACAGCTCAGAGGACGGGGCTCGCAGCGTTTGGCGTCGAAGTCCCTTGTTGGGGCTGCAGGCGGCCTCGCAGCGTTTTCCGCGGGGGCGCGGGGTTTGGACGCTGCTAGGGGCTGAGGGGCAGTCTGGCGCTATGCCGCCGCCCGCTCGGGCGTGTAGCGAACCCGCATCTCCAAGCAGCAGCGCACCAGCGCGGAAGGCCGGATCACCGGGCCGCCTGCGGCGTACTCCATGTCGAGGAGGCGGCGCAGGATCTCCTCGAATGCCACGCGCATCTCCATGCGCGCCAGGTTCGCGCCGAGGCAGAAGTGAGGGCCGATGCCGAAGCCCAGGTGGTGCGGGTTGCGCTCGATGTCGAAGACGTCCGGGTTCGGGAACTGCTTCGCATCCCGGTTGGCCGAGGGGTAGACGACCAGAACTTCCTGGCCCGCCTCGATCGCTTGACCGCCCAGCTCGGTGTCGCGTGTCACCTTGCGACCGAAGCTGTGCACCGGTGAGACGAGGCGCACCGCCTCTTCCATGGCCTGCGGAACCTTCTCGGGGTGGGCGATCAGCTCCCGGCGAACGCCGGGGTTCTCGATCAGCAGCTGCATGGTGCCCGAGATCGCGTTGCGTGTGGTCTCGTTGCCCGCCACCAGAAGGATCACCAGCAGCTTGATCAGCTCGTCGTTGGCCAGCTCCATGACCGTCTCGTCCGAGCCGGCGAACAGCTCCGCCTGCTCGTGGTAGGTCTCCAGCTGGCCCTCGTCCTTGGCGGCCACCAGCTTGCTCACCAGATCTTCCCGGGGCTCGCGGCGCCGCTCCTCGATGATCTCGGACACGTACTGCGAATACTCGACGTACGCCTGGGCGGCTTTCTGCATGATCTCCGGACGGTGCAGGTTGCCCGCCCCGGCCATCATGTCGTCGGACCAGTGGTGGAACCGGCTCCGGTCCTCCTTGCGGATGCCCAGCATCTCGGCAATCAGCGTCAACGGCAACGGAACCGCCACCTCTTCGACGAAGTCGCACTCGCCGCTGGAGGCCAGCGCGTCGAGCACCTCGTCGCACAGGCTCCGGAAGACCTCCTCCCAATGCTTCACCATGCGCGGCGTGAAGCCGCGGTTCATCAGCTTGCGCAGCTGGGTGTGCCGCGGCTCTGCTTCGTCGATGAGGCCGATCTTCACGGGGTTGCCGGGACGCACGCCCTCGGCGGAGGTGAAGAGATCCTGGTCCTTCGAGACCTCGAGGACCTCGTCGTAGGTCGAGATGACCCAGAGGCCGCTCGCCTCGGACCAGTAGACCGGCGCGTTCTCGCGCAGCCACGCGCAGCGCTCCGGCATCTCGTCGTCCCAGAACATGCTGTCTTTGAAGTCGACGTCTACGTCCACGATCGTTCTCCTCAGTCCTCGGGCAGGAGGGCGGTGACCACATCCGCGAAGAAGCGCGCCTGTTTTTCCAGCGCGTCCTCCGTCAACGGGTCCTCGCGATCCAGGGCCTCGTACAGCGGCGCGACGGTGAAGGCGCCGACCGCCATGTGGTACAGCGCCATCACCAGCAGCGGGATCTGGTCGGACTCCCAGCGTCGTGCCCCCGGAAGGGCCCGTATGGCTTCCTCGGCCTTCGCGAGGGCCGGCTTGAACCACTCGCTCAGGATCGGCGACAGGCGTGTGCCACCGTCGAGTACCTCGTGCTGCACGAGGCGCGGCAGCTGGGGCCGACGCGCCAGCAACTCGAAAATGCGTCGGGTGAAATCGCGGCGGTCGGGGGGCTGATCCCCGGCGGCCAGGTACTCGGACAGGGCCTCGAGCAACGGCGAGATGCCCTCGTCCAGCACGGCCGAGTACAGCGATTCCTTGCTGGGGAAGTGGTTGTAGAGGCTCGGGATGCGCAGGCCCGACGCACCGGCCACGTCGCGCAAGGTGGTGCCGCTGTAGCCCTTGTCGGCGAAGAGACGCTCCGCGGTGTCGAGGATGCGACGCCGCGTGCGCGCGCCCTTGGGCGTGAGGGGAATCGGAAGCGGGTTGGCCGACATGCGCTCCTCAAAAACGAACGAGCGCTAGTTTTGTTCTTGTTGCCGGTTAAGTCAAGCCCCAAGCGGCGTTTTCCGCAGAATCCCCCGAGGGGAGGCAATGCTGGACGCTTCGGCCTGTGCCACCATCGCGGCCCACCCTCCAGGAGACCCCCCATGGCGGACCTCAAGCTCGGACTGCAACTCGGCTATTGGCAGGCCCAGCCGCCGGACAACTTCGTCGATCTCGCCCAGGAGGCCGAGCGCCTCGGCTACGACTCGGTCTGGACGGCCG
Source organism: uncultured Desulfobacterales bacterium (assembly GCA_964194905.1). Taxonomy (GTDB): domain Bacteria; phylum Myxococcota_A; class UBA9160; order UBA9160; family JAFDET01; genus JAFDET01. The sequence goes on along the minus strand of CAXMOD010000034.1, from coordinate 6,719 downwards.
AGGCCTGGGGCTCCGATTGCTTCACGCCCCTCGCCTGGATCGGCGCCCACACCTCGCGCATCCGCCTGGGCACCGCCGTGTGCCAGATCTCCGCGCGCACCCCCACCGCCACGGCCATGGCGACCTTGACCCTCGACCACCTCTCCGCCGGGCGCATGATCCTGGGCCTCGGCGTGTCCGGCCCGCAGGTGGTCGAAGGCTGGTACGGACAGCCCTTCGCCAAGCCGCTCGCCCGCACCCGCGAGTACGTGGACATCGTCCGCCAAGTGCTCGCCCGCGAGAAGCCGGTGCGCAGCGAGGGCCCCCACTATCCCCTGCCCTTCCACGGCGAAGGCGCCTGGAACCTGGGCAAGCCGTTGCGTTCGATCACGCATCCGCTGCGCGCGGACGTGCCGATCTTCCTCGGCGCCGAGGGACCCAAGAACGTGGAGATGACGTGCGAGATCGCGGACGGCTGGCTGCCGCTCTACATGTCGCCGTTCCGGCCCGAGGTCTACGAAGATCAGATCGCGAACCGCAAGCCCGGCTTCGAGATCGCCCAGTTCCTCCAGGTGAACGTCGGCGACGACCTCGAGCAGGCCCTCATGCCGGTGAAGTACATGCTCGGCTTCTACATCGGGGGAATGGGCGCGAAGAAGCGCAACTTCCACAAGGAGCTCATGGGCCGCATGGGCTACGAGGCCGAAGCCGACAAGATCCAGGACCTCTTCATGGAGGGGAAGCGCGCCGAGGCGGTGGCCCACGTGCCCGATGCCTTCGCCGACGAAATCTCGCTGTGCGGCCCGCTCGACCGCATCAAGGACCGCATCCAGGCCTGGAAGGAGACGCCGGTCACGTCGCTCTTGGTGGCCAACCGCGACGTGGAGAGCCTGCGCGCCATGGCGGAGGTGGTGCTCTAGCGACGACGCCGCGCGGCCATCAAGGCCACCAACGCAAGCCCCAGAAGCAGCGCGCCGGCGGGCTCGGGAACCACGCGTATCTCTTTGCTCAGTGCACCGATCGTCGCCCAGTCGTCGTTCTTGTCGATGTTCTTATCGTCGGCCCCGCCCAGGTCATTGTTGAGGGCGTTGGACTGGTTCGACGTGCCGATCACGTAGTGGACCAGCGAGTTCTGGTCGAACCCACCGCCTACGGCAGTGACCAGCTCCGTCAGGGGCACGATGAAGGTCAGGAAGTAGTCGTCATTCAGGTCGTCGTCGAGATCGACGTCGATCCCGTTGGGGTCGCTGGTGCCGTCGACGATCATCCACGAGTAGTCCGTCGCGCTCGACGTCACGCTCCACAGCGGGGTGTTGGAGAGCGTCGTGGTGTTCGGCGACGTATTGAGGCCGCCGCCCGCCGCCCAGATGCCGATTTCATCCGTCGATCCGGAGTTGTCCACGCCCAGGAAGAAGTCGAGGGAGCCGTCGTCGTCGACGTCCATGCCCACGCCGAGGAAGTGGTTGAAGCCGGGCGGGCTCGTGTCGGCGCCGAGGCGCACGCGGTAGCCGATCCAGCCGTCGGTCGGATCGGGCGTGCCGCCGTCGTCGAAGCGGATGTAGAAGCCCGGGTGTCCCGCGTCTCCGACGATGTCCGAGTCGGCGATCCCGGTCTGGTGGTCGTCGGGGTAGTCGGGCTCGACGCCGGGATAGGAGACGCCCCACCACGACGCATCCGAGGGCGACCAGGGATCGATGAGGGCCGAGGCCGAGCCGGCCAGGCCCAACCACGCCAGGCCCACGAGAGTTGCAACCAGGATCGATCTGTTCACGGCCCGCTGTTCCCCCTACACGCGTGTCCCTTCTTCGGCGGAGCACATGCGACACGTGAGACACAATGAACCGGCAACTGACCGGCAGCGCGGGAGGAGGCCTCCGCTATGCTCGGCGACCCGCAAAGGAGGTGCAGATGATCCTCGATCGCTTCCGACTCGATGGGAAAGTGGCCGTGGTGACCGGCGCGGGGAAGGGCATCGGCCGCAGCATTGCGAAGGCCTACGCCGAGGCGGGCGCCGACGTCGCGGTCGCCTCGCGCACTGAGACCGACCTGGAGTCCCTGGCCGCGGAGATCGGCAGCCTCGGCCGGCGGGCAATCGTGGTGCCCACGGATGTGATGCACTTCGACGAGCTCGACGCGCTTGTGGAGCGCACCGTGACGGAGCTGGGCAGGGTCGACATCGTGGTGAACAACGCGGGCGGCTCGCCCCCCACGCCGATGCTCCAGCAGAAGGACGAGGCGTTCGACCAGGCGTTCCGCTTCAACGTGAGCACGGCGCGCCACCTGTCGGCCCAGGCGATCCCCCACATGCTGGACGGGGACGGCGGCTGCGTCGTCAACATCTCGTCGGCCATCGGGCACATGGTGGAGTCGGGCTTCACCGCCTACGCCACTGCCAAGGCGGCCATGTCGCACCTGACTCGCCTGATGGCCTGTGAGTTCGCGCCGCGCGTGCGCGTGAACGCCATCGCCGTGGGCGCCACGCTGACCGACGCACTCGGCGGCTTCATCAAGGGTGAGCTGAAGGAGCAGATGGAGGCGTTGACGCCGATGGCGCGCCTCGGCACGCCCGAGGACATCGCCGCATGCGCCGTCTACCTGGGCTCACCGGCCGCCGACTGGGTGACCGGCAAGATCTTCGAGGTCGACGGCGGCACCACCGCGAGCAACTGGCCGATCAAGATCCCCGGCTACTAGCGGCCGCCGGCGGCTACGTCGTCCCACGGATAGGCGTCGAGGGCGTAGGTGCGGCACGCGCCGCCGCCGGCCGCCGCGTAGTCCTTGGGCCCGATGTAGTCCCCCTGGGTGAGTCCGGCCATCACCCGACAGCGGTCACGCGGGTCTTCGAGGCGTTCGTCCTCGAGCACCGAGGCCACCACCCGCCCGATCGTCCAGGTGTCGGACGACATCTCGAGCCCCCCGTCGCCGGGCGTGTCGAACACGATGTAGCGCGGGGCGTCATCGGCGCTGTCGTCCCAGGGTGTCCATTCCAGAAGCTCGCCGTTGCGGCCGCGCCCAGGCGAGCCGGTGTACGCGAACTGGGTCCAGTAGGACATCATCTGCTCCGACAGGGTCTCACGGCCGCTCGCGTTCCAGGGCACGAAGAGCTGATACGACTGCGGGCCCACGTCCCAGTGCCCGAACACGAAGGGGATCTCGAGCCCATGACCCGCGCCGACCGCGGCGGGGCCGCTCACCAGGAACGGGATGCTCGGCTCCTCGTCCCAGTCCCAGCGGTAGGCGTACACGCTGGGCCCCTGCACGGCGCGCACCTCGGTGGAGATGGTGTCGACAGAACGCGCCTTCCAGGCGCGGGCTCGGGCGTCGGCATCCGCGTCGTACAGATCCTGTTTCTTGGGCGCCGGGAACATACCGAAGCGGATGTTCACCCAGGCCGGATCGAAGGCCATGAAGAGCTTGTTCTCGTCGCGGTTGGTGCCGAAGATGATCGGCACCTGGTTGTAGGCGCCTCGCACGATGCGTCCCCGGGCCGGTTGGCGGGGAAGCACATAGCCGTCGCGGATGGTGTCGGGCAATTGGTACATGCCTTCCGCGAACTCGCCCGGGTACGCCGCGAGGAGCTCGAAGTTGGCCTTTCCGCGCAGGTAGGCTGCGATTTCCGGATCGTCGCGGCTCTCGATCCAGCCGCGGGCGGCCGCGCGATCTGCGGCGGTTCCGTCCCGCATCAGCAGCTTGGCGAGGACCTCGTTGCTGCTGTTCACGCTGCCGGCCACCGGATCGTCCTGGAAGTTCTCGGCTTGCTCCGCCGACGTGGAGCCCAAGCCACCGCTCTGCACGATGGCGCGGTGGAAGAGGCCGCGCGCACGAGAGGAGAGCACGAGGCTCACGGTGTTGGTGCCGCCCGCCGACTCTCCGAAGATCGTGACGTTGTCAGGGTCGCCGCCGAAGTCAGCGATGTTGCTGCGCACCCACTCGAGGGCGTGGATCATGTCGAGATTGGCGTAGTTGCCCGAACGATCGCCCGCCGTCGTGCCCTCGCCGCGCAGGGAACGGTGCCGGAACCAGCCGAGGGGGCCCAGGCGATAGTTGATCGCCACTACCACGACGTCGCCGCTCTGCGCCAGGTTGCCGCCGTCGTAGAAGCCCGCGCTGCCGATGGTGTTGCCGCCGCCGTGGATCCAGAACATCACGGGCAGGCGCGCCTCGCCGGTCGGGACCTGTTCGGACGAAAACGCAGGAGCGAAGACATCGAGGTAGAGGCAATCCTCGGAGCCCGACGGCTGGCCGCCCTCCTCGCGCTCGCCGCCGGAGAAGACACTCGAGTACTGGCTGCACGAGGTTCCGGTGGCCAACGCCTCGCGGGTCTCGCTCCACGCTGCCAGCGGCTGGGGCGCGCGCCAGCGCAGCTCGCCGACCGGCGGCTCGGCGTACGGGATGCCTCGCCAGGCGTGATTTCCATAGTCGCCCACGAAACCGACCACCTTGCCGGCCGGCGGCGAGCGAAGCGTGGCGAGGTCCGCGCCGAGCGGCGGCGGCTCGCCGCCGCAGGCGAGCAGAGCCGGGAGCAGGGACAGCGAAAGGAGCGCAGTGATGGCGCGAGTCGTCACGGGGGGTCTCCTCGAGGAGCGGGGTGAGGCGACAGGATAGTGGAGCCCGCAGCGCGGGCGACCCCCCGGCCGTCACCCCAGGCGGGGCAGAATCGGCACGCGCGCTGCGTGCTCCGCCCAGCCGGGCCTTCGCTCCGCCATGCGCGTCTCGATCATCGGAATGGAGGCGAAGCGGAACATCAGGGTCATCGCGAGGGGGCCGATGACCGTCCACCACCAGCCCGGCGCCGCCGCGACCCCGAAGAGCCACAGGCCCCACCAGAAGCCCATCTCGCCCAGGTAGTTGGGGTGGCGCGAACGCGACCACACGCCGGTCGCGAGGATGTCTTCGAGCTCGGGGTCGGGGCGCTGGCGGAAGCGGTGCAGCTCCTTGTCGGCTCGCGCCTCGAGCCAGATGGCGCCGCCGGTCACGCCGAAGGCGAGCGCGTCGACGAGACCCAGCGACCGCGTCCCCACCGCCAGCGCCGGCCACAAGGCCAGGCAGCCGAGGAAGACCTGCACGGTCGGGAAGAGGTGGATGCCCAGAAAGCTGGCGGGCCAGTAGAGCGATCCCGTGGCCTCCTGGATGTTGCGGTAGCGCCAGTCTTCATGGTCGAGGCCGGTCCAGCCGCGCGCCCAGCTGAAGGTGAGGCGCGCTCCCCAGATCGCCACCAGCGCGAAGACCAGTGCCTGGCGCAGCCCGGGCACGCCGTCGTCGGCAACGGCCAGCCAGTAGAGGGCGATGGCCGGGGGCGCAACGCTCCAGTAGGCGTCGTAGAAGCTCGAGTTCCGGAACGCCACGCTGAACGCGAAGACGACGACGGTCGCGGCCACGTCGGCGACGGCCGCCGTGGCGATCGGGTGCTTCGGTCCGAAGCTGACGGCCGCCAGGACGGCGACCGCGAGGGCCAGCACGTAGCACGTCGCCACAGCGACGAGGGCGCGGGGAGCCATGCACCAGGCTTAGCACCCGACCGTGGCAATGCACGAGAGGCGCGCTCGGGGTGTCCGACTGCTAGGGCAGCGCTTCGACCTGGAGGGGGCGACCGTTCTCGTCGAACGCCCGCAGCCCATCGCTCTCGGCCCGCATCTGCACGAGCCGCGCCCCCTGCCACGTGAACCACAGAGCGCAGGCGGCCGCCGGCAACCACGGCGAAGTGGCCCAGCCCGTACCGGCCAGGCCGGCCAGGGTACGCTCCACGAGCAGCGCGCCGAAGACCATCACGCCGAAGCCACCGTGCAGCATGCGCGCGGTGGGCGTGCGCAGGATGCGCGGCCAGCCGAGCTGGCCGGACGCCACGAGACGCCCGCCCCCCCAGGAGAGCAGCGCGGGATCGCGGCGCTGGGCCGCGCGGGCCTCGCGTACGAGAGCGCCGCCGCCGCAGGCCGCGCAGACCTTGGCGCGGTTCACGTAACGCCACGCGCAGTAGAGGAGACCGGGCAGGAAGAAGCAGACCCAGGCGAGCAACTCGACCCGGTCGGATCCCCCGATCCGGGTATCCGGGCGGGCCGTTCGCCAGCAGCTGGTACAAAGCATGCGCATGTCGTGCTCCCCTTTCGAAGCACCTCATTGATCGGCAAGGAGGGCGCCCAACTTTCGGGGAAAGCGCAGCTTCCTCGATTTCTGCCCCACCGGCCGACCCCCGCGGGGGCGCGCCGGCCCGGAAGATTGCCCTCCACCAGGTGAGTGCCCTCGACGCGAGCGACGTGACGCGGTGTTGGGAGCCTACGGGGCGACGGCGCCTGCCAGCGCTTCGCGCAGCGCGGCGGGCGACTCCGTGTGGAGGACCTCCACCACGCGCAGGCCGTCCAGGCGGATGAACGTGGCGTGGCCCTCCCGGCTGGGCCAGGCCGCGGTGACGTCCCCCTCCTCGTCCAGCAGCAGCGGGTAGGGGCGCTTGCGCATCCGCGGCTTGGCGATGACGCGCCGGATCAGGCCGGGCATGCGGTGTACATCGGCGACGCACACGGCAGCGTGTCGGGCGAGGAAGGGCGCGGGCGGCTCGCCGAGCGCCTCGGGGTCGAGCAGGGCGCGAACCACGCCGCCGCCGTCCATGTCGCGACTGAACAGGATCGCGCGCAGCGACCCATCGATGACGTGCTCCTCACCGTGCTGGTCCTTCAGCGAAACGACGGGAAGCGCACCACCCACCGCGATGGCCTCGGGCGCGGCGTCCTCCGCCAGGGCGGGGAGTG
>CAXMOD010000033.1:0-24843 GCA_964194905.1 uncultured Desulfobacterales bacterium | reverse complement strand
CGTTCTGGCACAAGCCGTTCCCAAGGTGGGAACTCCACTACCGCCTTCCCCCCACCCCCGGAATCTTGTGAGACTCGCCGTTCCGAGCTGCAACTCCTTGGATTGAGGAGCGGAGGGGCGTCGTCCCAGGGGAACTGCAGGACTGTGGAACGGGTTTTGCACCAAGATCTGGGAGCACGGTCCTCGCGACCGGTTCCGACGTCCCTCGACTCACGAAGGTCCCATGCGCATGGGAGGCCCTTCGTGCCGCTCCGGAGACGGCGGTCAAGGCCGCGGGGGGCTCGTCTGGGCTCCCGCGCCCCGGATGGGCCCTCCGCGGATCTTCTCCCGGCTACGCTGACGGCCTGTCCCCGTGGGGCTCCATCTCGGCCAGTTTCGGCAAATGGCAAGCTCGTCCGCACGGGTGAGTGAGATTCCGCGTCACCCTGGGGTTCCCCGGGGCTACCTACCTTCTGCGATGAACTGGTTCACCCACTTCACCAGGCCGGCCCACAGCCGGCTCGCCCCCGGCGGCCGCAATCACGTGCGCCGCTCGTCCGACCGCACCCTGTGCGGCGTCCGCCTGCAGGCCTGGATGCGAAATTCGGTCATCGTGATGGATCCGATGACCGGCGACGGCGCGTACCCGGACTGCAAGATGTGCGCGCGGCTCTCCGACCGGCACGGCCTGGGCGGCACGCCGGTCGCCGCCTAGGCGGCGTCTCTACAGGTCCTCGGAGAGTCGGTCCACGAAGGCGCGCACCACCTGCGCCCGCGCGAAGCGCTTGTCCTCGCCGGCCACGATCGTCCACGGCGCGTGTGAAGTGCTGGTGCGGGTGACCATCTCGTTCACGGCGACCTCATACTCGCCGCGCTTCTCGCGGTTGCGCCAGTCCTCGTCGGTGATCTTCCAGCGCTTCGTGGGATCGCGCTGGCGCTCCTCGAAGCGCGCGAGCTGCTCCTCGGGGCTGACGTGCAGCCAGAACTTCATCAGGGTGATGCCGTTCTCGCAGAGGGACTCCTCGAAGTCGTTGATCTCGCCGTAGGCGCGCATCCAGTCGTCGCGCTGGGTCAGTCCCTCCACCCTCTCCACCAGCACGCGTCCGTACCAGGAGCGGTCGTAGATCGCGATCTGACCGGCGCGCGGAAGCTGGCGCCAGAAGCGCCACAGGTAGTGGTGGGCGAGCTCTTCGTCGGTGGGGGCGGCCACCTGGATCACGCGGTAGACGCGCGCGTCGATGGCGCGCGTCACGCGCCGGATCGCGCCGCCCTTGCCGGCGGCGTCCCAGCCTTCGAAGACCGCAACCGTCGTGTGGCCCTGCTCCCAGGCCTTCCACGAGAGGCGGCTGAGCTTGTCCTGCAGCGCGGCCAGCTCGCGGTCGTAGACGTCGAGCTCGAGGCTCTGGGTGAGGTCCACGTGGTCGAGGATGGTGCGCGAGGCGGTGGCCACCTCGGGCACCGCGACCTCCGTGTGCCGCACGGGCTCGTCGACACCCTCCTCCGCATCCAGGCGCTGGCGCAGCGCCCGGAGCAGCATGTAGCCGGTGGCGAGATCGCGGTAGCGGCGGTCGGTCGCCTCGACGATGTGCCACGGGCACTCGCCCTGATCGGTCTTGCGGATGGCGGTCTCGGACGCCTCCTGGAAGGCGCTGTAGCGCTTGGCGAAGCGGCGCACGAAGGGCATGCGCGTGCGGTCGTCCTTCTTCTTGAGCCGCTTGCGCTGCTCCTTGCGCGGCAGGTGGAACCAGAGCTTCACGATGAGCGCGCCGTCGGCCACGAGCATGCGCTCGAAGGCCGCGATCTGGTCCAGGCGCTTCTCGAACCGGCCGGATCCCAGCTCTCCGAAGGCGCGCTCGACGATGGGCTCGCTATACCAGGAGCCGAAGAAGATGGCCATGCTCCCGCGCGGTGGCAGGCGGCGCACGAAGCGCCAGAAGGGCGGGCGTTCGCTCTCCTCGTCCGTGCGGTCCCAGAAGGCCGAGGTCTCGATCCCGCGTGTGTCGAGCCAGGTGTGCAGGCGGTTCACCACGCCGCCCTTCCCGGCGCCCTCGACCCCGGCCACGATCAGGATCACCGGGATGCCGGCGGCGGCGGCCTCGCGCTGAGCCTCGAGCAGGCGCAGCTGCAGGTCCGGCTCGATGCGCTCGTACTCCTTCTTGGAGACGCTGCGTCCGACTTCGGCGGCCTCGAACATGACCCGATGAGTGTAGCCCGGGGCTCGTACTCCCAGGTAGAGTGGCCCGATGGCTTCGCCGCTACGCGCCGTCTTGGACATCCGCAGGGGGGAGCGCGCGTTCGCGGCGCTCATGTTCCTGCAGTTCTTCCTCGTCATCACGAGCTTCTGGATCCTGAAGCCCCTCAAGAAGGGCCAGTTCATCCAGCACTACGAGACCACGGGTTTCGGGCTGGCGGGCTGGCAGTTCTCCGGCCCCGAGGCCGAGCTGTTGGCCAAGGTGGCCAACATGTTCGTCGCGTTCGCGGCCGTCACGATCTTCACGCTGCTGGCGCGGCGCTTGCGGCGGGAGCGGCTCCTGCTGGTGTTCGCGGCCTTCTTCGCGCTCGGTCACGCAGCCTACGCGCTGGCGCCGGGCGACCCGGGCGGTTCCGTGATCTGGAGCTTCTACCTCTACGGCGACCTCTTCAGCACGCTGATGGTGGCCAGCTTCTTTGCGTTCCTGAACGACAGCGTGACGAAGGACGAGGCTGGGAGGCTCTACGGTCCGGTCGGACTCGGTGGCGTGCTGGGCGGCGTCGTCGGCACGAGCATGCTGCGCGTGTTCATCGACGACGTCTCGCGGAGTGGCTGGCTGTGGATCTGCCTCGGGCTGGTGGGGGCGATCGCAGCCGCCGCCTTCCTGGCGGGACGGCTCGTGCCGACGGGTGAGGCGAATGCCCCGGCGCCCTCCGAGCCCAAGCCGAAGGGTTCCAGCGGCAACGCCGCACTGGAAGGCGCCGCATTGGTGCTGCGCTCGCCCTACCTGCTCTCCATCGTGGCGATCGTCGGGCTCTACGAGATCGTCTCGACGGTGATGGACTTCCAGTTCACCAGCACCATCGTCCACTACCTCGATGGCGAGGCCATCGGCCGCCGCTTCGCGACGGTATTCGCCATCACCAACGGGGTTTCGCTGGTAGTACAGCTCCTGCTGACCAGCTTCGTGATGACGCGCTTCGGCGTCGGCGTGGCGCTGCTGGTGCTGCCGTTGGCGGCGCTCTCGGGATCGGTCGCGTTCCTCGCGCTCCCCATCCTCTTCGTGGGCAGCGCCCTCAACACCCTGGACAACAGCTTCAGCTACTCGATCAACCAGTCCGCCAAGGAAGCGCTCTACGTTCCCACGACGCGCGACGAGAAGTACAAGGCCAAGGCCTTCATCGACATGTTCGTGCAGCGCTTCGCGAAGGCGTTGGCGGTGGGCGTGAGCCTCGGGATCAGCGCGGCCTTCGGAAGCTTCGAGAGCATCCGCTGGCTCTCGCTCTTCACGGCCGCGGTGATCGTCCTCTGGCTGGTGGCCGTGCGCTACGCCGGCCGCCACTACGCCGAGAGCGGCGGGGACTAGCCACCCTCGTCGGGCGCCGGGGTGGACTGGTAGACCACCAGGCGGAAGCGGCCGTCCTCGCCGCGCACGAGGACCGCGGTGGTGCGCAGGCTCACCGTGCGCGGCTTGCCGTTCACTTCGATGGCCAGGTCCGACAGGCCGGTGACGATCGCGGTGTTGCCGAAGCGCTGCACCCGCTGGTCGCTCGTCTCGATGCGTCGGTAGCGCATGCTGCCCGACTCGAGCGAGGCGAGGAAGGCCGCCTTGTCCTCGACGACGCCGTTGCCGTGGGTGAAGAGCAGGTCGTCGGCCAGCATCGCGTCGAGGGCGCTCGTGTTGCTCTTGATCATCGCCGCGTAGCGGCTCTGCTCGGCGAGCAGCACCGCGCGGCGGAACGCATCGGACGGCGATTCGGCCGCGGCGCGCGACGCGAACCAGAAGAGGCCTGCGGCTAGCACTGCCGCCGAGCCCACCTGCACGACTAGCCGGCGCCGCGCCGGCGGACCGGAGACGGCGGCTCGCAGGATCGGCCAGGCCACTGCTACGAGTGCGAGCTGTCCCACCTCTACCCCCACGTTGAAGCCGAATAGCGCGCGGGCCAGTCCTGCGCGCGGCAGGTCCATCTCGACGAGGATACCGGCGAATCCGAAGCCGTGGATGAGGCCGAAGGCGAAGGCCAGCAGCCAGCGCAGGCGGATGGGGCGCGCGATGCGCGGCAGCAGTGCGAGGTAGCAGAGCGAGAAGAGGCCCACACCGACGAGCGCCGAGGCCGGCACGGTGAGGCGGCCGGCGAACGCGGCCAGCGTGCACGCGCCGAGCCCCGCGGCGAGGGCGGCGCCGATCGTGCGGCGCCCGCGGGCCGTCATCGTGAGGGCCGCGTTTTCGAGGGCCACCACCGCGATGGAAAGGCCGATCAAGGCCTCGACGGCGGCAGCCCGCGGCTCCACCACGCCGAGCACGCCGAGGGCCAGGGTCAGGCTGTGGGCGACGGTGAAGCCGGTGACCACCGTGGCGATCTCGGCGAGCGAGCCGCCCAGCAGCAGCAGGGCGAGCAGGAACGCCAGGTGGTCGTAGCCGGTGGTGATGTGCTCGATGCCGATGCGCACGAACTCGCCGACGGAGCTGGCCGCCGCGGCCTCCGTGCCGCGGCCCAGCTCGAGCTCGGGGGAGCCCAGCACGAAGACGCGCTGCACCGGAGGTGTGTTGCCGACCTGCACGCGGGCCAGGTGGAGATGGGTGGGCACGGCGTCGAGGAAGCCCGTTGCACGTACCGTGAGGGAGCCTGGGCGGGCGCAGGCGATGCGCCAGCGTCGGGCCAGGTGCGTGGGGTCGGCCGCGGGGGCCGGCTGGACGGGGGCCGGGCTGCAGCGCGTGCCGTCGACGGCGAGCGCGTAGTGACCGGCGAGATAGTCGTCCACCTGGCGGGCGAGGTCGGCGCGAACCGCCAGCGACTCGATGGCCCACGGCGCCAGCGCGGGGAGTGCGCGCTGGAGGTCGAGCCACGCGACCTGCACGCGCACCTGGGCCGTGGCCGGGGAATCCGCCGGCTCGCTGACCTCCCACGTCGAGTACGACGTGGAGCGACCGTGCCCCCAGGCCGGATGCGCCGCCAGGAGCAGGAGCGCGACGGCGGCGAGGGACCTCACCGCGCGCCGAGCCGTCCTTCGTCCACGGAGATGCTCGCGTCGGCGCGCAGCGCGTCGAGGGTCTCGCGCAGGGCCGCCTCGTCGCGGGCTCGCAGATACTCGCTGCGCACCTGCTGGCGCACCTCGTCGAACGGGGCCACCTTGCCGGCAACCCGTTCGCGCACGAGCAGCACGTGGTATCCGCCCACGCCCCGGATGGGGTCGCTCGGCTCGTCCGGGGCGAGACGCTCTGCGGCGAGGGCGGCGGTCGGTCCCAGGTAGCGGCGCAGGGTCTCCGCCGGAAGCGGGCCTCCGGGAAGTGGCGCGGCCGGTGGGTCGCCCAGCTCGGCGCTCACTTCGGCGAATGAGCCGCCGGCGCGGGTGCGCCGCGCGATCTCCGCTGCGCGCTCCCAGCCCTCGCGGTCGGGCCGCTCGCGCAGCGAGACGAAGGCCGCGTCGACGGTCGCGCGCCCGGCGCGGGTGAAGCGCTCCGCGTGCTCGGCGTGGAAGCTGCGCAGCGCGTCTTCGCCCGGCTCCTCGCGTCCGGCGTCCTGGGCGACCGATGCGATCACCGCCGCCACGATGGAGCGGCGCGCCGTAGGTTCGTGGCGCGCCAGGCCGAGGGCGACGCCCCGCTGCAGGAGCAGCTCTTCGTCGATCATGCGCTCCAGGAGCCGCCGTCGTGCGGCGGTGTCCAGCTCCTGGCGGCGTTCCGTTGCCACTGCGTCGGCGAAACGCGCGAACGCCTCGCTCGCGATGGGCTGGCCGTTCACCACGGCCACCGCGTCCGGGGGAAGGGCCCCTCCGTCGCCACCGGAACGCGCGATTCCGAAGCCGGCCAGCGCGATACCCGCGGCGGCGCCCACCGCCAGCAGCAGCACGGCACGTCGATCGTCGGTGGAGGTGGGTTCCATGGCTCGGGAGCCGGGAGCGTACCGCTAGCAGCCGTTCGCCAGCTTGGCGAAGAGCTCCCCCAGGGGACGGAGCTTTGGGGAAGGTGTCGCGGTCGGTCTGCCGAGAAGTTCAGGAATGACCGCTGCTACTTCCCCCGAATCCGCGGGCGCCACGCCGCTCGCCGTGTCGCTGGGCGAGAGCGCCCGCATCTGGTCCCTGCACCTGCTGTGCTTCGTGCTGCCGTTGACCTCGCTCGCCTTCTGGCTGACCGCTCCCCACGCCTGGTATTCCTCGCTCGCCTGGTTCGGGGTGGTGATCGTCTCGGTGGTCATCGACGGCCGGGCGCCGTCCGAGACCCGCCAGCCGGCGTCCACGCTGCCGGGCTGGCCCTTCGACTCGGTGCTCTACGCCTTGTTCGCCGTCCAGGTGGCCAACATTGCGGTCGCGGTGTGGGCCGTCTCCCAGAACGGCTTCTGGCGCATGGACACGCTGGTGGGTTGGCAGCTCCTGGGGATCACCTCCGGCTACTCCGGCATCGTCGCGGCCCACGAATTGATGCACAGACCGAACCGCTTCATGCAGCTCCTCTCGCGCATCCTGATGTCGCTGGTGTTGTACGAGCACTTCTTCACCGAGCACCTGCGCGGCCATCACCTGCGCGTGGGGACCGCTGAAGACGGCGCCACCGCGCGCTACGGCGAGACCTACCACCGCTTCTTCGTGCGCACGGTGCCTGCCCAGTTCCGCAGCGCGTGGCGGCTCGACCGGCGTCGCGTGGTGCAGGGCCTCGCCTTCGAGTGGGGGGTCGCCGTAGCAATCGGCGGCTTCCTGGGCTTCGGTGCATTCGTCCTCCACCTGGCCCAGGCCCTGGTGGCGGTGCGCTTGCTGGAAGCCGTGAACTACTTCGAGCATTGGGGTCTCGCCCGAAGCACACGGCGCGTGCGCGCGGTCGACTCCTGGGACACCAACTCGCGGTTCACGCTCTACACGCTGGTGGGGCTCTCGCGCCACGCGGACCACCACGCCCATTCGCAGCGTCCCTACCAGCAGCTGCGCCACTGCGACGACAGCCCCAAGCTGCCGCGCGGCTACTTCGGGATGGTGGTGCTGGCCTTCGCGCGCAACCAGAAGTTCCAGCACCTCATGACCGAGGAGCTGGAGCGGCGCAAGCTGGGTCCGTTCGCGGAGGCGGCCTAGCGCCGGTCAAGGGCGGGGCGCGCTGGCGCCTTCGGGAGTGTATTCCCGCTGGAGGTTGGCGCGGATGTCGGCTTCGTCGATCCAGACGGGCTTGGTCATGCGCTTGACGAAGAGCACGGCCTGGTCGGCGTAGTGGGGTGAGCTCTCGTCGAGGGTGGCGCTGCCGAACTGGTGGATGCTGCGAGAGGAGACGCCTTCGGGCCCCCACTCCACCAGCAGCACGTAGGAGTCGCCGGCCACGCCCTCGAAGCGGCCGTCGGCCGCCGGCTTGCCGTAGACCGCGTGCAGGATGTCGGGGCCCCCGCCGATGGGCAGGTCGAAGGAGCCGCGGCGCAGGCGGTTCACCTCCTGCCACTCGGGGTCGAGCCGCCCGAAGTGCTGCATCAGCGAGTCGGCGGCGTCCTTCAGCAGCTCCATGGCGTCCGGCTCTGCGCCGTTCTCGCGCAGCTTCAGCCAGTAGGCGTAGAATGTCATCACGCCGAGCGCGGCTTCGCGGTCGGTGGGCTCGGTGCCCAGGTCCCAGGCGAGAACCCGGTCCCAGGCCTCCGCGAGGAGCGCGTCGTCCGGTCGTTCGCGCTCCGCCAGCTCCGCGCGCCACCTCGCGATGTCGGAGTCGGGCGAATAGGCCATGTCGAACTTGTAGGCGAAGAACTCTTCGCGCGAGATCGAGTCGTCGCTGCCGAAGAGCTCGAGCGAGCGCAGGGCGCGGTTGGTCATGCCGGTCTCGACGCCGAGTTTGGGGTCGAAGTCCTCCGGGCGCGGGTTCCCTGGGCCGACGGTGGTGCGGTAAGGCGTGTTGTTGCAGTTCTGCACCAGGCCAGACGCCGGGTTCAAGACCTGGGGAAGTTCGTCGTAGGGCAGGTACTCGGTCCACACGAGGTCCGAGCGGTCTCCCGGCACCACGCCGCTCCAATCGTGCCCGTCGGCGCGCAGCGGCAGCTTGGCGTTGTAGACGTAGTAGAGGGTGCCGTCGCGGCCGGCGTACACCGTGTTGAACATGGCGATGCGGTGCAGACGCATGGCGTCGCGGAACTCCGTGAAGTCTCGCGCACGGTTCATGCGGTAGATCTGCTCGAGCTGCCCCGCTTCCCCGATCCCCGCGAAGCGCACCGCGTGGGTGCCGTCCTTGCGGCGCACGACGGGGCCGTGCTCCGACCAGAGCCCCTCGCGGTGAAAGGTCCAACTGAAGGGTCCCCAGAGTCGCACCTTGATCGGGATGTCGAAGGACTCGAGCTCTCTCCACTCCCCGTCGAAGCGGTAGCGGCTCGGGTTCTCGGGATCGATCTCCAGCCGGTACACATCGACCAGGTCGGGCTGGTTCACCGTATGGGCCCAGCCGAGGTCGCGGTTGTGGCCATGCAGGATGACGGGCGAGCCCGGGAAGACGCCGCCGACGGCGTCCCAGCCTTCTTCACTGTGCAGGTGCACTTCGTACCACGCCACGGGTCCCGTCCACGGCTGGTGGGAGTTGACGGCGAGCCGTGTGCGGCCGTCGGTCGAGCGGGTAGGCCCGACCGCGAACGAATTCGAGCCGCGCGGCTTCTCCGGATCGTAAAAGGGCTGACTCTCGTCGAGGAGCTTGGCCAGCGTGCCGCCCACCACGAAGGCTGCGTTCTGGAAGACGAAGCCCGCGGACAGGTCGAGGGATGTCACCGGGATGACGCCGGGGAGCACGTCACTGGGATGCCTGGCCGCGTAGCGGTTGATGCCTTCGGCGTACGCGTCGGCCACGGCGCGCGCCTCGGGCGAGAGGATCTCCTCTCCGTGGGCGCGCGCGGTCTCCTGCACCCGCAGCCAGCGCGCCAGGAAGTCGAACGCGGCGGCGTCGCGGCCTTCGACGGCGGCGAGCCGGCCGCGCGACATGAGGAGCGAGAGCTGGATCGTGCGGAAGTCGTCCTCGGCGTGGGCCCAGGCCAGGCCAAACGCCGTGTCGGAGTCCGTCTTGCCGAAGATGTGGGGAACGCCCCAGGAGTCGCGCAGGATGCGCACGTCGTAGCTGCGACCGCTGTCGGGTGCTGACGCGGTTCCCCATGAACAGGCCAGCACAGGGAGCGCGAGCAAGCAGAAGAGCAGGAGCCGACGGCGCATGGAGATCCTCCGAGCGCCGGAGGGTACCCGTCACGCGGCCAGGCGACACGCCTCCACGAAACCACCGACGAGGGCCAGCCCGTGGGCGGCATCCATGCGCTCAGGATGCCACTGGACCCCGAGACAGAAGGGGCCGTCGGTCGCCTCGAGGGCTTCGATCACGCCGTCGTCGGCGCGCGCCACCACGCGCAGGCCCGCGCCCGGCTGCGACACCGCCTGGTGATGGCGGCTGTTCACCTCCAGCGTCTCGGTGCCGACCAGAGCCGCGAGGCGAGAGCCGGGCTCGATCGTTACGGAGTGGCGGGCGTCGGCTCCCGGGCGCGTGTGTTCGCCGGCTTCGGGGAGGTCGGCCGGGAGATGGTGGTGGAGAGCGCCGCGGGCCTCGAGCGCCAGGAGCTGCATGCCGTAGCAGATGCCGAGCACGGGTAGCCCGCGATTGCGTGCGGCGGCGAGGGCGGCCCGGTCGAAGGCGAGCTGATCGGGATCGATCGCGTCGAACGCCACCCCCGGATAGGGCGATTCGGGCAGGAAGTCGGCGCCGCCGGGGAGGAGGAGACCCTGGAGGGGTTCCAGTAGAGCCGCGGAGTCGGCCGTGTGGGGCAGGAGGAAGGGCAGGGCGCCGGCGGCCTCGACGGCAGAGGCGTAGGCCGGATGCAGGCCGAGGCGCGCGTCAGTTCCGGTCCGATCCAGGCGTTGGGTTATGCCGATCCGCGGTCGCATGGGCGAATCGTAGCCGCCCCGCGCGGGGCTGGGCGGTAGACTTGCCGGGTGACCCCCTCCGCTGCCAGCGCAGCACCCGCGATCGTGATCGGCCGCGGTGTTCGCGCCACCGAAGACCTGCTCTGCGCCGAGGTGATGCGCCTGTGCGATGAAGCGGAGCGCGATTGGAGTCTCCTGGCGCAGCCCGTGCGCGTGGTGGTGCCCTCGCGCAGCCTGCGCGAGCACCTGGCGGGCGCCCTGGTGCGCAGGCGCGGCAGAGCGCTCGCGGGCGTGGAAGTGCAGACGCTTCACTCGGTTGCTCTCGACGTGCTTGCGGAGGCCGGCGACCCGCGTACCCGAGCGGACACCCTGCTGCCGATCATGGTCCGCCAGTTTTCGCGCGCCGAACCCGCGCTGCGCGCAGCGCTCGAGCCCATGCGCGATGCATGGAGCGTGGTGGTCGCCGACGTGCGCGATCTCCTCGACGCGGGCTTCGACCCCGCCGCGCACGCGGAAGCCCTCGACGAGTGCATCGCCGAGGAGCCGCTTCCCCACGCGGCCCGCGAGCGGGCGCGGGCCGTGGTGCGCGTGGCGGCACAGGTCGGGCGCCGACTCGCCGGCTTGGAGCGGGTGAGCGGAGGTGGGCGCCTTGCTGTAGCGGCACGGGGGTTGAGGAACGCGCCGGAGCTGCTGCGTTCGCGCGCCATTCTCGTTCACGGCTTCGCCGATGCCACCGGCGTAGCCTCGGACCTGCTCGAGGAGCTGACCAAGCGCCCCGGTGCCCGGGTCTTCGTCGACCGGCCACCCGATCCGGCCGCTCCGGCCGAGTTGGACTCGGGATCGACGTACACACAGCGGCTGCTCACGCGGCTCTCCGGGGTGTCGGTCCGCGAGGAGCACGGCGCGGATCCGCCTCCGAAGATCACTCTGGTGAAGGCTTCCGGCGAGAGGGGAGAGGTGCGCGCCGCGGCTGAGACGATCCGCGACCTTCTCACGGCCGGAACCCGGCCCGAGTCGATCGGTGTCGTAGCGCGCGCGTTGCATCCCTACCGGGCCGCGCTGCGAACCCAGCTTGGCAGGCTCGGCATTCCCTTCCACGGGATCGGCGCGTCGGCTCCGGCTGCGGGCGTGGAGCGCCGGCTGCACGCCCTGATCGACCTCGTCGGAGAGGCCTCCGGCTGCGCCGCGGACCGCTGGCTCGACGCGCGCACGTTGGAACGGAGTCGGCGGATGGACCTGCGCATCGCCTGGCACGTCCTCGGAGCGGCGCAGCTCGGCGCGGTGGCGGCCCTCGATCCCAAGACGGTGCTGGAAGGCGAGTCGCATCTCGTGTTGCCCGTCGGGCGCGGGATCGTGGCCGACGCGGGTGCCGAGGATGCGGCGGAGGCCCAGCCCACCGGTGGGCGCCTGCGCAAGCGTCGGGTACCGGTGGCGATCCTGGAGGAGGAAGTGCGCCGGGCCTCGGAGTTGGGCGATCACCTCGATGCCTGGCCCGACATGGGAGAGTTCTCCGACCACAGCGCGGCCCTGCGCGCGCTCGCGGTGCAACACCTGGGTTGGCAGTCGGACGAGCGTTCCGCCCAACTCCTCGAGACGGCCCTGCGCGCTCTCGATGCCGAGATCCCCGCGGAGTTCGCTATCAGCCGCGACGACCTGGTGGCCCTGCTGCGGCCCATGGTGAGCGAGGTGGCTGCCCAGCCGCTGGGCGGGGGTGGCGCAGGCGTGCAGGTGCTGAGTGTCACGGCGGCGCGTGCGCGTACCTTCGAGCACCTCTTCGTCCTCGGCCTCAACCGCGACGTCTTCCCGCGTTCCATCACCGACGCCCCTCTGCTCCCCGACGGGCTGCGCCGCCGGCTCGAGGCGCTGCTCCCCGAGATCCCGGTCCCGAGCCGGGCGCTCGATGAGGAGCGCTACCTCTTTGCACAGCTCGTGTCGGCGAGTCCGCGAGTGGTCCTCTCCTGGCAGTCGGTAGACGAGGAGGGCAAGGCGCGCGCCCCGTCGCCTCTGATCGAGCCTCTACGCCTGACGCACGAGCCCATCGAGGCGCGCTCCCTGGCATCGCGTCCGGAGGAGCCCGCACGGCCGCGGCCCGCTCACGAGGCGGCGCTTCTGGAAGGCCTGCACGGAGATCCTCGCGGCTTTCGCCGCGCACTGGAGGCGGCCGCCCGCGAGCGGGCCGCCACGGTGGGCGAGCGGGTGGAAGCCGAGGCCCTGGCCGAAGGGCGCGCCCGCGTGCTCGCCGAACTCGAGCGCGGCGGCCCGGAACGTGGACTGGGTCCGTATCTGGGATTCGTCGGGAGCACGCGTCGTTCGGGCGACCCGCGCAACCGGAAGCTCTTCATCACCCGCGTGGAGGGTCAGTGCCGTTGCCCGTGGCAGGCCTTCGTCGAAAAGATCCTCGAAGTGGAGGCGCCGCCCGACGCCCTCGAGTCACTGCCGACAGTGACGCCGCTTCTCAAGGGTGCGGTGGTGCACGATGCCCTGGAGGCGATCGCGCGCGACTCGCTCGGTGAGCGTTCCGACGATCTGGACGCGCTCCTCGACCGGGAAGCGGTGCCGCTGGCCTGGCCCGATGCGAACGCGCTCGAGGAGCACTTGCGCGCCGCAGCGCGCAAGGCGATGCGCGACAACGGAATCTCCATGCCCGGCTTTGGGAACCTGCTCGTCGCTTCGGCTAGGCGACTGGTGGAAGCCGCGCGGCGCCTGGCCTGGCCCGGCGAGGGAAGCGATGCGAAGGCGCTCGGCGTGGAAGCGTGGGGATCGGTGGAAGTCCGCGACGGGTCGGGTCGGCTCCACACCATCGGCTTCCGCGCGGACCGGATCGATCGTACGCCCGAAGGCGTGCGCCTGGTCGATTACAAGTCGGGGAGGCCGTACAGCGATCGGAAGAAGGACGACACCCTACGCGGACACCTGCGCCAGAAGATCGCCGAAGGGAAGCTCCTCCAAGCGGGTGCCTACGCGGCGGCGGTGGACGGGACCGGCACCTACGTGTACCTGAGGGAGCCGGAGTGGCCGGCTGCGGTGGCGGACGTGCGCTCGGACGACGCGGAGTTCATGGACGCGTTCCGCGCGCGCGCGGCCCAGGCATTGGACGCCGTACACCTCGGCGTCTTCTTCCCGCGCCTCGTCGATGACAAGGGCAACGCCCCCAGGACATGCGACGGTTGTAGCGTGGTGAGCGCGTGCGTTCAGGGAGACTCCACCGCCCGCCGCCGATTGCTGCGCTGGCTCGCCGAAGGGGCGCGTCGCTCCGACGCCGAGCGCGCCCTGGTACGGCTCTGGGAGGGCGCCGAGTGAGCGACGTGGCTGCACGCGACGCCGACGCGGCCGCCCGCCGCAGGGCGCAGACGGAGTTCGACCGGCCGCTCGTTCTGGAGGCTGGGGCCGGCACCGGAAAGACGGCGGTGCTGGTGGCGCGCATCGTCGCCTGGACCCTGGGCGTAGGATGGGAGCGCGCGGCGGCGGAACGCGCCGAGCAGGGCGACGCGGTCGCCCAGGATCCCGACCGCATCGCGCGGGACGTGCTCGACGGCGTGGTGGCCATCACGTTCACCGAAGCCGCGGCCGCGCAGATGGCGATGCGCACCGCCGAAGATCTTCGGGCCGTGGAGCGGCGCGAGCCTCCGGAGTGGATCGACCTCGATGTGCTTCCGGACGAAGACGTGCGCGTCCCGCGCGCGCGTGCGCTGTTGCGCGCGCTCGACCACCTGGGGGCCCGCACCATCCACGCCTTCTGCCGGCGTATACTCGCGGAGCACCCGCTCGAGGCCGGTGTGCACCCGCGCTTCGCGGTGGATGCAGATGAGCGCGAGCAGCGCGCCATCATCCGGGAGGTGATGGAGCACGCGCTGCCGGGCCTTCTGGAGGATCCCGCCGACCTCGCCGTCCTGCTCGAAAAGGGGCACGGCCCGCCGGAGCTGGAACTCGCCCTGCTGGATCTGCTGCGGCTGGGCGTTTGCGCGGAGGACATAGCCGATGACCCGCTCGCGCCGCCGCGCATCGAGGGTTGCCTCGCCGATCTGCGCGCACGCGCCGGTGCGTTCGCGGAGCGCTGGTCGCCCCATCTGATCCGAGCGGGGGGGCTCGCCGAGAGCGTGGCAGGGGAGGTGGGGCGCCTGGCGAATGCCGTGACCGGGGAGCCCAGCATCGAGACGTTGCGTGCTGCGATCGCCACCCTCCCCGACGTGGGCTCCAAGACGGGCTGGATCGGCCGCCTCGCCGATCTCGCAAAGGGCAATCTCTCGAACAAGGGCGAACGGACCGAGCTGGTCGGCGAGATCGACTCGCTCGCACCCGATGCGCGCGAGCTGCGGCGTGCGATCCACGCCCTCGGGAAGCTCGATCCGGATCTCCTGACCGCTGCGCACCGCACCATCCACCCGCTCTTGCGGAACGTGGAGGCCGAGCTCCGCACGCGCGGCGTGGCAACCTTTGCGTCGCTCCTGCGCGGGACCCGGGATCTCCTGGTCGGGCAGCCCCAGGTGGGCCGGAGACTGCGCAGCCGCATCCGCCAGGTGCTCGTGGACGAGTTCCAGGACACGGATTCCCTGCAGTGCGAGATCCTCGAGCGTCTGGTTCTGGACGCCCCGCAGGAGGAGCGCCCGGGGCTCTTCCTGGTAGGCGATCCCAAGCAGTCGATCTACGGCTGGCGCAACGCGGACCTTGCGGCGTACGCGCGGTTTGTGCGGCGCGTGGTGGAGCAGGAGGAACCGGATCGGCTCACCGTGAACTTCCGCTCGGTTCCGGCCGTACTGGCCGAGGTCCAGCGCTCGATCGCACCCGTGATGTTGCCGGCCGAGGGTCTGCAGCCGGAGTTCCAACCTCTGTTGGTGTGCGAGGCTCGCCAGGTCGATCGCGGATTCGAGGCCGGCGACCATCGTCCGGTAGAGCACTGGGTGACGTGGTCGTGGGACGAAGCGGAAGGGCCTCGCCTGCCCGCCGCCGCGGGGGCGGTCTCCATCGAGGCCGAGGCCGTGGCGGCCGACATCCTTCGCGTT
Organism: uncultured Desulfobacterales bacterium; assembly: GCA_964194905.1. GTDB lineage: Bacteria > Myxococcota_A > UBA9160 > UBA9160 > JAFDET01 > JAFDET01. The sequence continues at coordinate 9,825 of CAXMOD010000033.1, read as the reverse complement.
CACCGCGACCACGGCGTCGCCTGGGGCGACGTCGCATTGTTGTTCCGCTCTTCCGGAGAACTCGGCACCTACCTGGACGCTCTCCGGCGTGCGGGCGTTCCGTTCGTAGTGGAGGGCGATCGGGACTACTACCGGCGACGCGAGGTTCTGGAGGCCGCGGCGCTGGTGCGCTGCATCATCGATCCGAGCGACGTGCTGGCGCTCCTCGCAGTGCTTCGCTCTTCGATGGTGGGCGTTCCGGACGCGGCTCTGCTCCCGCTCTGGCAGCAGCGGGTTCCGGAGATCGCGGCCGACTTGTACGGCGAGGCGGAGGACTCGTTGGATGACCTGGCCGCGGCGGTGGAGCGGGCGGTCGCCGATCTTCCGCCCGACGTGGACGGCCTCGAGGCCGTGGCAGGCTGGGACGCCAACCTGGTGGCGTCTCTCCAGGACGTGGCGGCCCTGCGTCGTTCCTTCGCCGAGGACCCGGCCGACAGCTTCGTCGAGAGGCTGCGCACGCGGGTCTTGCTGGAGGCGTGCGAGGCGTCCCGTCGTCCGGGCATCTACAGGGTCGCGAACCTCGACCGCTTCTTCCGCGACCTGGAGATCTCCCTCGAAGACGGCGAGGGCGACCCGCGCGCGATCTTGCGCATCCTGCGCCTCGAGGTGGCGGAACGCCGTGAGGCGGAGGAGGGACGCCCGAAGGAGGCCGTGGAGGACGCGGTCCAGGTCATGACCATCCACAAGGCGAAGGGTCTCGACTTCGATCACGTCTACGTCGTGCAGCTCCACAAGGGCTCGGGCCACGCGCGCGAGAATCGCGCTGAGTGGTCCCCGAGTGGAACCTTCGAGTATCAGCTCTTCGGGGCCACGACTCCGGGCTATGCCGAGGTCGAGAGCCGAGCCGAGGAGGTCGCTGCAGCAGAGCGAGTGAGGACGCTCTACGTAGCGATGACCCGCGCACGCGAACGGCTGGTGGTCATCGGCGCCCGTGAGCTCGGCGGCAAGTCACCGAGCGGTGAGAGCCACGCCGCGTTGCTCACGTCGCGCGCTCCGGAGGATCTGGAGGAGCGCCTGCGCGCCGTTGCGGCGGCGGGGGAGACGGGCTTCACGGATGCCGACGATGTGCGTTGGGTGGCGCCAGGTCTGCACGGCTTCAGCGAAGCGGGCCTGGTCGAGGAGACGGCGCAGACGTCGCTCTTCGGCGAGGGAGATGTCGAGGCGGGCTGGCGTGCGCTGGTGGAGGAGCGTCGTACTGCCGCCGCCCGCATGGGCCGCGGATACTCCGCCGCGGTCTCCGCCGGAGCTCACGAAGCGCTGCGCGACGCCCACCGGGCGGTGCACGAGCCTCCGGAAGGCGAGGGCGAGCCGCGCCCGGCCCGCGACCGACCGCCGTTGTCCCGCGCGGCGGCGATGTCCGTGGGCACAGCCGTACACCGCGCGCTCGAGCGGCTCGACGCGGGGGTCGATCCCACCGCAGAGCACGCGGAGGTTCTCGCCGCGCTGGAGGATGAGCTGATCCGCTCGCTGCCCGAAGCGGAACGTGCCGCGGCGCTGGCGCGCGCACGCGAGCTCGTGGAGCGCTTCCTCGCCGGCCCGCTCTACACGCGTCTGAGCGAGATCGCGGGTGGCGTGGTGGCGCGTGAGTTGCCCGTGCTGCTGCCGCCCGCAGTGGGCGACGACCAGGGACCGGTCGGCTTCCTGGCGGGTGCCGTGGACCTGGTCTACCACGATCCCGCGAGCGGTGCACTCGTGGTGGCGGACTACAAGACCGACCGCATCGGATCGCCTGCCGAGCTCGACGAGAAGGTCGCGCTCTACGCGTCGCAGGGTGCGGGGTACGTGCGCGCGGTGGAGCAGGCGCTTCGGCTGCCCGCGTCGCCGCGCTTCGAACTCTGGTTCCTGGACGCCGACGTCGTGCGCGAAGTCTGAGGCCCCGCTCGGGGCAAGCGGATTAGATGCCGCGCGTTGGCGAACGTTTCGATGCGTTGCACGAAACGTCGCGGATTCTTCATTCGACCAGGAGCGGTGCGCAGCTATACTCCGCGCCCATGTCAGATCCGGCGACCTCCCTCGAAATTGCGGACTACGGCCCGGAGACGGCCACCTTCCAGCGCGACGTAGTGGAAGGGCTACGCCGGACGCCGCCTTCCATTCCCTCAAAGTACTTCTACGACGAGCGCGGCGCGGAGCTCTTCGAGCGGATCTGCGAGCTCTCGGAGTACTACCCCACGCGCACCGAACTCGGCATCACGCGCAGGTACGCAGGCGAGATGGCGGACGCGCTGGGACCGCGCTGCGTCCTGGTCGAATACGGGAGCGGCGCCAGTCTGAAGACCCGCATCCTGCTGGACCACCTGACGGAGCCGGCGGCGTACGTTCCCATCGACATCTCGCGCGAGCAGCTCGAGCGCACGGCCACGGCCCTGAACCACGACTATCCTTCCCTCGAGGTGCTTCCCGTCTGCGCCGACTACACCGGCGACTACCAGATTCCGGAGCCGAGCGGCGGCTACCGGCGCGACGCCGTCTATTTTCCGGGCTCCACCATCGGCAATTTCACTCCCGAGCAGGCGTGCGCCTTCCTCGGGCACGCGCGCGAGCTGCTGGGCGAGAACGCCGGGATGCTCATCGGCGTGGACTTGAAGAAGGACGTCCGCGTCCTCGAGGGCGCCTACAACGACGCGGCCGGAGTCACCGCGGCATTCAACAAGAACCTGCTGGAGCGCGCCAATCGCGAGCTGGGCGCCGACTTCGAGACGGACGCCTTCCGCCACGTGGCCCTGTACGCGCAGGGCGAAGGGCGAATCGAGATGCACCTGGAGAGCCGGCGCGATCAGGCGGTGACCGTTGGCGGTGAAACGTTCCACCTTCCGGAAGGGACGCGCATCCACACGGAGAACTCGTACAAGTACGCGCTGGACGAGTTCGCCGAACTCGCGGCCCAAGCGGGCTGGCGCGCGGAGCACGCCTGGTGCGACGCGGAGCGCCTCTTCAGCGTCCACTACCTGGCGGGCTAGCCGGTCAGGTTCGGGGGCTCAGGCCTCCCAGCGGTTCCAGTGCACGATCGTGTCCGCAGCCGGACGGGTGGCGCGCTTGAACTCGGTGCCCTTCGTGTAGGCCACCGGCAGCAAGCCCACCTGGGAGACATGCTCGGCGTCGATGCCCAGGATCTCGGCCGCCTCGCGCTCGTGCACCAGGTGGAGCGTCGTCAACACCGAGCCCAGGCCGCGGGCGCGCAGGGCCAGCTGAAAGCTCCACACCGCCGGAAAGATCGAGCCGTAGAGGCCCGCGCCCGCGATGTTGCTCGCCTTCTCCGGCAGGCGCCCGATCACGCACGGGATCACGTGCACCGGGGCGTCCGCGAGGTGGTCGACCAGCCAGAAGGCCGATTCGTAGACACGGGCGGTCTGGGTGTTGGAGGGGTCGAGATTGGCCCGGGCGGCTCCCAGGTAGGCGTCGGCCGCCTGCTTGTAGAGGCCCGCCAGCTCTTTGCGGGTGTCCGGGTCGTCGACGATCACCCAGCGCCAGATCTGGGAGTTGGAGCCGGTGGGGGCCTGCTGCGAGAGGGATACGCAGTCCAGCAGGGTCTTGCGCTCCACCGGGCGTTCCATGTCGAGGCGCTTGCGCACGGCCCGGGTCGTGGAGAGAAGGCGGTCGGTTTCGGCGAGGTCAAAGGGGGCGCTCATGGGTTCCTCCAGTGGAGATCGTGTATCGAAGCCGGCGTCGAGAAGCCACCCGGAGTCCTTCCAGGCGCTTCCCCCTTGTGGAAGACGGTCCTTGCGGGGTACCTCTGCGGGGTAGTCGTGGGATGGGAGGAGCCCTTGGCCCGGACCGAAAAGACCGCCCTGCGCCGAGGGTCCATGCTCGGGAAGTACCGCCTCGAAGCCCGCGTGGGGACCGGAAGCTTCGCGGAGGTCTGGAAGGCGACCGACACTGTTGAGCGTCGGAAGGTGGCCTTGAAGGTGGCGCACCCGGAGCTGGTGGCGGAGTGGGGGCGTCAGGAGCTGGAGCGCGAGGCGCGCATCGCCAGCCGGCTCGAGCACCCCAACGTGGTGGGTGTGCGCAACGCCGACTGGATCGAGGGCCGCTTCGTGATGGCGGCCGATCTGGCCACCACGCACCTCGACGCCTACTCGAAGGCGTGGCGCTCGGGACCGGTGGCGCTTCAAGTGATCCGCGACGCCGCGCGCGGCCTCGCCCACGCCCACAGCCACCGCATCCTGCACCGGGACGTGAAGCCCGAGAACATCCTCATCCTGGAGGACGGGCAGGCGGCCCTGTGCGACTTCGGAGTCTCGCGCCTCGCCAAGAGCGCCACGGCTACCTACACGGAGGCGGGCACCCTCGGCTTCATCGCGCCCGAGCAGGCCTACGGCCGTCCTACGATGTCGTCCGACGTCTTCAGCCTGGGGCTCATCGCCTACGAGCTGCTCACGGGGGTGCGGCCGACGTGGCCGTTCGACTGGCCCCCGCGCGAGGGGTACCCGCGCTTCACGGCCAAGGTCCCGGAGCCGGCGCGCAAGGTTCTGCGCAAGGCGATGGAGTTCCAGCCGCGCAAGCGCTTTCGGGACGCGGTCGTCTTCGACGAGGCCCTGGAGGCCGCGTTCCGGAAGGTGGAGAAGGACGCCGCACCGGCGCCGCGGCGCCGGCGGCGCAAGCTGCCGCGCAAGGCGCCCTCGCCGCTGGAGGTCCAGTCGGCTCTGTTCAAGCGCCACCACGGGCGCGCGCTCGGCATGCGCTACGCGTGCCGCCAGTGCAGCGGGCCGATCTCCGAGCCCATGAGTCATTGTCCGTGGTGCGGCGCCGGTGAACAGTCGTTTCTCGACGTCACGGCCTACCCGCTGGCGTGTCCCGAGTGCGAGCGCGGTGTGCGCGCCGAGTGGAACTACTGCGCGTGGTGCTACAAGGGGCGCTTCCTCTCGAACGGTCGCAAGCCGCGCCACGATCCCAGGGCGGTGCGCCAGTGCGCCGGGCGCGGCTGCGAGGGGCAGCTCCAGCCCTTCATGCGCTACTGCCCCCTGTGCAAGCGAAAGCCCGGCCGGCCGTGGAGCCACCCGGACCTGCCGGACCGTTGCGGGCGCTGCCGCTGGCCCGTCTCGAAGCGCTACTGGCGCTTCTGCCCGTGGTGCGCGCGACGCCAGCCCGAAGCGGGAAGCTACTCGAGACGCCGGAGCTGAGGGTGGGGCGCTACCGCGACGAATACCGGCGCTCGCTGGAGGAGCCCGAGGAGTTCTGGGCGGAGGCCGCCGAAGCGATCGACTGGGGCCGGCGCTGGGAGCGCGTGCGCGACGACTCGCGCGCTCCGTTCGTGCGCTGGTTCCAGGGGGCCACGACCAACACGGCCCACAACGCGCTCGATCGACACGTGGACGCCGGCGCCGGGGAGCGCACGGCACTGATTTACGACAGTCCGGTCACCGGGAGCGTGCGCACGTTCACGTACCGCGAGCTGCGCGACCGCGTGGCCGAAGTGGCCGGTGCCCTGGTGCGGCTGGGCGTCGAGCGTGGCGATCGCGTCCTCATCTACATGCCCATGGTCCCCGAGGCGGTGATGGCCATGCTCGCGTGCGCTCGCATCGGTGCGGTGCATTCGGTGGTCTTCGGGGGCTTTGCCGCCGACGAGCTGGCCAAGCGCATCGACGACGCGCAGCCGCGGCTCGTGCTCTCGGCGTCGTGCGGTATCGAGCCCGGCCGGGTGGTGGCGTACAAGCCTCTGCTCGACGGTGCCCTGGCGCTCTCCCGCGCCGCTCCGGAGCGCTGCGTGATCCTGCAGCGGCCCGAGGCGCGCGCCGAGCTGGTACGCGGGCGCGACCTCGACTGGCAGGACGCGGTGTCCGGCGCGCCACCCGCCGACTGCGTCGAGCTGAAGGCGACCGACCCGCTCTACGTGCTGTACACGTCGGGTACCACGGGTGTCCCAAAGGGTGTCGTGCGCGATCACGGTGGACACGCGGTGGCGCTTCGCTGGAGTCTCCAGCACGTCTACGGGATGGAGCCCGGCGAGGTCTTCTGGGCGGCGTCGGACATCGGCTGGGTCGTAGGCCACTCGTACATCGTCTACGCGCCGCTCCTGCACGGCTGCACCACGGTGCTCTACGAGGGTAAGCCCGTCGGGACGCCCGACGCCGGGGCCTTCTGGCGAGTGTGCGCCGACCACGGCGTGGACACGCTGTTCACCGCGCCGACGGCCCTGCGCGCCATCAAGCGCGACGATCCGGACGCGCGCCTGCTCGGCGCCTACGACCTCGGTCGCCTGCGCGCGCTCTTCCTCGCCGGCGAGCGCGCGGATCCGGACACCGTGGTCTGGTGCGAGAACGCCCTGGGGGTCCCCGTCGTGGACCACTGGTGGCAGACCGAGACCGGCTGGCCGATCGTCGCCAACTGCCTGGGGATCGAGCCGCAGCCGGTGAAGCACGGCTCCCCGACGCGGCCGGTACCCGGCTACGACGTTCGCATCCTCGCCGATGACGGTACGGAGCTTCCCGACGGCGAGACGGGTCACGTGGCGTTGCGCCTGCCGTTGCCGCCGGGATGCCTGCCCACCCTGTGGAACGACGACGACGGCTTCCGGCGCGCCTATCTGGAGCGCTTCCCCGGCTTCTACCAGACCGGCGACGCCGGTCACCGAGACGAGGACGGCTACATCTTCATCATGAGCCGGACCGATGACGTGATCAACGTGGCCGGTCATCGACTCTCGACCGGAGGGATGGAGGAGGTGCTGGCCGCGCATCCCGACGTGGCGGAGTGCGCCGTCTTCGGCGTGGCCGATGAGCTGAAGGGCCAGGTGCCGATCGGTCTGTTGGTGCTGAAGGCGGGCTGCGCCACGACTGCCGACGACGTGGTGGAACAGGTCGTCGCCGACGTGCGCCGCAAGGTGGGGCCGGTCGCTTCCTTCAAGCGCGCCGCGGTCGTCGAGCGTCTGCCCAAGACCCGCTCGGGCAAGATCCTGCGCGGCTCGATGCGGCGCATGGCGGACGGCGAGGACGTGCCGGTGCCTGCCACCATCGACGATCCCGCCATCCTCGACGAGATCCGCGAAGCCCTCCACACCCTCGGCCTGGCCGCAGGGGAATAGGGAACGTCCCCTCATTCCACTGGGGGTCATGATTTTTCGAAAGCGTTCTCCAGCATGCCCAGGGCGGCCTCCTCTTCGGGGGAGACCTTGTTGCCCAGGCCGAGGAAGCCGCCGGCGGCCTCGGCCACGGCACGTGCCCTGCCCATGAGCTTGTCGCGCAGCGCGGCCCGCTCCGCTTCATCGAGCTGGCTGGCGAGGCCCTGCACGTACGCGGTCCAGGCGTCCAGCATGCGGGCCTGGGGCCGGTGCACCATCCACCCGGAGAAGAGCTCGTAGGCCGGGTGGCGCGGGTCGATGCCGAGCTCGCGCGCGGCGCTCAGCACGGCCTCCTTCTCGGGGGCATCGAGCTTGCCGTCGGCCCAGGCCACCTCCACCAGGGGCACCAGCGCGATGGCGGCGAGGGTGTCCGCGTGGACGCCGAGCTCGGCCAGGCGGTCGAGGATGGCGTCGTCATCGATGCCGGTGACCGCCTTCAGCTCCTCCTTGACGTGCGCGATCTCGTGCTTGTGCCGGAGCGCCTCGCGCAGTCGCTCCTGCTCGCGCTTGAAGAACTCCTCCTCGAAGGCCTTGCGTCTCTTTCGCAGGGTGTCGTCGATACTCACGTGCTCTCCTACGGTTTGCAGCGGCGAAAGGTTGTCATTCCCTACCCGTTTTGTCCATCATCGGGGTATGGGCCTCGTAGCGGGAGCCGCGCGCACGCTGATGGATCCGCCGCTCGGCGTGCCGATGATGGGCTACGGCGCTCGCACCGGCCGCGCGGAGGGCCGCAACGATCCGCTCTACGCCCGGGCGCTCTACGTCGCAGGCGACGATCCCCACGCACAGATGTTGTGGGTGCAGCTCGACGTCTGCCTGATGGCGCCGGTGCAGGCAGCCGACGTGCGACGGCGCGTGGTCGAACGCACGGGCGTGGCGCCGGACCGGGTGCTGGTGGCCTGCACCCATACCCACTCGGGCCCCGAGACGGGGCTCGGACAGATCCTGGCAGGCGTCGACCCGCCCGAGTGGGTGGAGCCGCTGCTGGAGGCGGCGGTCGACGCAGCCGTGCGCTCCCACGCGGCGGCCGAGCCGGCGCGGCTGGGCGTTGGACGCGGCGAGGCGCACATCGGCCGCAACCGACGTCGCTCCGGCGGCTCGCTCGACCCTTCGGTGGTGGTGGTGCGTGTGGATGCGGCGGATCGCGCGGGCGCCCCGCCGCTGGCGGTCCTCTACCTGCACGGCTGCCACCCTACGGTGCTGGGCCACGACAACCTCGTCTACTCGGCAGACTGGCCGGGTGCGGCCAGCCGGCATGTGGAAGAGGCGTTGCCCGGGACCCTCGCGCTGTTCGGGTTGTCGGCCCACGCCGACGTAGACCCGCGCACACGCGGCGTGATGGACCTGGCGGTCGACGGACAGAGCATCGGGGTGGGCTTCGACGAGGTCGAGGCGCTGGGACGGGAGGTCAGTGTCGCCGTGGTCGAGGCGGCGTCGCGCATCGAGACGCGTGGCGACGCGCTGGTGGGCGCGGCACACGTGACGCGGCCGCTCGCCGTGCACGGCTCCGGCGGTGGACCCGAAGCCGCGCGCGCAGCTCTCGGCGCGGGGCGCAAGGACGCGCTGGCGGCCCTCGACCTTCCCGACGACGCCGACGTCGGTACGGCGGAGCTCTTCCGGGTGGCCACGGAACGCACGCGCGACTTCCCGCCGGAGGAGCGCCGGCAGCGCCGCGCACGGGTCCGGCGCTACCTGCGCGACCGCACCGCGGCGCGCTTCGCTGGGGGCACGCACCCCGAGGTGGAGGCCCAGGTGGTGCGCCTCGGCGACGCCCTGATCCTGGCGCTACCCCTGGAAGCGACGGTGGGTGTGGGCCTGGCGTGGCGCGAGCGGATCGGCTCGCCGTACGCCTGCGTGCTGAGCATCGCCAACGGCTGGCTGCGCTACCTGCCGCATCCGGATGAGTTCGACGAGTCGGGCGGCTCGCGTGCCTACGAGGTCCTGATGTCCACCTTCGAGCCCGAGGCGGCGCTGCGCCTCCTCTCCAGCGGGGTGCAGCTCGCCGCGGAGCTGCCGGGAGGGTCGCGGTGAGCGATGCCCGGCCCGAGGCGGAGCGGGTCGTCGAACTGCTCGCGCGCCCCCAGGCCGGCGCTGAGGTGCGCGTGAGGGGCTGGCTGCGCACCGCGCGGCATGCCAAGAACGTCTCCTTCCTGGAGATCTCGGATGGTTCGTGCTTCGCCACGGTGCAGGCCGTGGCGCCGCCGGAGCTTCCCAACTACACGGACGAGGTCCTGGCGCTGCGCACGGGGTGCGCGGTGGACGTCTGCGGGGAGCTGGTGGAGTCGCCTGGCAAGGGTCAGCGCTTCGAGATCCGCGCCTCGCAGGTGGAGATGGTGGGCGACGTGGCCGACGACTACCCGCTCCAGAAGAAGCGCCACAGCTTCGAGTACCTGCGCACCATCGCCCATCTGCGCCCGCGCACGAACACCTTCGGCGCCGTTCTGCGGGTGCGCCACACGGCGGCGCGCGCGGTCCACGACTTTTTCGACGAGCGTGGCTTCCTGCTGCTGCACACGCCCGTCATCACCAACTCCGACGCCGAAGGCGCCGGCGAGATGTTCACGCTGGCGGAAGGCGAGGAGTTCTTCGGCCGCGCAGCCCACCTCACGGTTTCGGGACAGCTCGAAGCCGAGATCGCGGCGCTGGCGTTGGAGCGGGTGTACACGTTCGGGCCCACCTTCCGCGCAGAGAACTCGAACACGAGCCGTCACCTGGCTGAGTTCTGGATG
>CAXMOD010000032.1:0-4939 GCA_964194905.1 uncultured Desulfobacterales bacterium | reverse complement strand
CGACCCGATTCGGTCGTGGGCCTTCATCACCACCGTCTGCACGCTCGAATCGGCGGGCAGATTGCCGTCGATGCAGTCGTCCACTTCCTCGAGGGTCTGGAGAGCCGCTCCGGCCGGCGCGGCAAGCATCAAGCTGACGGCCACGCGGGCCACGATTCGGCTCATGGAATCTCCCGTTCGCATCCGGCGTAGCATACACCTCCCCACTGGCGGCCTCTCCGAATTCGCAGCGAATTCGATGGCTTGCCTCCGGCATTCTACTGGTCGAAGATCAGGACCGAGCGCGCCGCGGCGCCCTTGCGCATCTCATCGAACGCCAGGTTGACCTCCGAGAGCGGCAGGCGGGCCGAGATCATCTCGTCCAGCTTGAGACGCCCGTCCAGATAGAGGTCCACGTACTTCGGCATGTCGATGCGGAAGCGGTTGGACCCCATCATCGATCCCATCACGCGCTTCTCGCGCAGCGTGATGTCCGCCGCGTGGAGGGCGACGAGCTTGCCGACCGGGACCACACCTACGAGAACCGCGGTGCCCCCGGTCTTCAGCATGTTGACCGCCTGTTGGACCGTGGCTTCGAGGCCGATGCATTCGAACGACTCGTCGACGCCGCCGCCGGACAGCTCCAGCACCTTCAGGGTGGCGTCGCCGTCGGAGGCGTCCACCACGTCGGTCGCGCCGAGCTTCTCCGCCAGTTCGAGCTTCCAGGCCTGAGTATCTACGGCGATGATTCGCCCCGCCCCGCCGATGCGCGCCCCCTGCAGAGCGGACAGTCCGACACCACCGCACCCGATGATCGCCACGCAGCTTCCCGGCTCTACGCGCGCCGTGTTGAGGGCGGCCCCCAGTCCGGTCGTCACGCCACAGCCGATCAGCGCGGCGCGATCCAACGGCATCTCCTCGCGAATCTTCACCAGGGAGCGGTCGGGGGTCAGCATGAACTCCGCGAAGGACGAGAGATTGGCGAACTGGAGGATCGGCTTGCCGTCCTGGGAGAGCCGCGACCCCAGCTCGGGAGCCCGCGCCCCGGCACCCCCGCCGCACAGGTACGGGCGGCCCTTCAGGCACTGCTCGCACCTTCCGCACCAGGCGCTGATGCATCCAATGACGTGGTCACCGGGGGCGAAGTCGGCCACGCCCGTTCCGACCTGCTCCACCACACCGGCGGGCTCGTGGCCCAGGATCGTCGGGGGAGGCATCGGCAGTCCGCCCTCGATCACGTGGAGGTCGCTGTGGCACACGCCCGACGCGGCCGTGCGCACCAGCACCTCCCCCTGCCCGGGTTTGTCGATCTGCACCTCCTCCAGGGCAAGGGGCGCATTGTTCTCCCACATCACAGCAGCCTTCAAGGGTCCGATCTCCTATCCAGGTCGAGCCGCAGACGGCTCGTTCACAGCTCCTCAGCCTCCCCGAAGCACGTGGCCCGGCAAGGCGCCCGTGGGCTTGCCATCGCGCAACAGCACCTGTCCGTTCACCACGCTGGCCACGTAGCCCTCGGCATCGATCACGTAGCGCTCGGTCTCGGCCGGGAAGTCGCGGACCAGACGCGCACTCCCCGCCGAGAGCCGATTCAGGTCCATTACGACCACGTCGGCGTGCCAGCCTTCACGCAGCGCGCCGCGTTCCCGAAGGCCGTGCACCGTTGCGGGCATCAGCGTATTGCGGAAGACAGCGTGCTCCAGCGAGAGCGGCTCGGGCACCCAGTCGGCGAAGAGGCGCGTCGTGTAGTCGGCGCCGACGAACGAAGCCAGGTGGGCACCGCCATCGCTCGAGCCCGGCATGACCAGCGGGTCCACGATGGAGGTGCGCACCACGTGTTCGATGAACTGGCGCGCCACGTCGCCGAGGCGTGTCTGCCATCGGGTGGCGAGATCCTCCGCCAGCGAGCAATCGAGGAAGGCGTCGAGGGGCGTCGTGCCGCGCTCGGCCGCCAGCTCGGCGACGCTGCGTCCCACCCAGCCGGCGTGGATCTCGTCGCGCACGGCCTCCACCTCGAGCCCGTCCCACTCGAAGGAGACGGCCCGGCTCGCGGGGTCGTCGAACTGGGCGCGCAGGCACTCGCGCACGGCCGGGTCGCGCAGGGCCGCAGCGCGCTCGGCTTCGGAGCGCGTCAGCGCGTCGCGCCACGCCGGCATCTCGTCGAATACGAAGGTGTCGGCGAGCCTCAGGTGCAGCTCGAGACGGTTGGTCGTGAACTGGGGGTGCAGGCGGATGCCCTCGGCCTGTGCCTCGCGGCAGAATTCCAGGGTGTCCTGCCAGCCCATCGGGTGCGCCGGGTTCGGCACCAGGATGTTGAGCTCGATGGGCCGCCCCGAAGCCCGGTAGAGATCGCGGAGCAGAGCGCGATCGGCCTCGTCGTAGCCCGAGGCGAAGCTGCGCGGGATGATCTCCACGGCGCCGCGCCCGAACTCGGCCAGCACCGATGCGAGGGCGATCACCTCCTCGGGCGCCGCATGATTGGAGGGCACCTCGCGGCCGTCTTCGCCCACGTGCACGTCGATCTGGGAGGTCGAGAATCCCATGGCGCCCTCGCGCATGGCGGCGCGCACCAGCTCCTGCATCGCAGCGATCTCGTCGGAGGTGGCGACACGCTCGGAGGCCGCGTCACCCATCACGTAGCGGCGCACCGCGCAGTGGCCGACGTAGCTGCCCACGTTGAGCCCTATGGCGCCGTCGAAGCGGCTCCAGTAGTCCGCGAAGCTGCCGCCCTCGAAGCGCAACCCTTCGGCCAACGCGGCGCGCGACATGCCCTCCACCCTGGACAGCATGCCCGCCAGCCAATCCACGTCGTCTGGGCGCGCCGGTGCCAGGGTGAAGCCGCAGTTCCCGGCGAGCACAGTCGTCACACCGTGCCAGCACGAGGGCGTCACCAGCGGGTCCCAATCGAGCTGCACGTCGTAGTGGGTGTGGACGTCGACGAAGCCGGGGCAGACGACCAGGCCGTCGGCGTCCAGCTCTTCGCGGCCGGCCCCGGTCACGCGCCCGATCTGCGCGATGCGCCCGCCCTGGACCGCGACGTCGGCCTGGAAGGCCGGTAGGCCGGTTCCGTCCACCACCGTCCCGCCGCGGATGACCAGGTCGAAGCCCATGCGCGGCCGCCTCCACCGGCCCAAAGAACTTACAGTCGTGTGTAAATAGTTGAGCCTGCGGAGCCTGGCAAGGGAGGGCCGGGCCCGGGTGGCGTTTTCCCACGGGGGTCTGCGGCACGGGCTGATCGGGCTGGACGAGATCCCCGCTCTAGCCTGAGGGTCCGACCTCCGCCGGCCCGCCCGGCGCAAGGCGCCGGCGGACCAGCGCGATGTCCGCGGCCGCCCAGGCGCAACGCCGCGCCCGACGTCCAGTCACCCATCCCTACCCGACCCATCGACGCGCGAGCCCGAAGCCCGGGGCGCCGGCGCATGCCCCGATTCGCGCCCTTCGGCGCGAGAAATGGGTGCGCACTTCCTTCCCCACCCCCGGCGAGGCCACCTTCAGTTCGAGCCCCTCGCCTCGGGTGTCAACGCCGGATCGGCGCCAAGGAGCGACTCCAGGCGGCTCAGCGGTAGACGCAGCGCGTGCCGCCGCGCTCCATCTCGACCATGCACAGGTTGCAGGGCACGCAGCGTGAGCCCGCAAGCTCACCCGATTGCATGAGCTGCACCAGATCCGGGTCGCGGATCAGCGCCCTGCCCATGGCCAGCAGGTCGAAGCCCTCGCCGAGGGCGCGCTCCATGGTCTCGAGCTGCGTCACACCGCCCAGCAGCATGAGCGGGAGCGAGAGCGCCTCGCGGAAGCGCCGCGCGTTGGGCAGGAAGAAGGCCTCCTCGAAGCGATACGGGCGGATGTTCTTGCGGGCGAAGAAGCGCATTCCGACGCGCGCGATCCAGTGTTTCTGGTTGGCGATCATGCCCTTCAGCGGCACGTCGCCGCGCATCAGGTAGAAGGGAGTACGGCTGGTGTGACCCCCCGTGAGCTGGAGCGCATGGACCGAGGCGTCGGCTTCGAGCCAGCGCGCCACTTGCACGCCCTCGTCGAGGGTGAGGCCACCGTCGAAGCCGTCGTCCATGTTCAACTTTGCCCAGACGGCGGCGCGCTCACCGACGGCGTCGAAGACCGCGCTCAACACCTGGCGCGGGAAGCGCGCGCGGTTCTCGAGGCTTCCACCCCACTCATCGCTGCGCCGGTTGTTCCACGGGCACAGAAACTGGGAGAGCAGGTAGCCGTGGCCCACATGCACCTCGATCCCGTCGAAGCCCGCCTCCACGGCCCTGCGCGCGGAATCTGCGAAGTCGCCGGTCAGGCGCGCAAAGTCCTCCGGCTCCATGGCCTTGGCCCAGGTCTGGGCGTGCGGGCTGAACGTGCGCGACGGACCGATCGGCTTGCGCCCCATGGCGTGGGGGCTCGCGAACCAGCCGGCGTGCCCCAGCTGGATGGCCGCGCGTGCGCCCTCAGCGTGGATCGCATCGGTGAAGCGGCGCAGGCCCGGCAGCGCCTCGTCGCGCATCCACATCTGGTGCTTGAAGGTGCGCCCCTCCGACGAGACCGCGCAGTAGGCCAGGGTGGTCATGGCCGCGCCGCCGGCGGCGAATTCCCGGTGCCACTCCACCAGACGGTCGGTCACCAGCCCGTCGCGGGACATGCCCTCGTTCGTGCCGCACTTGACCACGCGATTGCGCAGCTCGACCGGACCCAGGCGGAGAGGCGAGAAAACGGCGGAGTCGGCGGCACTCATGGGAACCTTCGTTTCGCGGGGACGGCCCCCAGGATACAATGACCGACCCCTCGAGCCCGGAGATTCCCATGGACGCACCGACCCTCCCCTTGCGATGAGCGCGGACCAGCGCAACGAGGCGATCCGCCGGATCGTCGAAGGCACGACGTGGGAAGAGTTCTGCGACGGGCTCAAGGCGGCGGGCGCCGTGGTCCTCTCGGAGGGCTCCCCCGAAGATCCGCTCGACCGCGC
>CAXMOD010000031.1:0-5423 GCA_964194905.1 uncultured Desulfobacterales bacterium | reverse complement strand
CGACAAACAGGCCTTCCGCCGCTCTGGCAGCCGCACGGGACGCCGTCTGGTTGGGACGGGTGCGGCTCGCAGCCTCTCTCCAGGTGTCCTGTGGCGTCCGCCGGCGCCTGCGCCTCGTAGCCGGCGATTTCTTTCGTGTGTAGATCGGGTCGGGGCTAGCCCACGGCGCGCCCGCCCTCCAGGATGAGGAACTGCCGCCGTGGATCGTTCTGGGGTTCGGCCACGTCGCCGTTGGGGAAGCCGCACGCCCCGTCCGGCGCGAACTGCACGATGTAGGACTTGCGCACGCCGCCGCTCGTATTGGGGCCGGTCAGGTGGGGCGTGAGCGACGAGAACACCACGATGCTCCCGGCCGGCGCCTCGACGGGCACCGCCCCGTCCGGCTCCTCGAGGCATTGCCAGCCGGCGTCGGTCAGCCAGTGCTCGAGGGTGCCGAGGCGGTGCAGACCAGGCACCACCCAGGGACAGCCGTTCTCGCGCGTGGCGTCGCTGAGCGCCACCCAGCACGTCAGGTACTGCTGGGGCTCGAGGTACGTGTAGCCGTTGTCCTGGTGCCAAGGGAAGAGGCGAGGACGTTCGGGATGCTTGTAGACGGCCTGGTCCCAGTAGAGCCGTACGTCGGACCCGATCAGGTCGTGGCCGAGGTCGCAGAACACTCGATGGGCACAGAAGCGACGCAGCCTCTCCGAGCGGAGCACCAGGTGCGTGGTGAAGGTGATGTTGCCCTCCTCCGCAATGAACAGCTTGCCGTCGGGGCGAGTGCGCAGGAAATCGGCCACCTGTTTCTCGAAGGGATCGATGTCCGCAAGCACTTCAGCCATCTCGTCGGCGCTGAACGCGTCGCGCAGCAGGAAGTAGCCGTGCTCGTTCCAGGAGCGACCCTGCTCGTCGGAAAGCAGGCGCCAGGGAGGCTCTGGCATCGTCCAGGAGAAGCTGGCGTTACGCGGGTGGGGACGAGGATCCATGGCCGGGACGGTAGCGCGACGGGCGGTCTGGTAGCCTCGTCGGGGTGATCGATCCGGCGCGACGCCCCCGCGACACCGACCGTCCCTGGTACCGCTACGCGGCGAGGCTCTTGCCCGAGACCAAGGGCGGTCGCTGGGTCGATCTGGGCTGCGGGCAGGCCGAGTTCCTGGAGCTGGCCGGCGAGCGCGGACTCGCGGGCCTGGGTCTCGACGTGGAGCACAACAACGCCCGCGCCTGCCTCGCCGGCGGTCGTCCCGCGGTCGTCGCCGACCTGAACCGGCCTCTCCCCTTCCGGGACGCGGCGCTCGACGGGGCCTCGATGATCGAGGTGATCGAGCACATCGTGGCCGCGGAGGCGCTGGTGGCGGAGCTGGCGCGCGTCATTCGCCCGGGCGGTTGGCTCGTGATGACTACGCCCAACGTGGCGCACCTCACCTACCGCTGGCGCGCGCTCACAGGCCACGAACCCAAGCAGGAGGGCTACCACTACCGCTTCTTCGTGAAGAAGACGCTCACGCACCTCTTTGCGGAGGCGGGCTTCCGCCCGGCCGACATCGCCTCCTACGGCAAGCAGTCCGTGCTCTCCAAGGCGGGACGCCTGCTCGGGCGGGGGCGGCGCTACAAGATGCGCTACGCGGTTCCGCCGGCGTTGGAGAGCCTGCTGGCCCAGCACTTCGTGTGGAGGCTCGAGCGCGTGGACGGGGCTTCGTGACCGCGACCTGCCGTTGCGGCGACGTCCGCATCGGAATCACCGGTCGGGTGGGCCCGCTCGTCTACTGTCATTGCTCGCGCTGCCGCAAGAGCAGCGGTTCCGCCCACTCGGCCAACGTCAACGTGCGACGCCGCTACTGGACCTGGCTCTCCGGCGAGGACCGGGTGCGCGAGTACGCATCGTCGCCGGGCGTGTACCGGGCGTTCTGCACCCGCTGTGGCTCGCCCATCTACAGCCGCCGCGACAGCGAGTCCGACATACTGCGCCTGCGCCTGGGCCTGTTCGACGGAGATCCCCAACGCCGCGCGCTCGCCCACTTCTGGGTGGGCTCCAAGGCGCCGTGGCATTCGATCACGGACGCCTTGCCGCAGTTCGAGGACGGGCCGGACGACCACGCCGAGGAGGTCGCCCGGAAGCTGGGCGGCCGGTGAGAGCCGCGGCGGCGCTGCTCGCCGCGGGCCTCGCCTGCGCGTCCTTCGACGCGAGGCCCGAACCCCACCTCGATCCCTGGGTCGGGCACAGCGAGCGTGCACTGCTCGACGCCTGGGGATTCCCGGACCACCGCTACCCGACAGCGGACTGGGAGTTCTTCGTGTACCGCTCGCGGCTGCCGCGCTCCTGGCGCTGGTTCGACGGCGGCCTGCGCTGCGAGATCAGCTTCGGTCTGTACCGCGACGAGGTGAGCGTCACGTCGTGGTCGGGCGAAGGTTGGATCTGCGCGCGCCTCGCCAGGGATCGGCCGCCGCCCGCGGATCTCTCAAGCGAAGCGGGACGGCAGCGGGTGCAATGATTCCTCGCTGGCGTCCTCGTCGCCGAGGGGCCGGATCGTGAGCGGCAGGCAGCGCACGTCCAGGTCCGCTTCGAGCCGCGCCGCCAGCTCGACGCGCGCCGCCGCGTCGCGGGCGACCACCTGGGCACAGCCGTCGCCCTGGGAGCCCACGCCCTTCGCGCCGAAGCCCAACTCGGTCACCGCCGGGTGGGCCAACACCGCGTGCAGACGCGGCGCCGCCAGTTCGTCGGGCGACGCCGGCGCCACGTCGCGGTCGAACTGCGCCTGGGCCTCGCTGAGCAGGACGCCCAGGCGTTCCGCGTCGCCTCGGCGCAGGGCTTCGCAGGCAATGCCCACGCGCGCGCGGTTGTCTTTGCCGAGAGCCCTGCGCACGGCCCCAGCGACGCGGCCGGGCGCTGCGGGAAAGCAGGCGTTGAGGTCCGCCAGGATTCGCGGCGTGTCCTTGCTCGCACACAGGTCCACCACGAGGAGGGCGAACTCCCCGCCTGGGCTGACCGGTTCGATTCGCAGGTCCGGCCCGTCGAACTCGAGCAACGATGGGCGACGGCCGAAGGCGCAGATCTGATCCATGCGGCCGCAGATCGAGCCGGTGCGCCGCTCGCCGGCGTAGGCCAGCTCCATCTCGTCGCGGACCGTGAGGCCCAGCCCGTACACGCGGTCGAAGGCCCGCGCCACCAGCACACAGACCGCGGCCGACGACGAGAGGCCGCGCTGCGCCGGCAGGTCGGCACGGATGCGAAGAACGAGCCCGTCCACCTCGTGGTGGCGACGCACCTCGGCCGCAACCCCGGCTGCGTAGCGGAAGAAGGAATCGGAAGCGGCGACCGCCTCCCACTGGGACACCACGGTCTCGGCCTCGCATCCGACGCCGTCGGCCAGCGTCACATCGAGCACCAGGGCATCGTCGTGGGCGTGGGCCTCCGCGTGCAGACCCTGGTCCGTTCCGGTCACCAGGCACAGGCCTGGGGCGATCTCCGGGTGGCTGGCGCGGTATTCCCCGGCCCAGTCCGAATGCTCACCCAGAAGACAGAGGCGGCCGGGCACGAAGAGCTCGTGTTTCACGCGACTCCTCGCGCGGCGGCGTAGAGCGTCTCCACGCCCTCGGCAAACCGCTCGGGCGAAAAGAGCGTGCGGGCGCGCCGCGCGGCCGCCTCGCCCAATTCCTTGCGCAGCCCGTCGTCCGCCAGGAGGAGCGCCCAGGCCTCCGCCAGCGCATTCGGGTCCTCGTCGACCACCAGGCCCGTCTCCCCGTCGACGACGATCTCCGGCAGGGCGCCGCGTCGCGTGGTGACCGCCGGGATCCCGCAGGCCGCCGCCTCGAGCACGGCCCGGCAGGTGCCATCGGACCCCGGTACGAGCAGCGTGCAGACGTCGATGGCGCGCAGCACCTGGTCGTAGTCGTCCCGCCGATAGCCCGCGAAGAGCACCTGCTCCGAAAGGCCTCGGCGCCGCGCCGGCTCGACCGCGACCTCTTCCCGGTGACTGCCGCGTCCCACCACCAGCACGCGGGCGCGCGGATCGCGACGCACCAGGCGCTCGGCCGCGTCGAGGAGCAGGTCGAAGCGCCGCTGGGGCTGCACCCGGGCCACGATGCCCACCACCCGGTCCTCATCCCCCAGACCCAGGGCGTGCCGTGTGTTCGGGTCCGGCGGCGACGGCGCGAACCGCTCCAGATCCACGGCACCGAAGCCGCCCGCCAGCGGGCGACCCGCACGCAGCGCCGCGGCGCGCGCTGCACTGCCGGGCGAGACGCACCAGAGCCCTTCCGTAGCGCGACCGAAAAGCCAGCGGTTCCAAGGCGCTCTCGACGGGGCCTCCGCGTGCCGCCACGAACGCACCACGGTGGCACCGCTGCCGCGCCGCGCGCGCAGCGCCAACAGGTGGTCTCGCGTGTGCCAGGCGTGCACGACGTCTACCCGCTCCGCGCGCAGGTACGCAGCCAGGCGCGCCGCGTCGCGGCCGTCGCGCAGCAGGTCGGCAGCGCGTCCCCGGCTGACTTCGACCACGGGAGACGTTCCGGCCGCGCGCGCGTGCGCCGCTACACCGGGCCGATCGTCGGGCGCCTCCGGGCAGGCCACGTCCACGCTGTGGCCACGGGCGCGCAGTCCCTGGGCGAGCTGCAGCATCGGCTCGGCGGGGCCGGTCCACTTCCAGTCGCTCGTGAGTTGGAGGACCCTCACGCGTCCGGCGGCGTGCCGCTCGCCGGCTCGCGCGTCACGCGCCCGGCCTTGCCGGACAGCGGCGTCGCAGCCCTCGGGTCGGACGTCGCACGTTCCAGCTCCCAGAGCGTGGCGTACTTCAGGAAGACGTGGAACGCCGACGCGGCCGCGATCGCGAAGCCCGCGAAGCCGTCGCGAAAGCCCTGCTTCAGCAGGTAGCCGCGCAGAAAGCGACCGGGCGGTCGCAGCAGCCAATCCAACACCCGCGCGCGGCGCCCGGCGGCGTGCAGCTCACGCGCCTGGATGCGCGAGAAGTCCTGGATGCGGCCCACCTGGTCGGCGAGGTCGCGGTAGCTGTAGTGCTCGAGCGGCCCGGAGAGCCGCTCGACACTTCCCTCGACGGACACCCGACCGTGCGGATTGGTGCCGCCCCAGCGTCCCCGACCGCGGCGGAAGAGACGCAGCTGCCAGTCCGGGTGGAAGTCTCCGTGACGAATCCAGCGCCCGAGGTGCCAGGTGAGGCGGTCGACCTCGAAGCCGCCGGCATTCAGCTCGCCCTCGAGCGCGCCGCGGATCGCCTCGGCGAGCTCCGGAGAGACCGCCTCGTCCGCGTCGACGGCGAGCACCCAGTCCCCGGTCGCCTGATCCAGGGCGAAGTTCTTCTGCTCGATGTTGCCCTCGTAGGAACGCAGGTGGACCCGAGCACCGCTTTCGCGCGCCAGGCTCTCGGTGCCGTCGGCGCTGCGCGCGTCCACCACGACGATCCGTTCGTCGGCGAACGCCACCGACCGCAGGC
>CAXMOD010000030.1:0-12275 GCA_964194905.1 uncultured Desulfobacterales bacterium | reverse complement strand
GGTGTCGTTCGACACGCTGGAAGACCTCCGCGCCGAGTATCTGGAGAACCTCCAGCGCGGCGGGCTCTTCGTCCCGGATCCCGGCGAATTCCAGGTTCGCGAAGAAGTCCAGGTCGAGTTCGAGCTGACCTTCGCGAGCACCTCGTTCCAGCTGCGCGCCGAAGTCGTGGGAGTGCTTCCCCGAGGCCTGCCGCACTCGGGCGGACGCGCGGGCGTAGCGCTGCAGCTCGGCGCCTCGGCCGAGGACCTGACCCGGGCCTTCGAGCCGATTCTGGGCCGCGTGCCCGCGCCCGATCCGGGTCGGCAGGTGGGTGAGCGGCGCGCGGCGCCGCGCCACGCCGCGCGGGTGATGGGGCGCATGTCGAGCGACGACGGCGACATGGCGGTGCGCACGCGCGACCTGTCCCGTTCCGGCGTGCTCGTCTCCGTCGACGGGATCCCCCCGGTCCCCGTCGGGGACCGGGTGAGCCTCCTGCTAACGCATCCGACCAACGGCCAGGAGCTCGAGGTGGACGGCGTGGTCGTGCGGCATCTGGAGGGCGAGGGCCACGTGCCCGCGCTGGCCGTCGCCTTCAGCGAGGAGGTGGCCACGCAGCCCGAGGTGCAACGCTTGATCGACGACCTCCAGTCGATGGCTCACGCACGCGACCTGGCCGCGATTACCGGGCCGCTCTCGGAGATGAGCCTTGCCGCGCTGCTCCAGAGCTTCGGCGCCGGTACGGCGTGCGGGACCATCACCCTGACATGCGGCCACGAAGAGGGGAGGCTGCTCTTCGAAAACGGGCAGCTGCTGGCGGTACGCGCCGGGGCAGCCACCGGCTCGAAGGCCCTGGCGCGGCTGCTGGCGTGGCAGGACGGTACCTTCGAGTTCCACCCCTACCTCGACGACGAGGAACGCGACGATTCCGCACTTTCGATCGAGGTGGCGATCCTCGACGCGGCGCGGCAGGTGGACGAGCGACGCCGGCTCGAGCCGCTTCCCTTCGATGTGGCCGACGTGGTCACCGGGGTCGATGGCGCGGACTCGACGACTTCGTGCAAGACCGAGGCGGCGGTGCTGGACCTGGCCGAGGCCGGCTTCACGGTTCGTGCGATCCTGGACGTGGTGCCCGAGGAGGACCAGGTGGTCCTCAACGCGATCTCCGCTCTGATCGACCGCAACGTCATCAGCGTTGGATAGCCCGGACGGGCGCTCGCGCTGGCCCCGAGACGCGGCGCCTCAGGCGGGCTAGCCTGCGCGCGCGGAGGGCATGCCGTTGCGCTTGCAGGGACGAACCGCGCTGATCACCGGGGCCGCCAGCGGGATCGGACGCGAGTCCGCGCGCCTCTTCGGCGAGGAAGGTGCGCGCGTGGTGGTGGCGGACCGCGACGCCGAGGCCGGGGAGGCCACAGCCCACGCCATCGAGGCGGCGGGCGGCGAGGCGATCTTCATCGAGACCGACGTGGCTTCGTCGGAGTCCGTGTGCGCTGCGGTGGAACGCGCCGAATCGCACTTCGGGGGGTTGCACGTCCTCTTCAACAACGCCGGCATCTTTCCCGCCGACGACGGCGACCCGGTCGAGACCCCGGAGCCGGTCTGGGACCGGGTGATGGACGTCAACCTCAAGGGCGTCTTCCTCGGCTGCAAGCACGGCATCCCGGCACTCCTGCGTGCGGGAGGCGGGTCAATCGTCAACACGGCGTCGTTCGTGGCAGTGATGGGCGCGGCCACCGCGCAGATCGCGTACACGGCCAGCAAGGGCGGGGTGCTGGCGATGACCCGCGAGATGGCGGTCATCTACGCGCGCCGTGGCATCCGCGCCAACGCGCTGTGTCCCGGGCCCGTGAACACGCCGCTGCTCCAGGAGCTGCTGGCCGATCCGGCGGCCCGGGCGCGACGCCTGGTGCACGTGCCCATGGGGCGCCTGGCCGAGGCAGAGGAAGTGGCCCGTGCCGCGCTCTTCCTCGCATCGGACGACGCAGCCTACGTCAACGGCACGACCTTCCTCGTCGACGGCGGCATCAGCGGAGCCTACGTCACCCCGGAGTGACGCAGCGCGGGTCTTCAGCCTCCTCTAGCTCCGATTCCACGAAAGTCTCGCGCCCGGGTCCGAGATGCTCTCTCGTCCGATGTGCTGTCCCGGCAGCCACGAGGGACGCCGTCCGGTTGGGATGGAAGCGGATCGAAGCCTCTCTCCGCTCCTCTTTGGCGTCTGCCGCCGTGTACGCCTCGTAGCCGGGCGATTTCTTTCGTGTGTAGATCGATCTTGCAGGCCGCCTTCCGTTCGGGCCTCTTTCCTTGGTCCCCGATGCCGGATCAGCGCTAGGGCTCGAGCAGCAGCCTCTCGACCACAGCCGGGTCTTCGATCTCCCGCGAGAGTACGCGGCCGTTGCGGTAGCGCGTGCGCACATCCGCGTGGCCGTCGGCGTTGAGATCGTCTTCTCGCGTGATTACCTGACCCCCGTCGTCGAAGGTCTCGAAGCGGTCCAGCACGCCGTCGCCGTCCGTGTCGCGCGCTTCACTTGTGAGCCGCCCGTCGGTATAGCGAAAGACGCGCTCGGGCCGGCGGTCGTCGTCGTCGTCCACCGAGACGCTATCGATCTGGACACCGTCGTCTGCGAATCGCACGTGGATGCCGGGCTGGGTGCGCCCGGTTGGGGCCTCCCACAGGTCGCGCCGCACGCCGTCCTCATAGCCGACCCAGCGGTCCGGCTGGCCGTCTCCGTTGGTGTCCTCTTCGCGCAGCAACGGCTGATCGTCGCCCAGGGCGAAGTAGTAGACCGTGATCACCTTGCCCTCTTCCGAGAGCAGGGCGCGCGCCTCCACAGCGCGCTCGGTGCGGTTGCGCGCCAGGCGCGGTCCTGCCGCCGGAGGGGCAGCCAGCTCCACGGGGCGCAGCGTCTGGATCGCATCGGGCGGCGGGGGGCGCTCCTCCACCTCGGCGATCACCAGGGCGGCCAGGAGGCCGTCGCGTCGGCGCCGCTCTTCGTCGAGCCGCGTCTCCGCGATGGTGCGCTCCGCAGGCGACAGGGTGAACTCGAGGATGTCGTCACCGTGGGGCCGCGTAGCCGCGGAGCCCTCGGGCTCCAGGGCTCGAGCGATGGCGAGCGTGTCCTCCGCTTCCCTCAGATAGGCGCGGGCGTCCGGGTCGTCCGGGTCGACTACCAGCGCCGCGCGGAAGGAATCGGCGGCGGACGCAATGCGCCCGGTGGCGAGTCGAGCGCGCCCCCGTTCGATCTGCCGCGCAACGCGCCGGCCGATTCCCGGGAAGAGCGCGCGCAGGGCGGGGGAGGGCCACGGCCCGGAGCGGTCGCCGTCGCGCGCGGCGTCGAGAGCGGCTGTTTCGAGCAGGGCGCGCTCGAGTCCGCGCGACAGCACCGACGGTACGCAGGCCTCGCCGTCGGGCGGATCGATCATGACCTCGCGCACGGTCTGCGCGGGGGTGACCAGGGTCTGGGGCGTGGCGCTGGCCACTCGCAGCCAGGCCACGGCGAAACTTCCGTCCTTGCGCGACGAGGCGCAGAATCCGCGCTCGGTTCGCAGGGAGATGGCGGCGCGCGCCTCATGGCTGCGCAGCAGCTCGCGCGCGTCGGAGACCGAGGCCGGGTCCGCCCGCATCACCTTCGCCCACGGCAGACGTGTGGCGACGCGGTTGCCCAACACCTCGCGCTCCAGGTCCGGGGCCGGGCGCCGCTCGCGGGCCATCGCAGCGGCGCCGTCCACCAGCAGAACCAACAGGCCCTCCGAGGGCACCGCGATGGGCGTGTCGGGGGGCGGCGGCGGGGGAGGGTCCAGCTCGTCCGCCCGGGCCCAGTGGCTGGCTGCGTCGCCTCGGCGCCCCTGCTCTTCGAGGACGCGGGCCATGAGCCTGTGGGCGGCGGCACTGTCCGGGGCCACGGCCAGGGCGCGCTGTAGCGCCCGCTCGGCTGCTTCCAGGCGGTCCTGCTCGCGGAAGGTTCGCGCGTCCACGAGGCGGCGCTGGACGAAGAGCTCCACGCTGCGGTCGGGGTGCGCGTCGGGATCGCTGGCCTGGAACGCCCCCGCGGCGAGCCCTACCGAAAGCAGGGCGGCCGGCACCAGCAGGAGGATGGGGGGCGCGCGCACCGGCCCGAGAGAACCGCGCCGCGACGCCGGCGTCAAGAGCGCTGCAGGACCGTGTCGTGGGACCAGTGCGCGTCGTCGCGGTCGGGGTGGTCCAGGTTGTAGTGGAGTCCGCGGCTCTCCTTGCGGCGCGAGGCGCACTCGATCACCAGCTCGGCGACCAGGGCCAGGTTGCGCAGCTCCACCAGGTCCGGCGTCAGCTTGAAGTTCCAGTAGTACCCCGTGATTTCGTCGTGGAGCAGGCCGATGCGGCGGCGCGCCCGCGCGAGACGCTTGTCGCTGCGCACGATGCCCACGTAGTTCCACATGAAGCGGCGGATCTCGTCCCAGTTCTGCGTGATCACCACGGCCTCGGAGATGTCGGTCGCCTCTCCCTCCTCCCAGAGCGGAAGGTCGAGCAGGGGCACCACGTCCGGATGGCGCGCGAGGGATTCGCGGGCCGCCGCGTCGGCGAACGCCAGCGATTCGAGCAGGGAATTCGAGGCCAGCCGGTTGGCGCCGTTCAGGCCGGTGCAGGTCACCTCGCCGGCGGCGAACAGATTCGTCACGTCGGTCTCGCCGTGGACGTCGGTGCGCACCCCGCCGCAGCAATAGTGGGCCGCGGGAACCACCGGAATCGGGTCGCGGGTGATGTCGATGCCGTAGCGCAAACAGCGCTCGAAGATGGTCGGGAAGCGGCCGCGCACGAAGGACGGGTCTTCGTGCGCGATGTCGAGGTGCACGAAGTCGTCGCCGGAGCGCTTGAGCTCGGTATCGATGGCTCGCGCCACCACGTCGCGCGGCGCCAGGTCGCCCATCGCGTGGTAGTCGCCCATGAACGGGTCACCCGACGTGGTCAGAAGCCGCCCACCCTCGCCGCGCACGGCTTCGGTGATGAGGAAGGACTTGGCTTCCGGTTGGAACAGGCAGGTCGGGTGGAACTGGAAGAACTCCATGTTGGCCACGCTCGCACCTGCGCGGTAGGCGATGGCGATGCCGTCGCCGGAGGCGATGTCCGGGTTGGACGTGTAGAGGTACACCTTGCCGGCGCCGCCGGTGGCCAGCATGGTGATCGGCGCCTGGAAGCGCTCGACCTCGCCGCTTCGGGCGTCGAGCACGTAGGCGCCGAGGGCGCGGTTGGGGCCCGGAACGCCGGCCTTTCGCGCCGTGAGCAGGTCCACCGCGCAATGGTCCTCGAAGAGCTGGATGTTGGGATGCTGCGCCACCCGCTCCAGCAGCGCGGTCTCGATCTCGTGGCCGGTGGCGTCGGCCCGGTGCAGGACGCGGCGCTTGGTGTGGCCGCCCTCGCGACCCAGGTCGAACTCGCCGGTCTCATCGGCGCTCTGGGCCACGCGCCGGTCGAACTCGACACCGTACTTGAGCAGATGCTCGATCAGCGCCGGGCCCCGCTCGACCACGAAGCGCACTACGGACTCGTTGCAGAGTCCGGCGCCGGCATTCAGCGTGTCGGCCACGTGGTCGTCGAAGGAGTCCTCCTCCGACGTCACCGCTGCGATCCCGCCCTGGGCCCAGTTGGTGGCCGAGTCGGCGCCGCGCTTCTTCGTGACGATGCCCACGGTGCCGGCCTCGGCCACGCGCAGCGCATAGAACAGCCCGGCGATTCCGCTCCCGATCACCAGGAAGTCGAAGTCGATGCGGCTTCGCAACCCCGCTCCGTGTCCCTGGAGTCCGCCCCACGCGGCGGCTCCCGTTCGAGGCCCCCAGGGTAGCGGGCGGGATCCGCCAGGGGCCCATCGGGGTCCAAAGTCGCGAGGCCGATCTGCCGATGGGGAGATGGGGCCGGGAGGTGGGGCCGCGCACCAAGCCTGGTCCCCCGGGGGATTTACACGTGCAAGTACGGTATTGGAGCCCGCTGCTGGCCTTCGCGCTGCTCTGTGGCGCGCCCAGCCGAGTCGACGCGGACACCCTCTACCGCTTCATCGACCAGGACGGCGTGGTGCACTTCTCGAACGTGCCCAGCGACCCCCGCTACGTGGCCGTGCGCCGCATCGGCAAGCGCTCTCGGGGCTCGAGGCCTCGCAACATCACGGCCTACGACGACCTGATCTCGGACGCTGCCACGAGCCACGGCGTGCCCGCGGCCCTCGTGAAGGCCGTGATCGCTGCCGAATCGAACTTCAACCCCCGGGCCCGCTCGCCCAAGGGCGCCCAGGGGCTCATGCAGCTCATGCCGCAGACTGCAGAGTTCTTGCGTGTGCGTGATGCCTACGACGTGCAGCAGAACGTCGAGGGCGGCACGCGCTACCTGGCGCGCATGGTGGAGCGCTACGGAGACTGGTCCCGAGCACTGGCCGCCTACAACGCCGGACCGGAGGCCGTGGACCGCTACCGCGGCATCCCTCCGTACAGGGAGACCCGGGAATACGTGCGCCGGGTTCTGTCCTACTATCGCCGCTACGATGCCGAGTTCGCCGACTAGCGCGACCGCCGCGGCGAGCCCCGGCCCGCGCCGCGAGCACTTCTGGAACCTCCCCAACACGATCACGGTGGTGCGCACCGCCGTGATTCCCGTGCTGGTGGGCTTCCCTCTGTATGCCGGTCCGACCGGGAGCCGCGTGGTCGCCTGGGCCTTCATCATTGCCGCGGTGAGCGATATCGTGGACGGCTGGCTGGCGCGGCGTGGGCAGCAGGTCACGGAGATCGGCAAGCTGCTCGACCCGCTGGCCGACAAGCTCCTCGTCTCTTCGGCGTTGATCGTGCTGGTCGCCATGTCGCGCATCCCTGCCGGCTTCGTGTGGATGGTGGTGGTCATCGTGGGCCGCGAGCTGGCGGTGACCGGGCTGCGTGGCCTGGCCTCGGCCGGGGGCGAGATCATCGGCGCGCGTCGCACCGGAAAGGCCAAGACCACCTTGCAGAACATCGCGATCGGCGCGCTTCTGTTTCCCGATCCTACCCTCGGGCTGCCGGCCCACCGGATCGGCTTGTTCTTCCTCGTCCTCGCCACCGCGCTGACGCTCTACTCGGGCTGGCTCTACTGGCGGGACTACTTCCGGTACCGGAACGCAGGAGCTGGATCATGAAGTCGCGACTGGAAGAGCTGCGGGACAAGATCGAATCCCGCGAGGCCCGCATGGGCGTGATCGGCCTGGGCTACGTGGGCTTGCCTCTGGCGCTGGAGTTCGCCAAGGCGGGCTTTCGCGTGACGGGCATCGATGTGAACGCGGACAAGGTGCGTGGCCTCGACGAGGGACGCTCCTACATCGAAGACGTGCCCGACGCGGAGCTCGAGGCCGCGGTGAAGGCCGGGCGCTTCAGCGCGACCACGGACTTCGTACAGCTCTCGGCACTCGACGTGATCCACATCTGCGTGCCCACACCGCTGACCCGCACCAAGGACCCGGACGTGTCGCACCTGATGTCGGCGCTGGAGAGCATCCAGCGGCGCCTGCGCTCGGGTCAGCTCGTGATCCTGGGCAGCACCACCTACCCCGGCACGACCCACGAGCTCTTCGTCCCCATGCTCGCGGGCACCGGGCTCAACGTCGGCGAGGACTTCGCCCTGGCCTTCGCGCCCGAGCGCATCGACCCGGGCAGCAGCTGGGCGGTGCGCGAGGTTCCGAAGGTGGTGGGCGGCGAGACACCGCTGTGCACCGAACTCGCGGCCAAGGTCTACGAGACGATCTTCGACCGCGTGGTGCCCGTCTCGAGCTCCCAGAGCGCCGAGATGGTCAAGCTCCTCGAGAACACCTTCCGCGCCATCAACATCGGTCTCGCCAACGAGGTGGCGCTGATGTGCGACCGGCTCGGTCTCGACGTGTGGGAGGTGATCGAGGCGGCCAGCACGAAGCCCTACGGCTTCATGAAGTTCCTGCCCGGGCCGGGTCTGGGCGGCCACTGCATCCCGGTCGATCCGAGCTACCTGGCCTGGAAGCTCAAGACCCTGAACTTCCCAGCGCGATTCATCGACGTGGCCACCGAGATCAACTCGTCCATGCCCGGCCACGTGGTGAAGCGCATCGCGGATCTCCTGAACGAGGACCGGCTGGCCGTGAACGGCGCGCGCGTGCTGGTGCTCGGCGTCGCCTACAAGAAGGACGTGTCGGACATGCGCGAATCGCCGGCGCTCGACGTGATGCACGACCTGCTCGCCCGCGGCGCAGACCTCTCGTACCACGATCCCCACGTACCGGAGATGGAGGTGGAGGGCCGCGTGTACAAGAGCGTGGAGCTCAGCGACGAGCGCCTGCGCACGTCGGACCTGGTGGTCATCGTCACCGACCACACGTCGGTGGACTACGCGCGCCTGGTGGCGGAGGCGTCGCGGGTGTTCGACACGCGCAACGCGACCGCCGGCGTCACGGAAGGCCGCGAGAAGATTCGCAAGCTCTAGCGGATCAGGGCCGGCGCAGGATCTGCGGGATCACGTCTTCGGTGACCGAGACCCAGGGGCCGTGGCGTTCGTAGCTGGCGAGCCAGCCGCCGTTCGGGCCCTGGCGGTAGTAGGCGGTGCCGTCGAAGAACGTGTAGGGCGCGCTGTCCACGCGGTAGAGGCCGAGAGCGGCGTCCCAGACGAGGCCGGGACGCTGGGGCGCCGGACGCCGATCTGCGACCGGGTAGTCGGAGTCGCCGACTGCCGAGCCGGAGGCCGACCCACTGGATTCGCCGGCGCCCGCACCGCCGTCGCCTCCCCAGCCGGCGCTGCCGCTCGAGGAACTGCGCTGCACCGAGTAGTGCAGGCAGCCTGAGGCCAGGCCGAGGCAGATGAGCAGGGCGAGGCAGGGCAGGAAGTGCCGGACCGGACGCATGACCTTGCATCGGCGGATGATCGTTCGGGCTTGAAGCGGCATGCATCAGGGGGCGTCCCGGTCGCCGGGGACCAGCCGCCAGGCGTCCAGGTCGAAGACCCGGGGCTCGAAGCGGCCGCCGGATCCGCCCCGGGCGAAGATGTGCACCGACGACGGCGCGGGAAGGAAGCCCGCACGACTCAACGCCGCGCGCTGGATCGTCTGGGGGGAGCTGAAGAACTCTATCTGCCGGCAGCCCGCGTCGCGCGCGGCCCGGGCAGTGCGGGCCAGAAGCGCCTCGGCCGATCCCGCTGCGGCGTCCTGGGGCACGGCCAGCTCTATCAGGACGGCGCGGTCGTCGAGCAGCAGGGCCAGGGTCCAGCCCTGCAGCGCGTCGCCCGCATAGGCGGCGAAGGCCGCGTGACGGTTGTGCGGGTGGTCGAAGTAACACGCCAGTTGAGGAAGTCGGCGGGGTGCGGGCTCCAGAAGCCGTCGTGTCGCAGGGCGCGTCGAGTCACCGGGTCGAAGTCCGCCTCGAAGCGCCGGATCTCTTCGAGTCGGATGTCCGAAGCCCTCGAAGCGGTGGCGCGGCGCCACGCCAGCGCGCGGTCCGCAGCGGCGCCCGCCGCTGTCGCCAAGGGGGCCGGCCAGCCGCGTTCGCGAAGCAGTTCTCCCGCGCGCAACGGAAGCACGCAGCGCGGCAACGGACCCAGCAGGGTATGACTGCGCCCGTGCTTCTGAGCCGCGCGCTGCGACTTCAGGTTGGGCCAGCCCACGACCACCGAACGGCGCTGCCAGGGGTCGTTCCGGCGGCCCTTCTTCAGGGCGGAGATGTTCTGTCCCCGCCAGTCCACGGCCGTCGCTGAATCCACCTGCACGGATCCCTCGATGGGCTCGTCTCCCAGCTGGAAGGGCCAGGGAATCCGCGCGACGGAGTTGACGAAGCGACCGCTCTTGCGCTCCACGATGGTCCAGCAGCGCGCCGGTCCCAGGGGTGAGCGGCGGTAGAGCCAGTCGTAGAGCGCCCGTGGCCGACGCACCTCGAACGCCGCGTCCACCAGGTCGTAGATCCGCTCGAACTCCGATGTGTGCGCGCGCCGTGCGCAGAGCTCGGGATGGTCCGGCTCATCGGGGATCGGCGTTGCGTGCCAGGTTTCGAAGTCCCGGGGAACCGGATCCATGACACCTCACGGCAGGGCGGTTGCCGGCAGGCTACCTGCTCGGGCCCCGTCTGCCCCGCCCGGACGTTTTCCGCTGCATCCGCAGGCGGTTGCCCCGGCTCGCGGGCGCCCGCCCCCTTGACCGCCGGGTATCCGTGCCCGAATCTCCCGGCTCCAGGGCACGAGTAGCTCAGTTGGTAGAGCGCCACGTTGCCAACGTGGGGGTCGCCGGTTCGAGCCCGGTCTCGTGCTCCAGGTTTCGGGAGCCCCTTCGCGGTGTTGCGCGAGGGGGCTTTCTCGTGGTGGCCGTTGCACGGCGCTCGGTGCCGCGGGGGTGCCGTCTGGTGCCGCCGAAGTCGAGGAAGCTGAGGTCGGTCTCCTCTTCGCGGAGAGCATGGGCGTACACTCGGAGCGTCAACTCCGGGTTCCTGTGCCCGAGCTGAGACGCCACCCAGCGCACGCTCTTGCCTGCGGCCAGTGCCAGGCTCGCGAAGGTGTGGCGAGCGTCGTGGAGGCGCAGCGGCCGGACCCCGTGAGCCTGTGCCTTCCGGCGTAGCCGGTGCCATGTCCGCGTGAGGTTGCGCCCATCCAGCGGGCCACCCATCTCGGAGCAGAAGATCCACTCCGGGACCTCTTGCCAGCTTCGCCTCAAACACTCCCTGCGGCGTTCTGAGAGGAGTTCTTCCAGGATTGCGGTCAAGGCAGGGGAGAGAACCACCTTGCGAGCCTGGCCACTCTTAGGAGGTGCGAGCCGCCCGCGCGAGAAAGAGCGGCGGACGAGGATGCGGTTCTCGTGCCAGTCAACGTCCTCCCACTTGATCGCTTGGGCCTCTCCCTTCCGGCACCCCGTGTGGAGCAGGAAGGCCAGGAAGGGGTAGAAGCCAGGCTCCTCGACCCGCGCCAGATCCAAAAGTGTCGCGACTTCCTCATGGCTCCAGGAATTTACGTGCTCCACCTCTTCGGACTGATGGCGCTTCACCTTGGAAATGAGCTTCCCGAGGTTGCGGCAGGGACTGCGCGGTAGCTCCTCGTTCTCAACCGCCAAGACGAACACACGTCGCATCACTGACAGGATGGTCAGGACTGTGCTCGCCTTCAAAGGACGGCTTGTCGGGCTGCCAGTTGTCTTCTCACGGATGAACTGGAGAAGGTGTCGCTCCTGTACCTCGTCCAATCTGAGCTTCCCGAAGAACGGGATCAGGTGGCGGTGAATGTTCAGCTCTGTCACCTCGGCGAACGACGCTGAGAAGGTCGGCAGGTAGTCTTCGTACCAGCTCAAGAGAGCTGTCTCGACTGTCTGTATCGGCCGCTTGGGTTCCATCGAGTACGATCCGAGCGCGATCCTGGCGTTGATCTGATGGACCACCCGCTGGGCCTCGCGCTTGTCCTTTCCGATCTTCTTCCACCTTCGGTGCCCCTGGTGGTGGGTAACCGCCCAGTAGGCGCCGTCCTTCACACGAAGCTTTGCCGCCATGGCTACTCCTTCCTAGATCGCCTCAGGAACTGGGAAACAGCGCGCCGTACGAGGCTCGCGACTGAAGTGCCGCGGTGCTCTGCCAGCTTGCGGAGGGCTTCCAGGTCAGACCGTTCCAGGTCCACAGCGATCCGCTCGGGGTCTCTGACGACCCGCTTGCGACCCGCACGGTCCCTCCTGCCGCCCCAGCCTTTCCGTTCGACCACAGTAGAATGATGCACCATCCATCTTGAAAGATCAAGTATCGACCAGTTCGTCAACGATTCTGCTTACCTTGTCATCGCTCAGCTCCCGCTCGGCGAGCCATTCCTCCACGGCAGCGAGAGAGAACCGGAGCACCCCCCGGACCCGAACGAAGGGGAGCCCTTCCTCCCGCATCCAGGTCCGCAGCGTTCTCTCGCTTACCCCGAGAGCGGTGGCAAGTTCACGCTGGGAGAGCGCGAGCCGACCTGCGAACCGCGGCTGCGGCGTGGCCCGGAGGGACTCGCTCATGCAGGAGGCTCCGCAGAACGGTCGTGGGAAGCCTCCGCCGGGGACAGAGCGAGGCGCTCGGAGAGGGGGAGGAGGGGTTCGTTCGCGGGTTGGGGGCGGTGGTTCCCGGCAGAAGGCGGAAGGGAGGGGTCAGTTTGGGGGCGGGAGCGGCTCACTCCGGCTCCTCGCAGGGTGCCGCCTCGTCGGAGTCTAGAGATGCTCGTTCTGGGGAACGAGAGTGCCGGGGTAAGTCTGCGGAACGAGAGTCAGCAACTTTCTGAGAAGAATGCGAGGTAGGGGTCAGGCTCTCATTCTCTTGTTCCCTAGTACTTATAGGAACAAAGGAACGAGAATCAGCTTCCTCC
>CAXMOD010000029.1:0-9647 GCA_964194905.1 uncultured Desulfobacterales bacterium | reverse complement strand
ACATGCACAGCGAGCAGAGTCCCCTCCACGTGCAGCTCGGTGGCCCCGAGACGTACGTGGACGAGGCGACCGAGATCGTCCTCCAATACCTTACGAGTCACCCGATCGCCTACTCACGCCGGGTCGTGGCGACGGGCTGGGAGCAGCTCTTTCGGGCCAGCGGGGCGCGCCACACGCGCATGATGACCCGCCGCTTCAAAGAAGATCATCCGGACCGGCTCGACGCGCGCTTCCCCGGCGACGGGCCACGGCTCGCGGCCTCGCGCCAGTACCGCAAGGATCTCCACCTCCGTGAGATCGAGCCCCTCTACTCCGGGGTGGCCTGGCTCGGGGTTGCGGCCGCCCTCGCGGGCGGGGTGGCCTGGATCGCCGCGCGACGTCGGCGTCTCCGCTGGCCCGCAGCGCGGAACCGGGTGGTCGCCGCTGCGCTCGGTATGGTTGCGGTCTACGGCATCCACGCTTTCTCCATTGGAACGAGTCACTATCCGGTGGAGCGCTACGGAGCCCGGGTGCAGTGGCTCGTGGCTCTCGCATTCTGGATGTGGGGAGTCCGGCTGTACGTGGACCTGCGACATCGTTCCCCCGGCCGTGATTGCCCCAGAAGGAGTACTCCGTGACCCCGGTCCGTCACACGCTCGAGTTCTTCCAGCGTCGCGGACTCCTCGGGGCCTGGTGGGCGCTGGTCGCACTGGTCGTCGCCGATCGCATCCGGCTGATGGCCCACTTCTCCTGGCAGTACACCGACAAGGACCAGACCCTGCTCTGGACTGCGGCGTACGAGATGATGAACGGGCGCTTCCACGAGCCGCGCTGGTACGGGCAGGACTACAACACCCTGCTGGAGAGCCTTCTGGCTGTGCCCCTCGTGGCCGCAGAGATCCCGTACCACGTCGCGCTCCCCGTGGTCACGAGCGCTCTGTGTCTGGCTCCCTTCATCCTCCTCTCCGCGTGCGCCCTCCGCACGGGATGCTCGGTCTCGGCCTTCATCGTCCTGGCGACACCCCTGCTGTTGCCCACCCGGTACGGGTTCCTCACGAGCATGCCCCGCGGCTTCGTGACGGGACTGATCTTCGCCGCCATACCGGCGTGCCTGCTGATGTTCCGCCTGTCGCCCGCACGGTTGTTCGCCAGCGGATTCCTGCTGGTCCTCTCCGTTTCGGTCAACCCCAGCGCGTTGATCCTGGCGCTTCCGGTCGGGCTGTGTCTGCTGTTCGAGAACTCGGACTCCAGCGATCTCTACCGGTGGGGCGGGGCGGGGCTCGTTCTCGCAGTCGGGCTTCACGTGCTCTCGATCGAGTTCTACCGCCTGAATCCGGCGTACGTGGTCTACGGGCCGGCTCTTCCCCCGATCCTCGCGTTCGATATCGGTCTCTTCCGGGAGAACGCGCTGCACGCCGCACGCTACCTGGGTGACGTGGCGCCCGCGCTGCCGGGGGGCGTGGCCATCGGCGTGCTCGTGTTTGGGCTGACTCTCTTGGGGCTGGCCCAGCGCGGCGCAGGGGAGTGCGTGGTGGCTCTCCTCGCCGGGGCCGTCCTCACACTCGGGAGCCTGGGCCTCGAACGCCTGCACGGCGGGTCGGAGTCCATCTGGTGGTCCTGGTCGCGGAACTATCTGTGCGTGCCGCTTCTCGCGGGCGTGGGCCTGATCTGGCTGGAGCGGGCCGCCTCCTCGGAGCTCGACCGCCGCATGCGTTCCCGCGCAGTGTGGGTCGTGGGCGCCGTGGCGGTCGGATTCTTTGCGTTTCGCGTCGCGACGCTGGATGCCGAGATCGACCGGAATCTTCGGGTCAAGAACCCGGCCGGGGTGAAGGCCTGGTCTGTCGAGAAGGTCGAGCGCGGCTGCGCGGCGCTCGCCGAGCTGGCCGCCCAGCACGACGCCGAACTCGTCGTGTTCCGGGGCAAGCACAAGGTCTTCGCGTACGCGTGTGAACCTCTCCACGATGGCCGGGTCAAGACCCTGCTGGTTCGACGCCGGGTCGCCGAGCGCAGGACCTGGCGTCTGCGTGAGGAGGCGCAACGCCCCGCGCGAGCGGCGATCCTCTACAACTTCCTGCCTGAGGAGATCGAGCGGGGGCGCTCGCGAGGACTTGTGGTGGGAACGCCCGGAGAGCTGGGCGGAATCCAGCTGTACCCGGTCCAGCTGCCGCCGGGGCGCGAGGCCTTCGAGCTGTTCTCCGCGATGGGAGTGTCGGCAGCGTCCGATCTCATACGGCGCCTGGATCAACTGGGGGTCCAATAGGTGGCGCTTCGGGTCTCTCGCGCGTTCCGCGCCGCGGGCAACGTCCTCGGATTCCTGCTCGCGTGCCTCGTCGTGTTGGCGGTGATCGAGGGCATCGCGCGCCTGGTCAGCGTCGCGCCCTTCAGGCCCGATCCCGATTTGGTCGCCGAGCGGCGGCACACGCGCTACGACCCCGAGCTCGGCTGGTCCAACGTTCCCGGGAAGCACGTTGCGGACCTCTACGGCCCCGGCCGGCACCTCACCATCAACAGCCAGGGGTTCCGGGCCGAGAGGGTCTATGCGTCGCGTGCTCCCAAAGGCCGGGTGCGTGCCGTGTGCCTCGGTGACTCCTTTACCCTGGGCTTCGGCGTCGGCGACGCCGACACCTGGTGCGCGCGGCTGGAGCGGCTGGAGCCGCGCTTCGAGACGGTGAACATGGGGCAGGGTGGCTATGGGGTCGACCAGGCCTATCTGTGGTACCGCCGCGACGGCGCCGCTCTTCAACCGGACGTCGTGCTCTTCGGCTTCATCCAGGAAGACTTCCTGCGGATGCGCTACGGCACCTTCCTCGGGTACGGCAGGCCGCTCCTGCGTCCGGCTGCCGACGGCGGACTCGAGGTCCTCAACGTGCCGGTGCCCCGCTCCGGGGATCGCGGCCTTTGGCTCGCGCAGCTCTCTCGGCGGCTCGACCTGCTGCGTGTGGTGCAGCTCGCACGCCCGGCGTTGCGCACGTGGACGGGCGACGATGAGAGGAGGCTCTCGCGAGAAGAGCTCATCCGGATCGGTGGGCGTATCTTCGAGGAACTTCAGCGTCGCACGGCAGAACAGGGAGCCGAGCTGGTGCTCCTGTACCTGCCGAGGAGTTGGGAGCGCGGCGGCCTCAAGAGCCGCTGGCGGAGCCCGCTGGCGGACGAGGCGCGCAGACGCGGCATCGCGTTCGTCGACATCGCCGAGGAACTCGACACGCTCTCGGCTCGTGACGTGGCCGGCTTGTACATCCCCACCGGCTCGGTCGACTTCCCCGGCGCAGCCGGCCACTTCAACGAGGCGGGCAATGCGTGGGTCGCCGAGTCGCTGCTCGCCCGCCTGCGTGACCTGCCGGGTCCGGCCGCGGTGCTGGCCGCCGCCGATCGACGCTGAGCTGGCGTCAGGCAGCCGCTTCCGCCACCCCGAGCACGTCTAGATAGACGCGGCGGATGGCCTCGGTGCTGCGCTTGTAGTCGTCGAGCAGCGGGCGGCGCGCGTCGCCGCTGAGCGACGACGGCGTGTAGCCGAGTGCACGGGCCACGGCGTCGAGGTCGGTTCGATCCGCGCGCAGGTCGCTGATGGAGCGGTTCTGCACGATGCGCAGGCGACTGGACAGGCGCTGGAGAAAGTCCCAGCCATCGGTCAGGGTGGCGGCGTTGCGCTCGTCGAGGATTCCGTGGGAGGCGAGGGTGCGGATGTGGCCCTCGAGGGGGCCTACGTCCAGGAGCTCCGGATGCTCCGCGCCGTGGCGGAGCTGCAGGTACTGCACGGCGAACTCCACGTCCACGAGTCCCCCGCGTCCCACCTTGAGATCGCGCCGCCCCGCGCTCTCCTTGCCGATCTCGTCCTGCATTCGCACGCGCACGCGGTGCATCTCCTCGGCCAGCTCGTCGGGGGCCGGGCGCAAAAGGAGATCCCGGCGCTCGGCGTCGAAGCGCTCGCCGAGCGCCGTGCTGCCGGCCACGGGTCGCGCGCGCAGCAGGGCCTGGCGCTCCCAGGCCATGGCGCTCTTCTCGTGGTGCGCGCGGAACGCGCCGAGGGAGGTGACCAAGGCGCCCTGTCCGCCGGACGGGCGCAAGCGCGCGTCGACGCAGTAGCACGAGCCCTCGGCCGTGGGCGTGTCGAGCGAGCCGATCAGCTTCTGCGCCTGGCGCGCGAACCCGCTCTGCGCCTCCAGCAGGTCGGCGCCCTCGCCTTCGACCCGGTAGAGGAAGACCAGGTCGAGGTCGCTGCCGTAGCTCATCTCGCGGCTGGCGAGCTTGCCCATGCCCACCACCAGCAGTTCGCCCGCGGCGGTGGCCTCGGCGAAGCGCGCGGTCTGTTTTCGGGCGAGCTCGAGGGCTGCCTCCAAGCACGCCTCGGCCAGATCGGTCAACGCGTGCTCGGCCTCGGCACGGGTGATGCGCCCGTCCAGGTCGAGGAGCCCCACGTTGACGAGCTGGCGGTGGTGGAAGAGGCGCAGCGCGGCGAGGGCGGCTTCCACGGGGTCGCGGTCTCCGGTTCGCTCCAGCTCCGCGCGCAGCTCGGCCAGGTCCCTGCGCAGCTCCTCGGGTGAGAGCACCAGCACGTCGGGATCGGCGAAGACCGGCTCGATCAGGTCGGGGTGCGCAGCGAGGAAGTTCGACAGGTAGCGCGACGCGCCGAAGAGCGTGGTGAGGCGGCCGACCAGCTCGGGCCGGTCGAGGAGCAGTCCGTAATAGACGCTGCGCGGGCCGACACCCTCGACGAAGCGCGCCAGATTGTTGAGGGCCAGGTCCGGGTCGGGGGCCGCGCTCACTTCGCGCGCGAAGCGCGCCGCCAGGCGCTCGATCATCTGGCGGGCGCCGGGCAGCTGGAGCAAGCGCGGCGCCACGTCCTGGAAGAGCGCGAGCACGCGCTCCTCGTCGCCCTCGGCGAAGAAGCGCGCGAACGTCTCGCGCACCGCGCTGCGCTGCTCCGCCAGCGAGGCGTCGAAGCCTGCCGGCTCCGATTCGGCGGTGAAGCCCATGGCGCGCGCCGCGCGGCGGTGCGCCGCTTCGTCGTCGGGAAGCTGGTGTGTCTGGCGCTCGTCCTCCATCTGGAGCCGGTTCTCGAGCCGTCGCAGGAAGCGGTAGGCCGCCAGCAGTCGCTCCGTCTCGTCGTCGGGCAGCACGGCGTGAGCGGCCAGCGCGCGGAGTGCCTCCTGGGTGGAGCGTCCGCGCACGTCGGGGACGCGCCCGCCGTGCAAGAGCTGGAGGGCCTGGGTGACGAACTCGACGTCGCGGATGCCGCCCGTCCCGAGCTTCACGTTGAAGCCCTCGCCCGAGCCGTGGGCCTCCTCCACGCGACGCTTCATCTCGCGAATGGCGCCGACGGCGGCGTAGTCCATCGTCGAGCGGTAGATCATCGGGTGCACCGCGCGCACGATGCGCCAGCCGAAGGCCACGTCACCGGCCACCGGGCGCGCCTTGGTGAAGGCGGCCTTCTCCCAGAGCGCGGCGGAGCCGTCGTAGTACGCCGTGAGCGGATCGCTGCCGACGACCCGGGGCCCGCCTGCGCCCTCGGGCCGCAGATCGAGGTCGATGCGGTAGAGGAAGCCGTCGACGGTGGTGCTGCTCACGATGCGCCCGAACTCGGTCACGACGCGCGATGCCCAGCCCTCGGGCGAGAAGTCGGCAGGACCCGCTCCGAGCGGGCCGCGTTCCGGAGGCGGGCTCTCGAACACGTAGACCAGGTCCACGTCCGACGAGAAGTTGAGCTCGCCGCCTCCGAGCTTTCCGAGGCCGAGCACCGCGAGGCCCGGTTCGAAAGCCGCGTCGCCTTCGCCCCAGCGCGCGGGACCGGAGCGTTCGGCGACGCGCGCGCGCGCGATCTCGAAGGAGCGCGTGAGGAGCGCATCCGCCAGGATGGTGATCTCGCGCAGCGTCTCGCCCGAGCGCTCCAACGGAACCCATGCGTCGCACGCATCGCGTGTGCAGAGCCGCGCGAGCTCGGCGTACTTGTAGCGGCGCAGGGCCGCTTCCTCGTCGCCCGGCGCGAGGTCGCGCAGCGCGGTGTCGTGCTGTTCCAGCGTGCGCGGCTGCGACAGGTCGTCCGCACAGAGCGCCAGCAGCGCCTCGGGTCGCCGCTGAAGGTGACGCGCGAGGAACGGAGCCACGCCGCACACCGCCAGCAGCACGCGCGCCACGGTCGCGGGCTCCGCGGCGGCGAGGGCCTCCCCGTCGCAGCTTCGGGCAGCCGCCAGCAGGTCCCCGGCGCGCCGCCGCGCGTCCTCGGGCTCCGGCGCCGCAGCCAGCGCCTCGGCGACGGTCGCCTGCAGGGATTCGTGGGGTTCGCTCACGACGCGCGAAGGCTACCGGAACTGCTCGCAGGCCGTGCCCCGCGAGCGTCCTGCCCAATCTGCGGGCAGCGGGCTGCTCACGAAGCGGGCATCAAACGCCGTGTTGAACCCTGCACATGCGCCGAGGAGGGCTCACGTGGCGTCCCGGCTGTGTGTCGATCGTGGCACGCCCCTTGCTTTCTCGGGCCCCGGAACCTTTGGGAGAGGAGAGCGCGCTCATGCATCTTGGACTCCGCAACCTGTTCGGGGCCTGCACCTCGCTGGCCGTCCTGCTCGTGGCCGGCCCGGCCTTCGCCGACCACCACGAAGCGGCCGTCAGCGGCCTCAACAGCGGTGACGTGGCTTGGATCCTGACCAGCTCCGCCATCGTCCTGCTGATGACGATCCCGGGCCTGTCCTTCTTCTACGGCGGTCTGGTGCGCGGCAAGAACGTGCTCTCCGTGCTGATGCACTGCTTCATCTGCGCTGGGCTCGTCAGCGTGATCTGGGTGCTCTGGGGCTACAGCATCGCCTTCGGCGGCCCTGGAGCGCTGTGGGGCGGGCTCGACGCACTCGGACTCAGCGGGGTGTCCCACGAAGCCGGTCCGGAGGAGAACATCCCCGAGCAGCTCTTCATGGTCTTCCAGCTCATGTTCGCGATCATCACCCCCGCGCTGATCTGCGGAGCGATCGCGGAGCGCATGAAGTTCTCGGCGTTCCTGCTCTTCGTGCTGCTCTGGTCCACCTTCATCTACGCGCCGCTCGCCCACTGGGTGTGGGGCGAGGGCGGCTGGCTCTTGGAGCTGGGCGCGCTCGACTTCGCCGGCGGCACGGTCGTGCACATCTCCTCGGGCGTCTCGGCGCTGGTGGCGGTCCTCATGCTGGGCAAGCGCCAGGGCTACGGGCGTGAGCCGCTCATGCCCCACAACCTGCCCTTCACCGTGATGGGTGCGGGCCTGCTGTGGGTGGGCTGGTTCGGCTTCAACGCCGGCAGCGCGCTGGCCGCCAACGGCTCGGCCGTTGCGGCGTTCGTCAACACCAATACCGCCACGGGCGCCGCGGTCATGGGCTGGGTGATCACCGAGTGGGCGCTGCGTGGCAAGCCGACCGCGCTGGGCGCGGCGACCGGCGCGGTGGCGGGC
This sequence comes from uncultured Desulfobacterales bacterium, assembly GCA_964194905.1. Lineage (GTDB taxonomy): Bacteria > Myxococcota_A > UBA9160 > UBA9160 > JAFDET01 > JAFDET01. Next base: position 2,263 of record CAXMOD010000029.1, on the reverse strand, counting down.
CTCGTGGCCATCACCCCGGCGGCGGGCTTCGTCACTCCGCTCGGCTCCATCGTGATCGGCGCGGTCGCCGGCTTCCTCTGCTACCAGGCCTGCAACCTGAAGGCGCGTCTCGGCTACGACGACGCGCTCGACGTGGTGGGCGTGCACGGCGTGGGCGGCACCTGGGGTGCCCTCGCGACCGGCGTCCTCGCGGTCGCGGCCGTCGGTGGCACCTCGGGCGGCATGGGCCAGCTCGGCAAGCAGGCCATCGGGGTCCTCGCCACGTACGCCTTCGCGGGCGTCGGCACCGCGGTGATCCTCACGGTGGTGAAGGCGACGGTCGGACTGCGCGTCACGCAGGACGACGAGTCCCAAGGCCTCGACCTCTCGGAGCACTCCGAGACGGCCTACATGCACTAGAGGTTGGGCTGAAGCCGGGCGGTCAGGCTGTGGCGCGTGCCGTGATCCAGTGGCGATAGAAGGTCGGCGGGAAGAAGGCCAGGTACAGGGTGACGCCGGTGACCAGCCCAAAGACCGCGAGCCAGGCCATGCCGACCGGCGTGTCCAGCGGCGTGATGCCCATGCCGAACTGGTACACCATGATGGTTCCGACGATGCCGACGGCGGTGCCCGAAGCGATCCCCCAGAGCAGCACCTGCTGGGTGATGACCGGGTCGGCGAGCCCCAGGCGCAGGCGCCGGCGCAGTTGCCGCCAGTACCAGATGGCCGACGCTGCGCCCCAGACGTACACGGCCCCGCGAACCGACTGGAAGACCAGGCCGCGCAGGTCCGGGCCGCTCACGACGCTGTGGACGCCGCCGAGCGACCAGCCGGCTCCGACCAGGACGAGTACGACCGAGCCACCCAACGCCAGGGCGCGTGCCCACGCGCGCGGCGCGTGGAACATCCTCCAGAACGCGATCAGCAGGAACCCGGAGCCGATCGTATAGATCACGCGTGCGACCGCCTGGATGAGGAAGGCGGTGTGGGGGTCGCCGCCGGCCTCGAGCATGCGGATGCTCCCGGTCTCGAGGATGCCGCCGACGGCGCCCGTCAGCGTTCCGACGCCGATGGTGAACTCGGGCAGGCCGCGGGTGCGGCGAGCCGCGAGGACGAGGCGGATGCCGGTGGCTACAAGGGCGACCAGCATCCCGAGGAAGGCGAGGTTCACGAGGACTGCCATTGCGGGGATGGCATCGGCAGGATGCACCTCTGGCTTTAAGCCTTCAGGCGGGAACGTCTCCGGCGCTGCGGGACGTCTCAGGCCGTCTGGGGTCCCCGCAGCAGCCGCCCGGGCAGCGCGCCTGTAGGCTCCGCGTCCTGGAAGATGACCTCGCCCGACTTCACGGTGGCCCGGTAGCCCTCGGCGTGCTGCACCAGGCGCCCGGCTCCGGCCGGGAGGTCGTAGGTCATCTCCGGCGCGGTCACGCGCAGCGCGTCGAAGTCGATCAGGTTGACGTCCGCCACCATGCCGGGCGCCAGCAGGCCGCGGTCGGCCAGGCCGTAGAGCTCGGCGGTGCGCCGCGTCTGGGCCCGCACCGCCCACTCGAGGCCCACGCGCGCGCCGCGGCTGCGGTCGCGCACCCAGTGCGAGAGCAGGTAGGTGGGCGAGCTGGCATCGCAGATGAGGCCGCAGTGGGCGCCGCCGTCGGAGAGCCCCACGACAGCCTGCGGGTGGGTGACCATCTCGTGGATCGGGTCGAAGTTGAAGCCCGTGTAGTTGAGGATGGGGAAGTACAGCAGCTCGCGACCTTCCTGGCGCAGCAGCATGTCGTACACCACCTCGAGCGGCTCGCGGCCCTCGCGCTCGGCGATCGCCTTCACGCTCTGGTCGGGGGTCGGCTCGTACTCCGGCGGATCGCCCAGCGGGAACAGCTTGTGGAAGCTCGACAGGACGAAGGCCGAGAGCGGGTCGCTGAAGTCGATCTTCCGGCCGAGGATGCGCTCGCGCCAAGTCGCCGTCTTCATCAGCGCGACGCGCTCGGGCAGCGGCTTGTCCGCGATCTCCATGTAGGCCGGGTTCTGCTTGAACGGGTGGGCCGTGCTCTCGAGGCCCATCAGGATGCCGGTGGGCCGGACGGCGACCTGGGGCACCACCCGCGCGCCGACGGCCGCGGCCTCCTCGGCGGAGTCGAGCAGGCGCCGCCACTGGTCCGGGTCCACGTCGTTCTGGAAGCAGGCGAACGTGACGGGCCGCCCGGTTTCGCGGGCCAGCTGGTGCACCCAGGCCAGCTCCTTGCTCTCGGGCGCCAGGTCCGACGCCATCTCGAAGACGCCGCGGCCC
>CAXMOD010000028.1:0-9917 GCA_964194905.1 uncultured Desulfobacterales bacterium | reverse complement strand
CCGTGGAAGACCGAGCCGCGCACGCGCTCCGGACGATCGCGCCGGTAGGTGATCGCTTCTTCGGACAGAGCGGGGCGTTGCAGCGCTACGTCGCCGCGCGTGCGGGGCAAGAGCGAGCGGCCCTGCACGATCAGCTGGTCCGGCCGAATGCCCGCCAGCTCGAGCACCGTCGGCATGACGTCGATCAGCTCCACGGGTTCGTCGGCGCGCACTCCCTGGGGAAGGCCGCTGGGATACCAGAAGAGGAGAGGCACGTTCAGCACCGGCAGGAAGCCGGGCGGGGAGTGCTCCCACAGCCCGTGCTCGCCCTGGTGCTCGCCGTGATCCGAAAAGAACACGATCAGCGTGTGCTCCAGCACGCCCAGCTTGCGCAGGCCTTCCAGGAGCTCGGCGAAGACCGCGTCGTTGTGCGCGATCTCGCCGTCGTAGAGGAGCCTGCGACCCTCGACCGTGGGCCGCTCCACCCCCGGCGGATCGAGACGCGAGTCGCGCTCCACCGGGGTTGCAACGGGCGCCGCCTGGTACCAGCGGTCGTAGGGGGCCGGGGGGTCGTAGGTGCCGTGGGGGTCGAGCACGTGGACGTACGCGAAGACGTTGCGATCGCGCCGCTCGGCCCACCAGTCGAGTACGTGGTCCCGGTAGACTTCCTCGGGGCGCAACCCGACCACCTTCTGGGAGAGCGCTCGGTCGAAGCCCTGGTGCAGTCCACCGGCCGCGCCGGCATTCGTATTCTGCACGAACGATCCAGTCTCAAACCCCTGACTTCGCAGGATTTCTGCGAGTGTCACGAACTCCGGCGCCAGGCGGTCGTGGAAGTCCCAGACCCCGGTCGCGGCCGGGTACAGCCCGGTCATGTAGCTGGGCACGGACGGCCGCGTCTTGGTCGCCTGGGAGATCGCGCGCGTGAAGATCACCCCCTCTTTGGCCAGGCGGTCCTTCACCGGGCTCGTCGCGCGCACGTGTCCCCACGCCCCGAGGCGGTCTGCGCGCAGCGCGTCCTCCACCACCATCAGCACGTTGAAGGGGCGGGTGGGCGCCCCGGAGACACGCGGACTGGCGAGGAACCCGACCGCCCCGCTACGCCCGGTGAGGCGGATGCGCAGGACGACTCTGCGACCTGCGAAGCGCTCCAGGTCCACGCGCACGTCTCGCCAGCCCGCCACGTCGGCTACGTGGTACGCCGCCAGCGCCGTGGTGATGCCGTCCACGTCCAACCAGATTGCGAAACGCACGGGCCACGCCTCATCGAGGATGCCGAGGGCCACGTCGAAGCGCGGTTCCTGTTCGGGGATCTCCAACTCGAACGCCAGCTCGCGGGGCGCCTGGGCGTACACCGCCGGCCGCACGTCGCGCTCGAGGGTGTAGTACTCCAAGCCGACCGGGGGTTCGGAGAAGCGCTCGCGCTGGCGCACGATGTGGATCGAGTCGACCTCCACACGGTCGCCGGGTTCGTCGGACGGCACCAGGAAGAGGGTGCGGATGCGCTTGCCGGGCTGGAGACGCATCGCGTTGGCAGTGTCGATCCGGTACTCGTGGAAGGCGCCGTCGCGGACCACGTCCACGTCGAGGAGCTCGATCTTCTCGGGATTCCACTTGGTCAGGCGATGGCGGCTCCAGCCCAGGCGGAACGAGCGGCCGCGTTCGAGGCGGATGCGCACGACGATCTCGGCGAGCGGCTCGGCTCCGGCGTCGAGCACGGGCGGCGTGATGAGGAAGCCGTCCTCACGCATCTCCGCGTGCAGGAGGCCGTCGGCCTGATGCGCGTCGAGGCCGCGGGGCTCCAGCCGCACCGCGTCGTCGCCCTCGAACTCGAAGCGGAGCGACGGATCGGGCGCCGGGCCCCCGCCCAGGTTGCGTTCTGGCGAGATGGTCGCTGCGTCGAGCTGCGCGTCGAGCCGCTGCACCGGGCCCGTGAACGGGTTGGGCGGCAGCGCTTCCACACGAGCGGCCGGGGCGTGTTCGGCGGCGCGGCGGGCCAGCGCGTGTGCGTCCGCCGCGCGGGCCTCGAGGGCGCGTTCGAGCTCGTCCAGCCCCAGGACGCGCCGGTGGTGCAGGTGGAGTACGCCGCCGGCCAGGGCCATCAGCGCGACGAGCAGCGCGAACGCGCCCAGGAGCCGCGCGATCACAGGTCGTCTCCGCCGGGCGCTTCGAGCGGCAGGTAGCGGGCGCGCAACTCCGCGGCCCGGTCGGCCGCGGGCGGAGCCGGAACGATGCGCCCCGCGAGGGCGTCGCCGGCGTCGAAGACGCCGTACCACTCGGCGAGGGCGGGATCGGCGGGGAGGGCGTCGAGGTTCAGGTCGCGGGCCAGGCGCTCGTACAGCAGCGTGGCCGTCCGTGCGTTGCCGAGCTCGTTCCAGTGAGGATCGCGGGCGAAGCGCCAGGGTTCCTGGCTCCAGCCGCGGGCTTCGAATTCGCGCCACAGGTTGATCACGGGCACGCCGGCGAAGATCGGCTCGGCCAGGCCCTCCTTGGGACGTGGCAGGAGTACCACGTAGAAGCGTCCACCGCGCGCCTCCACGTCAGCCTGCCAGCGGTGCACCAGGTGCTGGAGCAGATTCACCCACTCGCGCGAGCGGGGCGAGACCACGCCCTGCTTGAAGTCCGTGGCGATGGCGTCGGAGACGGCGTCTCGGGTGCGGATGTCGCGCTCGTCGCGCATCTGCTCCACCACGCGCGCCTCGATCGGATCGTAGAAATCGTCGCCGGTACCCGAGCCCGCCAGCCGAGCGCGCACGTCGAGCGCCAGGTAGGTGATGTGCAGGCGCGAGAGCAGCGGGATCCACCACGCCACGTCCGGCGCCGGCAGGCGCTCCAGCTTCCCGTCCTGGCCGAATTGCAGCAGGGCGTTCTCGTAGAGTCCCCGCACGTCGTTGGCCGCAAATACGTACAGCACCACGTCCAGGTCGCGGGCGGCCTCGGCGCTCTCGTAGTAGAGCCAGGCCTGATCGGTGGCGTAGCCGTCCACGCCGAAGTTCAGCACCTCTACCGGGCGCCGCGAAGCGCGGTTCAGGAGGAAGTCGAGCACCTCGCTGAACGCGTGGGGAGCCGCGACCCGAACGTTCTCGGTGAAGGAGTCGCCGAAGACCCCGATCCGCGTTTCGCCCAGCGGCTTGCGCGGCTCGAGGTCGCGGTGCTGGTGCAGGGCCAGGTTGTTGTGGATCACCGGGTGGCGGGCCCCGCTGTCCGGGTGGGGTCGCGAGTAGCGTGTACCGGGGCTGCGCACGATGAGCCGGCCCGCGTCCCGTTCGTGGACGGAGGCGGCGGCGTACTCGTAGCGAGGGACGGCCAGGCGCAACACGCCCTCGGCCAGCACGAGGGCCAGCAGGACGGCGACGAGCACCAGGGAGAGGTTCTTGGCGACGGAGATCATGGGCGGTGAATGCGGCGCTACCGAGCCGCGGTGCCCGGAGCCCGCTCCAGCATGAGGTCGTCGACGGTCCGGATCAGGTCGGCGATCTGCTTGCCGTGATCGGTGCCCTGGCCGATGGCCACGATGATGTAGGTGCTGCCGTCCGGCTGCACGATCACGCCGCTGTCGGCGTGGTAGTTCCGCCAGGTTCCAGACTTGCGGTAGATCTCCACGTCGCGGCCTTTGAGCCCCTTGACGAATTTGTGCTGGAGCTTGGGCTTCCCGAACATCTCGCCCATCAGGGGCAGGTGCTTCGGGTCGATCAGCGTTCCCGTCATCGCCCCGTAGTAGAAGCGCGCCGCGGACATCGCCGAGGCGCCGTGCGAGATCCCGTGGATCGGGTCGCGTTTCCAGACCGGCGACTTATCGTAGGCCTTTCCCACCCAGAGGCCGCCGTCGTAGGCCGGGTCGTAGAGTGCCCCGTGCTTCGGATCCTGGAGGATCTCCGCGAGGCGTTGGATGCCCACCTTGTTGAGAATGGCGGTGGCGTCCCGATTGGAGGACACCTTCACCATGCGTACGAGCTGGCCGTGAAGTTCCTCGTCGACGTTCAGGCGGCCGGCGTCGATTTCGACGAACGCGCCCTGGATGATCCCGATCTTGGGCAGGCTCGCCGCGTACATCATCAGCTCCGGGTTGTACCAGGCCACCAACGGTTTCTTCAGGTCGGTCACGTCGGCCAGAACCAGGCCCGCGCTCCGGTTCTTGATCTTGGCGCGGAAGATGGGCTTCGAGAACAGGGCTTCGTCCAATGCGGCCTGAAACTCGGCATCGTGGCGATCGCGCAGGCTCGGGTATTCCGCGCGGGACGGCAGAGGGGCGAGCAGGAGCAGGATTGCCACGATGCACGCGTGGCGTCGGGTAAAATGGGGCTTGAGCATGCTTCCTTCCTGGGCTGGGCCGGGATTCTATAGAATCGGCGTCGGGAGGACCCCACGTGCGCACACTTCGTGTCCTGCTCGGCATCTCGCTCGTCCTGGCGACCCTGGTCTGGCTCGGCTGGCGCTCGGGCAACCAGCAGGACCGCGACGCGCTCAGCGCCGCACGGGAAGAGCTGGGGATCGCGCTGGAGCGGCGCTTCGTGGACGTGGGGGAGGTCGAGCTGCACGTGGTGTTGGCGGGGCCGATCGACGGGCCGCCGGTGGTGCTGCTGCACGGCTTCCCCGAGTTCTGGTACGCGTGGCGCGGGCCCATGGCGGTACTGGCTCGGGCCGGTTTTCGCGTGATCGTCCCGGACCAGCGCGGCTACAACCGCTCGGCAAAGCCGCCCGGCGTCGCGTCGTACCGCCGCGACCGCCTGGCCGCGGACGTGGCCGGCCTGATCGAGGGCCTCGGCTACGAGAGCGCCGGCCTCGTGGGCCACGACTGGGGCGGCGGCATTGCCTGGGAGACGGTTCTCGACTACCCGGAGCGCGTGCGGCGCCTCGTCGTGCTCGACACACCGCACCCGCGCGCCTGGGAGGGCTTCGAGAGCAGCGAGGACACGGTGAACTGGTTTCGCAGCTTCATCCAGCTGCCGCGGATCCCCGAGTGGTCCGCGCGCGTCGGCAACTGGCGCATGCTCACCAACGCCCTGCGCACGACCTCGCGCGACGGGACGTTCCCCGACCCGGTGATGGACCAGTTCCGCACGGCCTGGGACCGCGAGGGCGCGTTCCGCACCATGGCCCACTGGTATCGCGCCCCCGAGCGTCCTCCCCGCGACGCGGACGACCGCGTCGCGGTGCCCACGCTGGTGCTGCTGGCTCCCGACGACGTCTACATTCCCGGCGACGTGTCGCGGCGCAGCGAACTCTTTCTCGACGCCGGAAGACTGGTGGAGCTGGACACCGGCAGCCACTGGGTGATCCAAGAGGATCCCGAGCGGATCGGGGCGCTCTTGGTCGACTTCTTCCGCGAGTAGGGCCTAGCTCTCCATCCGCAGCGCCGCCGCCACGTCCATGCTGCGCACTCGCAGAGCGGGGAGCAGCGCGGCGACCACGGCCACGGCCAGCACCGCCACGAAGGTCACGCCTACGCCGATCCCGGAAAGGATCGGCGGGGGGAAGGTGGTGGGGTCGGTGAAGGTCCTGAGAGCCCGGCACGCCAACAGGCCCAGCAGCACCCCGAGGCCCGCGGTCGTGCCGGAGATCAGAAGCGATTCGAGTGCGGTCTGGACCATCAGTGTGCGGTTGCGCGCGCCGATCGCCTTGGCCACGCCGATCTCCACCGTGCGCTCCGCCAGCGAGGCGAGGTGCACGTTCGCGATGCCCACGCCCCCGATGATGAGCGTCACGGTTCCGGCGAGGCCGATGAAGATCATGAAGCCGGCGTGGAACAGGTCCACCAGGCCGAGGAACTCGAAGCTCGAGAACCACTTCACGGCGTCCCCGTCTTCGCGATGGAAGCCGGCGCGCGGTCCCCAGACCCCGAGCACAGCGGCCACGGCATCCTCGGCGGTCACGCCTCGCCGGGGGTAGAGCAGGAAGAATCCGACGGCCTTCTGGTCGAATCCGAGCCGCTCTTCGGCCGCGGTGATGGGTACCACCAGCAGGCGATTGTCGGGCCGGTGCGTGTTGAAATACTGGCGGCCCTTGGAGCGCGGCACTCCGATGATCTCGAAGGGCTTGCCGCCCACCCGCAGCACCTGGCCCACGGCGGCCTCGGCGCTTCCAAAGAGTTGCTCGGCCGCCTCGGGACCGAGCACCGCCACGGCCGCCCCCCGCTCGACGTCGCGGCGGTCGATGCCGCGCCCGTACTCGATCTCGAAGTTGCGAAGTGCGAGGAAGCGCTCGTCGCAGCCGGCCAGGTCCAGACGGCGTACTCGCCCCGTCGGCGACTCCGTGAGGAATCGCTCGGAGCTGTTGTGGCAGGGGAGCAGCGCGCGCACCGTCTCGCCCGCCGCGCGCTCGGCCGCGGCAGCGTCGTCGCGGGAGATGCGGACCGGCACGCCCTTGCGAAAGCCGGGGAAGCCCGACGACGTGGTCGCGGGACCGAGGATCACGAAACCCTCGCCGAATCGACCCAGCTCCGCGCGCATGAACACGCGGAAGCCCGTGCCCCAGCCCAGCATGACCACGATGGCGGCTGCGCCCCAGAGCACGCCCATGGACGATGCCAGCACGCGGCGCGGATGCTCCGCGACGGACTCGAGCGCCTGCCGGACGGCCTCGCCCCAGTCCATCACACGGCTCGCAATGCGGCGGCCGGGTCCACCCGGGAGGCCAGGCGCGCGGGAGCCACACCCGCCGCCATCCCGACGACCACGAGCACCCCGAAGGTGGTGGCCAGGACGCTGCCCTGGAGGATCGGCTGGGGGAATCCGCCCAGCGGCACGAAGCCGAGTCCGGCGATCAACGCGGCCCCGGCCGCTACGCCGATGCCGCCCCCCGAGACGACGACCACGACGGTCTCGACCAGGAGCTGAAGCACCAGATCGCTGCGGCGCGCGCCGCATGCGCGGCGCATGGCCAGTTCGCGCCGCCGTTCGTTCACCAGCGCGATCATCAGGTTGGCCACGCCGAGTGCGGCCATGCTGAGGGTGACCGTGCCGATGAAGCCGAGCAGCAGCTGGAGCCCCACTCCGATGAGGAGGGTGGGGCCCATGACCTCGGGGACCGACTGGAAGGTCACGGCGTCGGCTTCGCCCTCGACCAGGTGATGACGGGGCCAGAGAACCGCGCGGGCTTCGGCGACCATGGCGGGGATGCCGTCCAGGCGTTGCGGCTCCAGCAGGATGGAGTCGATGCGTCGCCCGTAGCCCAGGGCGCGCCGCCCCGCGGAGAGTGGAATGAAGAGCGTGCGGTCGTGCAGGTCCAGCTCGGTCATGAGCTGGAGGCCCTTCTCGGCCAGGACGCCTACGGTCTCGAAGGGGATGCCGTCGATCTGGAGGGTGCGACCGAGGGGGTCCTGGTCGCCGAAGAAGATCGGCACCAGCGCTGCGCCGAGGACCACGACGCGCCGCGCTTGGGCCTCGTCGCGGGCGTCGTAGAAGCGGCCTCGGGCGACGAAGTGGTTGCGGATTCGATCGATGCCGGGGCTCGCCATGGAGAGCGCCGTGGCCCGCGTCTTGCGCGCCGTCTCTGCCACGACGATCCGCATCGACTCGCCGGCAACGACCTCGGCGGAGGGCAGACCCGCGTCGAGCCGCTCGAGATCTTCGGTGGACAGCTGGATCTTGCGCCCGGCGCGTCCCCCCCCGGGCTCGGCCGTCGTGAAGCGACCCTCCACCACCGTGAAGCGCGCGCCGGTCTTCTCGATGCCCAGGTCGAGGAATGAGTTGAAGCCCGAGCCGAGGGCGAGCAGCATCACCACCGCCGCCGCGCCCCACACGATGCCGAGCAGGGTCAGGATCTGGGAGCGCCAGCCGGCACGCAGCTGGGCCAGCGCCTCACCCGCCAGCGGGCCGATCTGGGCCAGGCTGCGGCGCAGGCTAGCCACGCCGATCGTCGCGTTCGATCCGGCCGTCGCGGATGTGCACCACGCGGCCCGCCCGGGCGGCGACGTCTTCGCTGTGGGTCACGCACACGACGGTGCGTCCTTCGGAGTGAAGGTCGCTCAGCACATCGAGGATTTCGGCTCCGGTGCGCTGGTCGAGGTTCCCTGTGGGCTCGTCGGCGAGGATGACGCGCGGTTCGTTGACGAGAGCCCGCGCGATCGCGACCCGCTGGCGTTCCCCTCCCGAAAGCTGGGGAGGCGTGTGGTCCAGCCGGTGTCCGAGCCCGACCTGACTGAGCAGCGTGCGAGCGCGGCCCTCCCGTTCGGCACGGGGGACGCCGGCATAGAGGAGCGGCAGGGCGGCATTGCGCAGCGCCGACATGCGCGGCATCAGGTTGAAGGTCTGGAACACGAAGCCCATGCGAGCCCCGCGCAGGTCGGCCAGCGCGTCGTCGTCGAGCTCGTGAACGGGCTCTCCATCCAGGTGATAGCTGCCGGAGGTGGGGGGCGAGATCGCGCCGAGGATCTCGAGGCACGTGGTCTTGCCCGAGCCCGACGGGCCCATCAGCGCGACGAACTCACCCTCGCACACGTCGAGGTCGAGGCCGTGCAGGATCTCGACGCGAGCGTCCCCCATGGAGAAGGACTTGGTCACCTCGCGGAGCTGGAGAAGGGCGGCCATCGGGCTCACGGATCCGCGCGCACGAGGACCCGGTCGCCCTCGGCCACTCCCGAGTCCACCACCGTCTGGAAGCCGTCGCTGTAGATCTCGCCGATGCCGACCAACTCGAACTCGTCCGGCCGTCCGTTCTTCACGCGGCGCACCGTCGGCCCCGCGGTGTTGCGCAGGATGGCGCGGTTGGGAATGAGCAGGACGTCGGCGTGGTGCGCTACGGCGATTCGCGCGTCGGCGGACATGCCGATCCGCACTCGCTCGTCGGCCCCTAGCTCGATTTCCACCTCGAAGCTGGCGATGCTGCCGTCGCTCTCGCCCGAGCTCGAGATGCGCCGCACGCGGCCGGTGAAGGTCTCGCCGGGGAACGCGTCGATGCGCACCGCGGCCTCCTGCCCGATGCGTACGCGGGCCACCTCGTTCTCGTCCACCTCCGCCTTCATGTGGATGCGACGGTCGTCGGCCAGCTCGGCCACCACGGTGCCGCCGTTCTGGATGTCGGCGACCGCGGTTCCCACCTCGACGGGGCGCGTGACCAGCACGCCGTCGACCGGTGAGCGGATGACGGTGAGCTTGAGGTCGCGCTCCGCGCGCTGGAGCGCGTTGCGCGCCTGATCCACGGCGGCGCGGCGGGCGGCGAGTTCGGCTCGAGCGTCGGTGAGGGCGATCTCGGCCAGCCGCGCCGTGTGATCGAGATCTTCCAGGCGTTCCGCCGAGAGGATGTCGGCTTCGCGCAGGCGCCGTGCACGTTCCTGGGCGCGGCGCGCCTGCTCGAGCTCCGCCTGGGCGCGCCCCACCAGATCGAAGCCGGCCCGCGCCTCGCGCTCGGCCAGCTGGGCCCGCAGCAGCGCAATACCGTCCTGGTGCCGCTCGCGCTCCAACTCCACCAGAGCCTGGTCGCGCGCGACGCGTTCGCCCTCTTCGGCCAGTACACGCGCCACGACACCCGGGATCTCCGACTGGATCACGACCCGCGCGAACGGCTCCAGGGTTCCCGTGGCGACCACCGTCTCGGCGAGGCGGCCGCGGGTCACCGGGGCCGTGTGAAGGGCGCTGTCGGCTTCGGCCTGGTCCCCGCGCAGATCCCACGTCAGGCCCAGGTAGACCAGCGCCAGGAATGCGGAAACACAAGCCAGTGCGAGCGGGATCTGGACGATTCGGCGAGCCATGCCCAGCGTGGTTTGCAAGCGGCTTGCCAGCCGGCGCGAGGCGGAGAGGAGGTGGGAGGCGCGCACGGCGCGTTTCGCGGCATCGAGCGCAGCGCCGCGGCTGCGTTGCGGTGCAGCGATCCTGCTGCGACGACGCCAAGCCCGACTGGCGGCGGCGGGGCTCGTTTTGGCCCATCCCGGCAGGGAATTCCCCATCTCGGCGCTGAAAGATGAGCTGAACGGTCGGAAACTGTCCACCCGTTCAGGAGAT
>CAXMOD010000027.1:0-2662 GCA_964194905.1 uncultured Desulfobacterales bacterium | reverse complement strand
CGGTCAGCACCAGGAGGAGCCCCGCATCGTCGCCGTCCACGAAGAACATCCCGCTGATGGCTACGGCCTTGACCAGCGTGGCGACGATCCAAGGGTTGCGCTTGCCGAAGCGACGCGAGAGCGGGAACCAGATGGGGTAGGCGCCGATCGCGGCGCCGATGGCGCTGGCGACGAAAAGCCCCGTGCGGCCCGGCTGGCCCAGAAGGTACTCGCTGGCGTAGGGCAGCAGGGTGAGGAGCAGCGAGAGGCCGAGCATCTCGAAGAAGAAGACGCTCATCAGGATCCGCGCACGCTGGTTCGACAGCACGTCGCGCAGCGCCGCGTACGCGGAGCGCCCGCCACGGCCCTGGTAGTCCGGTCGCTCCCGGGTGCGGGCTGCGCCGAACAGGATCAGGGCGACGCTGGCTGCGGCGCCGACCAGGGCGATGCGGCGCGCCATCTCGCGCTCGTCGTCCGCCAGCTCCAAGAGCGAGACGGCGCCCGCCGCCGCGATGATCCCCACGAAGTCGATGATCTGGCGGCCCCCGAATACGCGCGAGCGGTCGTGGTAGTCGCTGGTGAGCTCCGCGCCGAGGGCCATGTGCGGGACGGCCATCATCGTTGCGGCCGTGAAGAAGAGGACCAGGGACACGCCGAGCCACACGGCCAGGGCCATTCCCTCCAAACGGGCCGGCGGACTCCACAGCGCCAGGAAGCTCAGGCCGACGGGGAGCGCCGAGGCGAACATCCAGGAGCGCCGGCGCCCGAAACGCGAGCGCGTGCGATCGCTCAGGGTTCCCACCACCGGGTCCGAGATGGCGTCCCAGACGAAGGCCAGACCCAGCAGCAGCCCCATGACGCCTGGCGCGATCAGCAGCACGTCGGTGGCGAACTTGAGCAGGTAGATGGAGAGCAGCGTCCCCATGAAGCCCGCCGCCAGCATGGGCGAGCCGTACACTGCGATCTGCCGGACCGGGATGCGCGCCACCGCCGTCACGACAGACAGCTCGGCTGAAAGCGCCTTTGACATACAATATGTATGTTGTATTCGTTCTGAATGGATGTCAAGACCTGGAAGCAGCAGCAGGCGGATCGCACCCGGGAGCAGCTCCTGGAGACCGCCCGGCGGCTCTTCGTCGAGAAGGGCTACGCGGACACCCCCATGGAGGAGCTCTGCTCCCGGGCCGGGATGACGCGGGGCGCCCTGTACCACCACTTCAAGGACAAGCGGGCCCTTTTCGACGCCGTGGTCGAGCGCGAGGTCGACGACCTGGGCGAGCGGGTGGCCGTCCTCTCCAAGCAGGAGGCCGCGCGGCAGTCCAAACACAAGCGCCACCCGGCCCGCTACCTGGCCGCCCTCGAGGTGCTCCTCGATGAGCTGGCGGACCCGGCCACGCGCCGGCTCGTGCTGGTGGAGGCGCCGGCGATCCTCGGCCGCGAGCGCCTGGAGGAGTGGCTCCACGGCCACGCCTTCCGCGTGCTGAAGCGCGTGGTGCAGACGCAGAGCGAGGCCGGGCGGGTCCCGCCGCGCCTCATCGAGCCGCTCTCCCAGCTCCTGATCGGCGCGGTCCAGGAGGCGGCTCTGGTGGTGGGGGAGGCCGACGATCCCGTGAAGGCCCGCGAGGACCTGGTGGAGGCCTTCCGCCTGATCGCCGCTCCGCTCGTCGCCGAGGGTTGATGCGGCTCCGATTGAGAATAATATGAACGTGTTCATATTTCTGTGCTAGAATATGAACTGATTCAAGTTTTATCGGAGGGCGCATGGCCGGGCGGCGGGAGAGCCAGAAGCAGGAGCGCGAGGCCCGGGTGCTGCGGGCGGCCACGGTCCTGTTTGCCAGGCGGGGCTTCGAACGCACCACCATGCAGGACATCGCCCGCCGCGCCCGGCTGGCTGTGGGCACCATCTACAACTACTTCCGCTCCAAGCCCGAGATCATCCTCGCGCTGGTGCAGCGCGACACCCTGGCCGGGCTCGAGGCCGGCGAGGCGATGCTGAAGGATCCGCCGGGGGATCCGGTCGTCGCGGTGCAGACACTCCTCGAGGAGGCCGTCGCGCCGTTCGCCCGCCACGATCGCGACCTGTGGCGCGAGCTCACGGCCGCGGCGCTGAGGGATCCCGGGCTCACGCACGGCTTCTTCGCAGCGGACGTGCGCGTCATCGCCTTGCTGGCCGCGCTTCTGCGCGAGCTGTCCGCGCGGGGCGATCTTCGTGCGGACCTGGATCCCGGCCGCGGCGCCGTCTGCCTCTACGGGATCTTCTTCTCGTTGTGGATGGGCCATCTCATCGACGAGTCCGTCACCTACGAGACGTTCCGCGCGGAGCTTCGCGCGTGCGTGGCCCTCGCAATGCACGGCTACCTCGAGCGCGCCCAGGGAGGATCGCCATGACCATCGAAGAAGCACTCAACCGACATTTCGTAGCCACCGGGATCTACGCCGAGGGCTGCACCCGCAAGGACTGGTATGCGGGCAATGCGGTCGTGTTCCGCGTCGGACGCTGGAAGGTCCCCTTCCCCATCCTCCGACGGGCGGGCCCCATCATCCTGCACGACGTCCACCACATGCTGACGGGCTACCCGCCTACCTGGAAGGGCGAGGCCGAGGTCGCAGGCTGGGAGATCGGCAGCGGGGGCTGCGGTCTGCACCTCTTCTACTGGATCGACCGGCTCACGTTCCTGATCGT
>CAXMOD010000026.1:0-14631 GCA_964194905.1 uncultured Desulfobacterales bacterium | reverse complement strand
TCCACGACGAGCAGCACGACGTTGGGGGCTGCGTCGGCCAGCGGGGCTGCGTTCCAACCGGAGAGGTCCCATGTGATGGGGGCGGGTTCGGCCGTGGCTTCGGGAACCGCCCGAGAGGCCGGTTCGGGGGCGGCCCCCGCGGTGGCTTCCGGTGCGGCGTCGGGGGCGTGCTGCTCCGAGCACGCGAACGAGAGGATCGCCACCAGCGCCAACGTCGTGCGCAGGATTGGACCCGCGGCGCCGTTCCATCGCACCCGGGGATCACGCGAGCGAGGTCGCGTGATCCGTTCGAAGCTCATCGTGTCCGGCACCCGCTTTCGCAACTCTCCGGGGGATCTCAGGCTCGGAGGACCGGCTCCGGCCGACGCGCAAGGGAGTGTACCAGGCCAACTCCGGCGACCAGAGCCGCCCAGCCGAGCGCCCCGCGCAGGGGAAAGCGCAGCTCGGGATCGCCCCCGGCCGAGAGGAGCGCCACCTGGTCGCGGTGGAGCACCTTCCGCCAGTTGCCCTCCCCCACGAGGAAGGGCATGTACGCCACCACGCCGTTCTTCTTGCCGGTCTTCAGGTAGACCACCGGACCCAAAGCTCCCGCGCTGCAAAACAGGATCGAGACGGCGGTGACCACCCCAAGCACGACGCGCCGGTTCCGGGATCCCCACCACCAGGCCAGCCCGAGTGCGAGCAACGGAGTGAAGGGAAGGACCAGGCGCGGTCCCCACTGGGCCGCGCCCCGGCCGCCGACGATCATCAGGTGCAGGAGCGTGACGACGGTGCCCGCGAGCGCAGTGACCTGGATCGCCCGGTGCCGGGCCGGCAGTGCGAGCAGGCCGACCAGGCCCAGCGCCATGACCGGTGCGTAGACGAACATGCTCGACGTGGGATCGGTGAAGTAGAAGTGCAGGCGCGACCACAGCCGGGACCAGGACGGCATTAGGTTGACCACTTCGGGATCGCCGGATGCCTGATAGACGGTGGTAAAGGGGCCGCCCCAGTAGGCGGCGTTCACGGCCAGCGTGGGAATCAGGGCGGCCAGCGAGGCCCCGGCGAGAATGGCCCGCTCGCGATGGGACCGACACCCGTGGAGCGCGTACAGCCCGACGCATCCCGCCACCGGAACCTGCGCGTAGCTCGTGAAGGGAACGAGGCCGAGGCACAGACCTGCGCCGAGGGCAGCCCACGTACCGCCTCCCTCGTGGAGCCGGCGCCCCAGGTACAGGGCAGCCACGACGAAGACCGCTGCCGACTGGTGCTGGTACGGGAGGCCGGACCAGGGAAACGCCAGGGTGCCGAAGCCGTAGGCCAAGCCGAGGGTTACCCCGCCCGCGGCGCTACCCGTGAGCCCCGCCCCGAGATGCGCCATCAAGGTGATGGTGAGCGCGGTGGTGAAACCCGTCACGAGCCAGGCCACGAGACAGCTGACCCCTTCGAAGGCGTTCCGATAGGAGAGACCCGCGGTGCGATGCAGCACGTAGTACGCCGCCGCCGCGTGGAGGTAGGGTGCGGGGGCGTTGCGGGCGTAGCGGTGCCCGTCCGCAGCGACGTAGGTGTCGTCGTCGAGGCCGCTGAACTCGGGCAGCGTCGCACCGTCCAGGTGGAACTCGCCGCGCTCGCCCATCGCCTCGACCCAGGCGTGCTGCACGTTCCAGGCGCGTTGGTCGATCGTGTGGACGAAGCAGCCGAGAACTGCCCAGGACAAGAGGAACAGCCACGTCGTCGTGACCCGACCGATGTGACCCGGCACCGGCGCACCCCCTTCGCGCACCACCGGAGCTTGCGCGCCGAACCTCAAGCAAGCCCTCCCTTGGACGAGAAGGGAAACATAGCCCCTTCGCGTGCCTGCCGAGTCTTCCCGCCACGGTGCAGATGGAACTGCTCAACGTGCCGCGCCGATCACCCCCCGTCGTCGTCGCCTCGCTTGATCTGCATGGAGAGGCCGGCGCGCTCGGGCGTCTGCTCGTCGGCGCGCTGCACGGCGCCGGAACCGAAGCGCTCACGCAGCTGATCGAGCGCTTGGTTGAGGCGACCGCGCCGCTGCACCCGTTCGGGCGGCGCGAAGAGATCGAGCTGACCCTGGCCGGGTCTCACCAAGTTCGTCGCACCCACGCCCAGCAGGCGCACGGGCTCGGGCGGCCCGACGCGGAGCAGCAGTTCGCGAGCCGCGGCGGCGAACACGGCGCCGTCGTCACTCGGCTCGGCCAGGGTCTCCTGGCGCGTCAGGAGCGGGTAGCCGCGCGACCCCGGTCCGCGCCGCCGGCCGAGCTTCAGCTTCAGGACTACCGTGCGCGCACACCAGCCGTCGCGCCGCAGGCGCCGCGCCACGTTCTCCGCGTGCACACGCGCGTGAGCCGCCAGGCGCTCCGGGTCGCCGAGATCCTCGGCGAAGGTGTTCTCCTCGCTGTAGGAGACGGCTGCGCGAAGGGGCTCCACCTCGCGCAGGTCCTCGCCCCTCGCCAGACGCGCCACCTCCACACCCCAGTCGCCCAGCGCGCGGCGCAGCACATCCGGGTCGGCCCGCGCCAGATCGCCCACGCTGACGAGGCCCGCGGCGGCCAGCCGCTTCTGGGCGACGGGGCCCACCCCCCAGATGCGCCCGACGGGAAGCGGATCCAGGAACGCGCGCACTCCGTCGCGCGGAATCTCCAGAAGCCCGTCCGGCTTGGCCGCGTCGCTGGCGATCTTGGCGACCATCTTGACCGGCGCGATGCCCACGGAGACCGAGAGGCCCGTCTCCGCGCTCACCTCCGTGCGCAGCCGCTCTCCGACCCGGACCGGCGGACCCAGCAGGCGTTCGGTCCCGGTCAGATCGAGGAAGGCCTCGTCGAGGGAGAGTCCCTCCACCGACGGAGTGAAACGCGAGAAGATCGCGAAGATGCGCTTCGACTCGCGGGCGTACTTCTTCATGTCGCCACGCAGGAAGAGCGCATGTGGGCAGCGTCGGCGCGCCTCCACCGTCGGCATCGCCGAGTGGATGCCGAAGCGCCGCGCCTCGTAGCTGGCCGCGGCGACGACGCCTCGATCCGACGTGCCGCCCACCAGGACGGGCTTTCCGCGCAGCTCGGGGCGATCTCGCTGCTCGATCGACGCGTAGAACGCGTCCATCTCCGCGTGCAGGATCACCCGCTCGCCCGGGCGGCCGGGCGTCACGACGCGTTCTGGGCGGCGGCGCGCACCGCCTCCAGCAGCGCATCGGGCGCGAAGGGCTTCGGCAGGAAGCGACCGCCGCACGCGCGCAGTTTCTCCGACAGCTTGCGCCCGATGTCCGCGCCGCTGGTCAGGACCACCGGCAGATCGCCGCGCACCGCCAGCAGGCGATCGAGGGTCACCTCCCCACCCTGGGGCGGCATGCTGACGTCGAGCACGACTGCGGCGAAGCGCGCGGGGTCGGCCGCCAGGACCTCCAGCGCGACGTTGCCGTCGCCCACCACGACCACGCCGAAGCCGGCGCGCTCCAGCACGCGTTGGATCAAGCGCTGCAGGATCGCCTCGTCGTCGGCGACGAGGATCGTGCCGGAGTCGGGGGCGGCCACGTGCAGACGATAGCCGCGCCGCGCCGCGGCGGCCGTCGCGGCGGGGATCGCCGCGCGACCCGAGTTCAGTCGATGGCCCGAGACCGAAGCTCGACGGCGCTCGAGGCAGAGTCGAGGAAGCCCAGGGTCCCCTGGTGCAGCAACTCCCTCCCGGCCTTCTCGAGCGCGGCAAGGGTGACGAGGTGGAACGCGCCACCCACCGAGACGCGCGCCACACTCACGCCGGCGAGCGCCGCGACGTCCGGCCCACTGGGCCGAAGGAGCACGTTCACCGGCACGTCGACGGACTGCACCACCAGCTCGATCTCCGCGAGGTCTACGAGCCCGGGGGCGTACACGACGTCCGCCCCCGCCTCAGCGAACGACCGGAGCCGCGCGATGGTGTCGTCCAGATCGCCCCGGCCGTAGAGGTGATTCTCCGCGCGTGCGGTGAGGATGAGGCGATGATCCTCGCTGCGGGTCGCCTCCGCAGCGGCCGCCACCCGCTCGGCGGCCAGCGAAGCCTCGTAGATCGGATCTGCGCGATCCCCGCTGAAGTCCTCGATCGAACAGCCGGCGAGCCCGGTTGCTGCCGCGAGCCGCATGGTTTCGGCAATACCCTCGGCAGTGTCCGCGAAGCCGTTCTCGAGGTCCGCGCTCACCGGCAGATCGGTCGCGCCGACCACGACCTCGCAGTGCGCGAGCATTTCATCTCGGCTGACCGATCCGTCGCGGCGGCCGAGGGTTCCCGCGAAGCCCGAGCTGGTGGTAGCCAACGCCCGATATCCGAGCGTCGCGAGTACCTTGGCGCTGCCCGCGTCCCAGGGGTTGGGAAGGAGGAGTGGCGTCCCTGTCTGGTGGAGCCTGCCAAAGAGGTCGACCCGGTCGAGTCGGTTCGTCATGGAGACACGCTAGCTCCGGTCATCGATGCCCGAGGGGCTGGACGCCGGCTCGGGCGGTCACCCCTCCGCCGCCGGATCGACCGGATATCCGAAGAGCTCGAAGTCCGCCTGCAACAGCCCCACGACCCGCGCGGCCAGTGCGGGCGTGTACCGCTCCGGGAAGGGGCGACGCGGCGATTGCTTCAGCCGAGGAAGCTCCCTCGGCTCGATTCCCACTGTCCGACACACGTGATGGTAGTCCCGCTCCAAGGCCTCGTAGCGTCCGACGAAGTCCACGAGCACGCAGCCACCGGAGTCGGTCAGGTATCGGGACTGGGAAGCCTGCCTGCCCATCTGATCCTTGACTTTCGTTTTTTATTCGCTTAAAGACGAGGTTGTCGTGCCCCCCGTCCCCGCCCCCCGCGGCCACGTCTGCGATTACGTGGAGTTGCGCTGCCGCAGCGCCTTCTCCTTTCTCGACGGCGCCTCCAACCCCGAGGATCTGGCCGCCCGGGCGGCGGAGCTCGGCCATGGGGCCCTGGCCCTGGCCGACCGCGACGGCCTCTACGGCGCCCCGCGCTTCCACCAGGCGGCATGCGCCGCCGGGGTACGCCCGCTGGTGGGTGCCGTGGTCAGCCTCGCCACGGGCTCCGAGCTGCTCCTGCTGGTGACCTCGCAGCGCGACTACCGCAGCCTCTCGCGCCTCGTCACCCGCGGCCAGCACGCGCGGCCCAAGGGCGAGGCGGCCGTCACCTGGGATGAAGTGGAAGAGCACGCCGCCGGGCTGGTCGCCTTGCTGCCCGCCGATGCGCGCCTCACCCCGGCGGAGCTGGACCGCGCCGACGGCGTGTTTCCGAAACGCCTGTGGGTGGACGTGGCGCGGCACCCGGAACGGCGCAGCGCCTGGGCCGCGCGCCGCGCCGTCGACCTGGCGGAGGCGCAGGGCATCCCGCTCGTGGCCAGCGGTGACGTTCGCTACGCGCGCCCGGAGGACCGCCGCCTGCACGACGCCTTCGCCTGCTTGCGCGGGAAGACCACCCTCGACCGGGCCGGACGCGTGCTGGCGCCCAACGGCGAGCGCTACCTGCGCACCCCCGTGGCCATGGCAGCGCGCTTCGCCGACCGCCCCGAATGGATACGGGCTTCGCGGGCCATCGCCGAGCGCTGCGCCTTTCACCTGGGCGACCTCGGCTACCGCTTTCCCGATTTCCCCACCGGCAGGGAGGGCGACCAGACGCAGCAGGGCTTGCTGCGTCGGCTCACCTTCGCCGGCGCACACAAACGCTACGGACACCCCCTGCCCGAACGCGCGCGCGCGCAGCTGGAAAAGGAGCTGACGGTCATCGGCAAGCTCCAGCTGGCCGGCTACTTCCTCATCGTCTGGGACGTGACGCGCTACGCGCGCGAGCAGCGCATCCTGTGCCAGGGGCGCGGCTCGGCAGCCAACAGCGCCGTCTGTTACGCGCTCGGCATCACCGCGGTGGATCCGGTGGGCATGGAGCTGCTCTTCGAGCGCTTCCTCTCGGAGGAGCGCGGCGAGTGGCCGGACATCGACCTCGACCTGCCCTCCGGCGATCAACGCGAGAAGGTGATCCAGTACGTCTACCGGAAATACGGTCCTCACGGCGCGGGCATGACCGCCACGGTGATCTCCTACAAGACCCGCTCGGCGGTGCGCGAGATGGGCAAGGTGCTGGGCCTCTCGGCGGACCGCATCGACCGCCTCGCGGGCCTCGTCTCGAGCTGGGAGCGCGACGAGTCGCGCGACGCGCTGGCTCCGGTGCTGCGCAGCGCCGGTGTGGACCCGGACGCGCCGCGCATCCGCACGCTGCTCACCCTGGTCGGGCAGCTGCGCGGACTCCCGCGCCACCTGGGCCAGCACTCGGGCGGCATCGTCATCGCCGCCGGACGCCTCGACGAGGTGGTGCCGCTGGAGCCCGCTTCCATGCCGGAGCGCACCGTGGTGCAATGGGACAAGGACGACTGCGCCGACCTCGGCATCATCAAGATCGACCTGCTGGGGCTCGGCATGCTGGCGGCGCTGGAAGAGACGATCCCGCTCATCCGCCACCACGAGGGGGTGGCGATCGACCTCGCCCACCTGCCCCCCGACGACCCGGCGACCTACGCCATGATCCAGCGCGCCGACACGGTGGGCGTCTTCCAGATCGAGAGCCGCGCGCAGATGGCGACCCTTCCGCGCCTGAAGCCGAGTTGCTTCTACGACCTGGTGGTGGAGATCGCCATCATCCGGCCGGGCCCCATCGTCGGCAAGATGGTGCACCCGTACCTCAACCGGCGCGCCGGGCGCGAAGCGGTGACCTACCCGCACCCGTGCCTCGAACCCGTACTGAAGCGCACCCTCGGCGTGCCGCTCTTCCAGGAGCAGCTGCTGCGTATCGCGATGCTGGCAGCAGGCTTCAGCGGCGGCGAGGCGGAGGAGCTGCGCCGCGCCATGGGCTTCAAGCGCTCGACGGAACGCATGGCCGCCATCGAAGACCGCCTGCGCTCGGGCATGCGCGCGCGCGGACTCTCGCCCGAGGCCGAGGAGGACATCGTGCGCGGCATCCAGTCGTTCGCGCTCTACGGATTTCCCGAGTCGCACTCGGCCAGCTTTGCGCTCATCGCCTACGCATCCGCCTACCTGAAGGCGCACCACCCCGCCGCGTTCCTGGTGGGGCTCCTGAACGCCCAGCCCATGGGCTTCTACGGCGCCGCCACCCTGGTGAAGGACGCTCAACGCCACGACGTGGTGGTGCGGCCCATCGACGTGGCGCACTCCGCCTGGCGCACCACGCTGGAGGACGGCGACAACGGGCACGGGCCGGCCGTGCGCCTGGGCCTGCACCACGTGGGCGGGCTCTCGGCGGAGACCGGTATGCGCATGGAAAGCGAGTGTGCGAGCGCGCCGTTTTCCGACCTCGCGGACTTCGCCCGACGCTGTGCGCCCCAGCGCAACGAGCTGGACGCGCTGGCGGAGCTGGGCGCGTTGGGCAGCGTGGACCCCGCCGCCTGTGCGCGGGGTGGCCGCCGCGCCGCCCTCTGGCAGGTGGCCGCGCTGGAGCGCGACCCGCGTTCACTGTTCGCCGGCACGGCACCGCCCGCGAGCCCGTCACCGCTGCCGGAGATGACGCCCCTCGAGGAGACGCTCGCCGACTACCGCGTCGCCAGCATCACCACGGGCGAGCACGCCATGGCCCACCTGCGCCCCGCCCTGCGTCGGCGCGGCATCCTCTCCACCGACGAAGTACGCAGCGCAGCCAACGGGCGCTTCGTGCGCACGGCGGGACACGTCATCGTGCGCCAGCGACCCGGCTCCGCGAAGGGCTTCTGCTTCCTCACGCTGGAGGACGAGACCGGCACGGCCAACGCGGTCCTCACGCCGGACACGTTCCAGCGCTTCCGCGCCCCGCTGCACACGGCCTCCGTCGTGGAGATCGCCGGCCCCGTCCAGAGTGTCGAGGGCGTGGTGCACGTACGCGTGCGCGAGCTGCGTCCCCTCTCCCCCCGCGGCGCGCTGCCGCGCAGCCACGACTATCGCTAGCCGGCACTCCCCCTCCGAGATGGGCTCCCACCGGCCGAACACGCTGCAGAATCCTGCCGTCAGGCGCTCGGGTCCTCAGGACCGCAGCTGGGGGATTCGAGCAGCTCGGGCATGACGATCCTCTCCGTCGGCAGATCTTCCCATGCCGCCGCCATCGCCTTGATCGCCGACTCGCTCACGGGGTGCGTGGACCTTAATGCCCCGCCCGCCCTCCAGATCTGCATCGGTACGTTCAACGCTTTCGCGTCCAATTCGTACGGCGCGATCGACGTCATGGAACTGAACACGTTGGACACGACGACGTCCTTCCCGGCCTGCATCGCCTCCCTCACCCTCTCGCGGCACCAGAGGTGTGTTTCCTCCACGTCCGTCTGCTGCAACCCCTTCTCGGTGAGAAGATGAAACATGTCGGCCTCGAAGTGCGCGTAGCCCTGCTCGGAGACGAGCCGGCGGGCGAGCGTGGACTTGCCCGAGCCGGGCAGTCCGCGAATCACGATCAGCATCGTTCAGTCACCCGCCTCCGACTCGCGCACCTCTCCGGTCATCGGCACGAAGAGCACCGACAGGGTGCGTCGCACCGTGATGCCCTCGGCCGTCCGCGTGTGCACCTCGAGCTCCTGCACGAAGTCCCCGATCGGGATCACCAGACGTCCCCCGAGCGCGAGTTGGTCGAGCAGCGGCTGGGGCACGCGGGGCGCCGCGGCCGTGACCAGCACTGCGTCGAACGGCGCCGCCTCCGGCCAACCGCGGTAGCCGTCGCCGCTGCGCACATGCACCGTCGCGTAGCCCAGCTCGGAGAGGGTCTGCGCAGCCCGCTTCGCAAGCGGGTCCACGATTTCGATCGAGTACACCTCGGCTGCCACCTCGGCGAGGACTGCGGCCTGATAGCCGGAGCCCGTACCCACCTCGAGCACACGTTCGTCGGGACCGATGCCCGCTGCCTCGGTCATGAACGCCACGATGTAGGGCTGGCTGATCGTCTGGCCGTGACCGATCGGCAGCGGCCCGTCGGCATAGGCCCGCGCGCGCTCCTCTTCGGGGACGAAGGCGTGGCGCTCGACCGCGCGCATGGCGGCGAGGACCCGCTCGTCGTGGATGCCCCGGGCTTCCAGCTGCTCGGCGACCATGCGCTCCCGCGCGGCGCGGAAGTCCCTGGTCGTAGGAGACTCAGCGCAGCCCGGCACGAGAGCCCACACGACCAGCGCAAAGAGGACGGCGACTGAGGAGCGGCACACCACGACCCTCAGTGGGTGGGGCTCTCGCCGCCGCCCCCCCGCCCCAGCAGGTGGGCGCAGGTGCGCCAGGTGCTCACGCACAAGCCCGAGGAGAAGACCACGGCCAGGAACCCGAACGGCACCAGCAACCAGATGCGACCCTCGGCGCGCGCTTCGAGAGACAGGCCGATGAACCACGCGCCCAGCGCCAGGAAGAGCGCGCTGGTGGCGAGCCACTCGATCGACGTCCGCCGCACGCTCCGCGGCAGGAAGGAGACCACCAGCCAGAGCACGACGACCACAGCAGCGGACGCGAGCGCAACGACGGTGGTCGGCATCACGCGGGGGCGACCTTCTCCAGGTGCGCGCGCACCGCGGCCACCAGCGCGTCCGGGACGAAGCCGTACTCCTCGGCCATGCGCCCCGCCGGCGCGGAGGCGCCGAAGCGGTCGATGCCGTAGACGAGCCCGCGGTCGCCCACCAGCCCCCGCAGCGTGAAGCCGCGGCCGGCCTCAACGGCCACCACGGGTACGCTGCGCGCCGGGATCAGCTCCTGTCGCCACGCCTCGGGCTGTTCCTCGAGGAGCTCCAGGCAGGGCAACGAGACCACGCGCACCGCAACGCCCGCCTCCGCGAGCCGCGCTGCCGCCTCGCAGGAGAGCGCCACCTCGGAGCCGGTCGCCACCAGCACCACGTCGGGCGCGGCGCTCTCGCGCACCGCGTACGCGCCCCTCCACACTTCGGCGGGCTCGAAGCCGACGGGCCGCTCCAGACCCGGCGTTCCCTGGCGGCTCAGCACCAGCACCCCGGGGCCCTTGGCGCGCTGCAGCAGCCACGCCCAGGCCGCAGCGGTCTCCACGCCGTCGGCGGGGCGGAATACGGTCAGTCCCGGCACGGCCCGCAACGAATCGAGCTGCTCGATGGGCTGGTGGGTCGGGCCGTCCTCGCCCACGAAGATCGAGTCGTGGGTGAAGACGAAGGTGGACTTCACACCCATCAGCGCGGCCAACCGGATCGACGGACGCATGTAGTCACTGAAGATGAGAAACGTGCCCGTGTAGGGCAGGAACGTCCCGTCGAGCGCGATGCCGTTGGTGATGGCGCCCATCGAGTGCTCGCGCACGCCGAAGTGGAAGTTGCGACCCTCGAAGCAACCCGCGCTCACCGCACCCGCGCCGCCGATGTCCGTGTTGTTCGAACCCGCCAGGTCGGCGGAGCCGCCCACCACGTAGGGCGCAATCGCGGCCAGCTTGCTGATGACGGTTCCCGAGTGCTTGCGCGTGGCAGCGGCGACGCCGTCCATGCCCTCGCAGAGCTGGCGGAGGAGATCGTCCGGGAGCAGGCGCCCGCGGAAGCGCTCCCACTCGCGAGTCAGCTCCGGGTTCGCGCTGCGCCAGCCCTCGAGTGCCGTGTCCGACGCCTGGCGCTCGGCGCGCTTGGCGGCCGCGCGCTCGCGCATGTAGGCGCCGACCGGCTCCGGCACGTGGAAGGTGGGCTCGAGCGGCCAGCCCAGGTTGCGCTTGGTGGCCTCGATCTCGTCGCCCACCAGCGAGGCGCCGTGTGCGGCAGCCGTCCCCGCCAGCTTGGGCGAGCCGTAGCCGATGGTGGTCCGGCAGATCACCAGCGACGGTCGCTCGACCTCGGCCTTGCACTCCTCCAACGCCTTGTGCAGGCCGTCCACGTCGCCCTCTTCCACGCGCTTCACCTGCCAGCGGGCGCCCTCGAAGCGCCGCGCCACGTCTTCGCTGAAGGAGAGCTCGGTGGGGCCGTCGATGGTTACCCGGTTGTCGTCGTAGAGGTAGACGAGGTTGCCGAGGCCGAGGTGCCCGGCGAGCGACGCAGCCTCGTACGAGATCCCCTCCATCAGGTCGCCGTCGCTCACGATGCCGTACACGCGGTGGTGACCCGGCCCGCCTGGGTCGGCGCCGAAGCGCGCCTGGGTCATGCGCGCGGCGAGCGCCATGCCCACACCGTTGGCGAAGCCCTGTCCCAGCGGCCCGGTGGTCACCTCGACGCCCGGCGTGTGCCCGTACTCCGGGTGTCCCGGTGTGCGCGATCCGAGCTGCCGGAAGTCGCGAATGTCGTCGAGGGAGAGGTCGTAGCCGTACAAGTGGAGCAGCGCGTACAGCAGCATGGACGCGTGGCCGGCCGACAGCACGAAGCGGTCGCGCAGCGGCCACTCCGGGTCGGTGGGATCGAAGCGCAGGTGGCGATCCCAGAGCTCGAACGCCGGTCCCGCCAGACCCATGGGCGCACCCTGGTGGCCGGACTTCGCCTCCACCACGGCGTCCACCGCCAGGAAGCGGATGGTGTTCTCGATCTGTGCGCGCAACTCCGAACTCAGCCCCGTCATCTCTCCCCTTCGCCCTCCATTTTTACCAGATCGGCCAGATGGCATCGCCGTCCGGACGTCGAGTTCGTCAAACGCCGTTTATCTGGCGAGGTAGCGCGGCACCTCATCCGGGCCGACGCTGCGCTCGGCCTCGCCGAGGAGCCGCAGGTGCTCCAGGTGGGCGTAGGTCTCGCTGTCCGCCATCGAGCCCCAGTTGCGCGGCGCGAAGAGGTGCTCCGAGAACTCGCGGGTAGTGGCCGGCCGCCCGTACTCGCGGGAGATCTCCTTCACCTTCTCCAGGCGCTCGTGGTGATGACGCTTGATCGCCTCGGTGCGCCCACCCAGATCGTCGAACGGGTGGCCGTGGGCGGGCAGGACCTGGCCCACGCCCGAGATCTCCGCCACGCGGTCAAGCGAGTAGAAGAACGACGCCAGCGGGTCGCGGGACGTGGAGAGGCCCGAAATATGGGGCGTGATGCTCGGCAGCACGTGGTCGCCGGCCAGCAGTGTGCCGGTCTCCGGGTCATGCAGACAGAAGTGGTCGCCGGTGTGGCCCGGCGTGTGCTGAACGAACATCTCGCGGCCGGCGAGGATCAGCTCGTCGCCGTGATTCACGGGATCGGTGATGACCGGCAAGAAGCCCTTCCCCAGCCAGCGCATCGCGCGCCACTGGAGGCGCCGCCGCCACGGCGGCCGAGGGCGCTCGCCGCCCCAGGGCGTCATGCCCCCCCACGGCACCGGCGACGGCGGCGGGTCGGAGGTCGCGGAGGGCTCGGTGGCGCCCGCCTCGGCCTGTGCCTGGAGGTCGTCCACCGACACCTCCGACGGCTGCGATGCCTGGACCGGCCCGAAGCTGAAGAGCTGGTGCGCGATCACCTTGGCGCCCGCCTCTTTCTGGAAACGCACCGCGCAGCCGAAGTGGTCCGGGTGGGAGTGGCTGATGAGGACGGTGTGCACGTCCTTCACGCGAAGCTGCGCCTGGGCCAGACGCTCCTGGATCGCCTTCCAGGTCGCAGGCCCGGGGAGGCCCGGATCGAGCACCGCCGCCCCGTCCTTGTCGATCAGGGCGTACATGTTCACGTGGCCGAGCCCAGGCAACCGGATGGGCAGTTCCATCCGCAGGATGTTCGGTGCGACCTCGGTCACCTCGGACCGGGCCGGCTCCTGCTCCTGACGACGTGCCATGGGGAATCCCGAAGAAGAGCCGGGACCATAACGGTTCAGGCGGCGGGGCGCCTTCCTCGGATTGGAGCGGATTCCGCTCTGGTTCCGGAGCGCGGCTGGTCGGGGCGGTGGGATTCGAACCCACGACGCGGAACCCCCAAAGTTCCGGCTCTGGCCACTGAGCTACGCCCCGACGCCGACGAAAGCTATCAGAAGGGCCCGGAGCGGGCGACGCGAGGCCGCTAGCGGCCCATCTCCCGTTCCCACTGGTCGCGGGCCCCTTCCAGGATCGCGGTGCGCTTCTTGTCCAACTCGGCCAGCTCGTCGAAGAGCTCGTCGAGCCGCGCGCGCCGCCGCTCGATGTAGGCGTAGTAGGCGGCCTTGTCGCGGCGGTAGTCCTCGCCACGCAGCTTGTCGATCCAGTTGTTGGGCTTGCGCCTGGCCAGGATGCGGTCGTAGCGCTGGCGGAAGTAGTGGAGGTTGGCGTCGATGGAGGCAAAGCGGCCGTCCAGGAGGAGGTCGCGGGCCTTGCGCGTCGTCGCGTCGGTGAACCAACCCTCGAGAACCAGCATGCGGAACTTCGTGTCGTAGAGCTCGTTCTCCTGGTGCACCGAGAGACTCTTCACCAGCGCGCCCGGGCTCGACGGAAGCCAGTCGCGCTCGGTCAGATTCCTCCACTGGAGCTCGTCGTCGCGGATCTTGTTGAGCCGCTCGACGGGGTAGCGGTTGGCCAGGTCCGCGAGCTCGATGAACGTATTGGCCGGTACCGCGATGTTGAACATCTGGCGAATCTTCACGGCGCGGATCGACTTGGGCTTCCAGATCCCGGCCGCCGCCACGGCGTTGTGCAGGGTGTGCACACAGTTGTCAGAGTAGCCGCTCCAGTTGTACTCCTGCTCGCCCGACTGGTACTCGTCGTTGAGGCTGTTGAGGTAGTCCATCGCCTGGTGGAGCTGCTCCTCGGGGAGCGGCAGGCGGGTGCAGAACACCGTGCGCCCGTAGCGCAGGGCGAAGTCCGTGCCGATGGAGTCCGCGGAGACGAAGTCCCAGGTAGCGAGCTCCCCCAGCTCCGGCAGCGGGTACGTCTCGACGCCCTTGTACATGCCCAATTCCACGGCCCTCGTCACCGTGCGGTCGTAGTGGGCCTGGTCCAGCATGTCGTAGGGCCCCAGGTCGCCGTCGAAGAAGAGCTTCTTGCCCGGGGTGGCGACCCAGTTCACGTTCTTGAACCAGCGGTTCACGGACACGCCGGCGCCGTGCTCGCGGCTGCTGCGGTCCGCGGTATTGCCCTTGCAAGGCCGCAACCGCGGGTAGCCTGCCGCTTCGTCCAGGCAGGCGCCCTTCAGATACATCACCGCGTGGCCGGGACTGCCGCCGAGCGGCTTGTGAATCGGCCGGTACTGGCTCACCGCACACATCTCGATGTAGTGGGGCACCAGCTCTTCGTAGAGCGGGTCGGGGCGCACGGTAACGGCCACTTTCTCGGTGGGCGCGATGAAGAGCTGGTCGATCGCCGCGCAGCCCGGCAGGAACGCGGCGAGGGCCAGGGCCCAAGCGATGCGGTTCATCGGATCTCTCCTCCGTTCGTCTGCGGCGCCGGCTCCGAGGGCTCGGACTCCCCCGACGCAGCCAGCTCCGACAGCCCCATCACGCGAAAGCCGCGCCGCGCGAGCTCCGGGAGCAGCGCATCCAGCAGCTGCGCCGTCCGGGCGCCGCGGTCTCCGACCTCATGCAGGATGATCACGGCCCCCGGCTGCGTTCGCCACAGGATGAAGCGCCGGGAGAGGCTCGTCCAGGGGAGCTGTGCGTCCATGGGATACACGGTGCCCAGCGCCAGCCGGTAGCCGTGGCGCTCGGCGATCTCGAGCATCCAGTCGTCGTAGTAGCCTGAACCGGGGCGAAACCAGACCGGCTCGGCGAACTGCGACAGCAGGCGATCGCTCTCCAGCAGGTCGCGTTCGAAGTGCTCCGGGCCCAGGTCGACGGCGGC
>CAXMOD010000025.1:0-15786 GCA_964194905.1 uncultured Desulfobacterales bacterium | reverse complement strand
GCGCGCAGCGCGTCCGGAGGCAGGTCCGCGAAGAGCGGCTCGCGGGTCGCCCGCTCTGCGCTGCGCAGCTGCTCGGCGAAGAACGCGAACTCGCGGCCCACGAAGAATGCCCGCTCATCGGGGGCGCTGCCGTGGCTGCGTGCCGATCGGTACTGGAGGTGCGGGCGGTCGTCGCGGTTCAGCGGGACTTCGCCCAGGTCCGAGTGCAGCGGGGCGAGTCCGCCCACGTACAGGCTCCAGACGCCGGTCGGGTCGGTGACCCAGCGGTCGGGCTCGCCGGCCGCGCGAAGCCTTCCGGTGGCGGCCGCCACCTCCGCGGCCCGGGGAGGACGGCCCGTGAAGCCCACCAGAGCCACGATGGGGAACTCGCCGTAGAAATCACCCCGAAACAGGGCCGCGCCGGGAAAGACCTCGAGGAAGGTGCGAACGACGATCTCGAACTCGTCGCGGTGCAGCTGGTAGAGCGGAAGCCATTGGCAGAAGAGACCGTCGGGGCGCAGGCGGCTGCGCACCGCTGCGAAATGCTCCAGCGTGTAGAGTGAGCCCGTCCCCGAGCGCCAGGGTACGAAGAGGTCCGCCACCACCACGTCGAAGGTGTCCCGCGTGGCGCGCAGGAAGTTGCGCGCGTCGTCGTTCACCACCACGGTGCGCGGATCGCGGTGCACGCCGCGGTTGGCGCCCGCGAAGTAGCGCTGCGCTGCGCGCGACACCGCCGGCACGATCTCCACCAGGTGGATCGACTCCACCGGGTGCGCGGTGGCGGCCGCAGCCGTGATGCCCGTGGCCGTTCCCACGTAGGCCACGCGCTTCGGCTGGGGGTGGAGCAGCAGCGGCAGGTGGCCCTGGCGCAGTTCGTGGCGCTCCTCGGCGGTGCCTCCGAGGGCGTAGTGATTGTCCGTGCGGATGAGGCGGCCGTCGGGCCGGTCGATGACCGCGACCACGCCGCCGGGCGTGCTCGCCAGGTCGACGAGCGTCTCGCCGGTCTCCAGCCGCACCGGGGCGCGGGTGAAGGGATTCGCCACCGCGAAGAGCAGGGCAGTCGCGCCCCCGAGGAGCGCGGCGCGCCGGCCCCGGCGCGGCCCCGCTGCGAGGCAGGCGAGCCCGGGCAGTGCGGCGAGTGCGGCGAAGGCGCCGAAGGGGCCGAAGACCGGCAGCAGCAGCCAGGTGCCGGCCAGCGCGCCGGCAATGGCTCCCAGCGTGTTGGCGGCCCCGAGGCGCCCCAGCAGCGTGCCAGGGTGCGCGTCCGCGCCGCGGCCGGCGAGGGCGAAGGTGGCGGGCAGGATGAGCGCCGAGAAGAGGAGGGGAGGCCCTGCGGTGGCCGCCGCCAGCCCCAGCGAGACCGCCAGCGCGCCCGGCCAGGGGAGGTCCGTCTCCACGTAGGCGAGGCCGCCCGTGGCCATGTAGAAGACCGCGGGGAAGGCGAGCCAGGCCAGCGCGGCGCCGCCCAGGCCGACCCGCAGGATGGAGCCGGCCGGGGTGCCGCGGCCCACGAGCCACGCGGCCAGGCCGGCTCCGGCCGCCAGGGTGGCGAGCACGACCACGAGCACCGCGCCGAAGGCGTAGACGGACTGGTCCAGCACCTGCGCGAAGCTCTGAACCAGCAGCACCTGTCCGGCCAGGGCGGTGAGGCCCGAGAGAGCTGCGAGCGCGGCCAGACCTGTGGGCCCCGGACCGTGGGCCGCCTCCGGAACCCCGTCGTCGCCTGGAGGCGCCGGGTCCTGCAACGGAGTCGGATCGAGGGCCGCGAGCCGCCAGGCGAGGACTCCCACCGCCAGCTGCAGCGCCACACCGACGCCGTAGGTGGCGCGGACGCCGATCCAGTCCGGGAGCAGGAAGGCCGCCGCGGCGGCGCCGAGGGCCGCGCCTGCCGTGTTCCAGGCGTAGAGGGCGGAGCCGCGCGTCCCGAGCGCGCGCGCGCGGCGCATGGAGGCTGCGCCGATGGCCGCCAGCGTGGCGCCGATGGCGGTCGCGGCGGGCAGGGTCGCGGCCAGCGCGATGGCGAAGCGCATGGCCACGAGCAGCGCGGGCCGCTCTCGAAGCGGGTCGTAGGCGGCGGAAGCGATGCGCTCCCCCACACCGAGCAGTACCGGCACGGCCAGCGCGGCGAGCGCCGCGCTGATCTCGAGGGCGCCGTACACGCGCAGCGGGGCGCGCCAGCGGGCGGCGCGGCTGGCTGCCCAGGCGGCGCCGAGCGCGTGCCCGGCGAAGAAGGCGACCAGCGTGGCAGATGCCGCAGGCGCCGTGGCGCCGAACAAGAGTCGAAACCAGCGCAGCCAGGTCGTTTCCACCACGAGGGCGGCCGCGCCGGAGACCAGGAAGAGCGCGGCCAGGCGCGCCACTACTTGATCGCGAGGGGGTTGATGGGGGAGCCCACGGCTCCGGTGATGGGGAGGGGCGGTGCGCAGAAGAGGAACGCGTACTCGCCGTCGTCGGCGCACGCCCGGGCCAGCTCCTCCAGCTGGAACATCTCGCCGAAATGCACGCCGGTATTGCGCAGCGAGATCATGTGCAGCGGCATGATGCAGTCGGGGACCTCGCTCGGCATGACCTCCACGCAGAACGTGTCCGTGGCGACCGCCGCGATCTCGCGCTCGTAGAGCCAGCGCGCGCACTGGATGGAGAGTCCCGGAGTGGCGCCGATGTAGTCCTGCCACGAGCCGCTGGCGAGGTGGCGCTTCATGGCTCCGGTGCGCACGAGCAGGATGTCGCCCGACTCGATCGTCACGCCCTGGGTCTCGGCGCAGGCGTCCAGGTCGGTGGGCAAGACGGGCGTGCCGTTCACCAGCGCGTCGATGCGCAGGAAGCGCGGCAGGTCGAGGAGCACGCCGCGGCCCACGATGCCGTCGGCCACGGCCGTGATCGAATTCTTTGCGGCGCCGCGGCTCGTCACGAGGCGCACGTCGCGGTCGTTGTACATGCGGCCGTCGTAGGAGACGTGGGAGAGGGCGTCCCACTGGGTGCCGCACTGGAGCGGCATCGTGACCGCGTCGTCGGCGTAGCAGAAGCCGCCCGGGAAGGTCTGGGCGCCCGAGACCGCGTCGCCCCCGTCCATGAGCATGACGTGGATCGGGTTGTGGCGACCGCCCGCTCCGGTCTGCGGGCCGTCGGCGTCGAAGGGGAGGGCACACGAGATGACGTGGCCACGGCGGGGCAGGCCGCTCGCCGCCAACACGCGCTCGGGCGTGATGAAGTTGAGCGCTCCGCGCTCGTCGTGGTCGCCCCAGCGCCCCCAGTTGGAGTAGCGGATGCCCCAGGCGCGCACCGTTTCCGCGTCCAGGCGCTCCTCCATCTAGAGGAGCCCTCCGCTGCCGACGCGCCACACCATCCAGGTGCCGAACGCGACGGCGACCGCGCCACTCACCCAGGCCAGGGTGGCGGCGCCGCCGGGTCGCGCGCCGGCCCAGCGCAGCGGCACGCCGAGGCCCAGCGAAACGGCGACCATGCCGGAGATGCTGCCGGCGCTGAAGACGGCCAGGTAGGCGACCGCCGCGGCGGTCGACGGCATGGCCGCCACGGCCAGCACCGCCAGCGCGCCGGTCCCGGCGAGTCCGTGCACGGCGCCAACGCCGAACGAACGCAGTGCGCTCCGAGGCAGCCGGGTGAGCGTTGAGGTGCGTGTCTCGGGCCTGCGCACGGCGAGCAGGTTGGAGATGCCGAGGACGATGAGCACCGCACCGACCAGGCCTTCCAGCCCGAGGCCGAGGCGCTCCGGAATCCCCGCTCCGAGCGCGACCAGGGTGCCGCCCAGGACGAGCACCGTGGCGGCATGGCCGAGTCCCCAGACGAGGCCCACCCACGCAGTGTCTCCGGGCTGTCGCCGGCCGGCGGCGATGGCGGACACGGCCACCAGGTGATCGGGGTCGGCGGCGTGACGCACGCCGAGCAGGAGACCGAGCAGGACGGCGGTCAGCACTCGCCGCGCTCCGCCAGCCGGGCTTCGACCGCGCGCACGTCTTCGGGGACGTCCACCGGGAAGCTCGCCCAGCCCTCGACGAGTGCGGCGCAGATGGCCCGGCCGTGCTCCAGGGCTCGCAGCTGCTCGAGGCCCTCGGCGCGCTCGCCGGGTGTGCGGGGCAAGTCGACGAACTCGAGCAGAAAGGGGCGACGGTAGACGTAGAGACCCACGTGCTGGAGGTAGCGAGGCGGGTCGGCTGCGCGCGCTGCCGCCGGAATGGGATTGCGCGAGAACCACAGCGCTCGGCCCGCGCGGTCGAGTACGACCTTCACCCGGTTCGGGTCCGCTACCGCACCCGCCTGCATGGGGTGCACCACGGTGCTCATCGCGGCGCCCGGGTCTTCGCGCAGCGCGTCCACTGCGGCGTCGATCACGAAGCCCTCGATCAGCGGCTCGTCCCCCTGCACGTTCACCACGATCTCGTCGTCGAGGTTCGCTGCCAC
This sequence comes from uncultured Desulfobacterales bacterium, assembly GCA_964194905.1. Classification (GTDB taxonomy): domain Bacteria; phylum Myxococcota_A; class UBA9160; order UBA9160; family JAFDET01; genus JAFDET01. Next base: position 11,388 of record CAXMOD010000025.1, on the reverse strand, counting down.
CTCGGCCAGGCGATCGGTGCCGGTGGGGTGGTCGGGTGAGGTGAGGACGGCCTCCACGTCGATCTCCCGGCACGCCGCCGCCACCCGCTCGTCGTCGGTGGCGACGAGCACCGCCCGCAGGCTCTTGGCGCGCCGTGCGCCCTCCACCACCCGGTGGAGCATGGGCCGCCCCGCGATCGGCGCCAGGACCTTGCCTGGGAAGCGGCTGGCGGCCCAGCGGGCGGGAATGATCCCAACGGCCGTCATGGCGGGATGCTACCGGATGGATACCCTCCCCGCCGTGTTCCCCACCCCTCCGCCCGTCCGCGTCATCGCCGTCGTGTCGAACAAGGGCGGCGTGGGCAAGACCATGGTCGCCACCAATCTGGCGATCTACCTGCGCGCGCTCTGCGAGGATCTGCCGGTCTTGATCCTGGGCCTGGACGACCAGTCGGTGCTCGACCGCATGTTCGCCCTCCAGCCGTTGGGTACCGACGAGCCCAACCTGAAGCACGTCTGGGCGGAGCGTTCCCTCGACCGCGCGGTTCGCGTGGGCGAGTACGGCGTGCACTTCGTACCGTCGCCCCGGAACACCGAAGCGCTGAAGGCACGTGCACGCGACCCCAACACGCTGGCGGGCATCGTGCGGCGCAGCAAGTGGGAAGGTGTCGTCATCCTCGACACCAAGAGTGATCTGGAGGCGCTCACGCAGAACGCGTTGCACGCGGCCGACCGGGTGATCCTGCCCGTCGCAGACCGGTCGTCGCTGGACGAGGCGGCCAAGCTGTTCGCGCTGCTCGAGCGCGAGCGGCGCGCCGACCGCGCGCGCGTCTTGCTGACCCTCGTGGACGGTCGTTCCCGCCCCGATGCGGACAGTGGCCTCACGTTGCGCGAGGTGCTGGAGCGGGAGATCGAGCAGCGTGGCTGGCCGCGCTTCGCGACGCACCTCTCGCGCAGCCCGCGCGCCGAAGCTCTCATCTCCAGCGGGGGCGTACCCCTTTCGATCCTGCACCACGCCCGCGGCACGGCCGTTCACGACCAACTGCGTCGGCTCGCCGAAGAGGTGCTCCACGATCTGGGGGTAGCCACGGCTCCGACGGCCGCGCTGCGCAGGCCGGCGTCCCTCGCCGAACCGCGCCGCGCCGCTGTCGGAGAATGGAAGTCGGCCCTGCTGCGCGGGCTGCGAGGACGCTAAGGTCCGAAGGCGCTCGGCCCAGCGCCAGACACGGGAGGAAGCATGGCCACCTTCGGGATCCTATGCGGCGGCGGCCCCGCGCCCGGCATCAACGGTGTGATCGAGGCCGCGGTGAGCCGTGCAACGCGCGGCGGGCACCGCGTCCTGGGTCTGATGGACGGCTTCCGCTGGCTGATGGAGGGTGACGTCGGCCACGTGGTCGAGCTGAGCACCGACGCAGTGGAAGGCATTCACCTGCGTGGGGGCTCCGTCCTGCACACCGCGCGGGCGAACCCCACCAAGAAGCCCGAGCACCTGGCGGCGTGCGTGAAGGCGCTGGGCGAGCTGGGCGTGGACCACCTGATCACGATCGGTGGCGACGACACGGCCTTCTCGGCGCGCCGCGTAGCCGAGGAGGGCGGCGGCCGCCTCAGCGTGGTGCACGTGCCCAAGACGATCGACAACGATCTGCCGTTGCCGGAAGGGATTCCCACTTTCGGGTTTGAGACCGCCCGGCAGTTGGGTGCGTCGGTGGTCGAGCGCATCCAGGAGGACTGCCGCACCACCAGTCGCTGGTTCATCCTCGTCTTGATGGGTCGGCAGGCCGGCCACCTGGCGCTGGGGGCCGGCAAGGCGGCAGGCGCGCCGGTGGCCCTCATTCCCGAGGAGTTCCCGCCGGGCGACGTCCGCCTGGACGACGTGGTGCGTACGATCGAAGGCGCCATCGTGAAGCGCCTGGCCCGGGGTCGTCCCGACGGCGTGGCGATCGTCGCCGAGGGCCTCATCCAGCACATGGACCCCGGCGACCTGGAAGCGCTGAAGGATGTGGCGCGAGACGAGCACGGGCACATCCGCCTGGGCGACGTCCCCTTCGGCAAGGTGCTCAAGAACGCGCTGGCCGAATCGCTCGGATCTCGTGGCGTGAAGGTTGCGCTGGGCGAGAAGGAGGTCGGCTACGAGCTGCGCTGCGGCGCGCCCTCGGCGTTCGACCGCGACTACACGCGCGACCTGGGTCTGGGCGCGGTCGACACGCTGCTCGCGGGTGGGAGCAGCGTGCTGATCACGCGCCAGGGTGCCGGGGAGATCGTTCCGGTGCCCTTCGACGAGCTGATGGACCCCGCTACGGGCAAGACCCGCGTGCGCAACGTGGACACCTCCAACGCTTCCTTCCGCTCGGCCCGGGCGCTGCAGGAGCGGGTGGAGCAGCGGGACCTCGACGACCCGGAGACGCTGGCCGGGCTGGCACGCGCGGCGAACCTCTCCGAGGAAGAGGCCCGCGCGCGCTACGCACCCCTCTAGGCCGGAGCTTGGCCGAAGCCCCCCCGCCCGCGTCCGCCGCGGCGCCGCCGCGGCGGCGCAATCCTTGGTGGATTCCGCCCTTCCTGGGTCGCGTACCTCGCGACCTGGATGCGTCCCACGTCTCGCTGATGGGCCTCATCGCGGGGGGCCTGTTCTTCGAACAGTACGATCTCTCGTTGATCAACGCGGCGATCGGTCGCATCGCACACTCGCTCGACGTGGCCGTCGAGGACATCGGCTACATGACCGGCGCGCTGCGCCTCGGCGGACTCCTCACGTTCGTCCTCGTCCCGTTCGCGGATCGCGTGGGACGCCGCCGCATGTTCCTGGTCGCGCTGATCGGCATGAGCTGTCTCACGACGGCGACCGCGTTCGTGCAGACGCCGCTCCAGTTCGTGCTGGTGCAGATGGCGGCGCGCGCCTTTCTCTTCACTACGTCGGTGATTGGAGTCGTGATCCTGGTGGAGACGTTCCCCGCGGAGCACCGGGGCTGGGGCATCGGCATGCTGGTCGCCGTGTCCGCGTTCGGGTACGGGCTCGGAACGGGCCTGTTTGCCGCCGTGGACTCGCTGCCGTACGGCTGGCGCTCGCTCTACATGGTCGGCGCGACCCCGCTCCTGCTCTTTCCGTTGTACCGGCGTCGCCTGGCTGAGACGAAACGCTTCCAGACCCAGGAGGTGAGTCGAGAGACGGGCCTGCGCAGTTGGTTCGGCCCCATGCTGCACCTGGCCCGCACCCATCCCCGGCGCGCGGCGGCCGTCGGAATGGCGAGCTTCCTGGGCGCGATGGGAACCATCGCGATCATCCAATACCTCCAGGTGTTCGTGGAGCAGGTGCACGGCTGGAAGCCGTGGGAGTTCTCGGCCATGGTGATCGGCGGCGGCCTGCTCGGCATCGTGGGCAACGTGGTGGCGGGCCGGCTCTCGGACCGGATCGGGCGCCGCGCGGTCGGCTTCGTGGCCTACGGTCTCTACCCGGTCGGTGCCGTTGTCCTCTACCAGGGTCCGAGCGAGACGATCCTGCTCGGGTGGATCGTGCTCACTTTCTTCGGCACGGCAGGTGACGTAGTCACGCGTGCCGTCTCGTCGGAGGTCTTCCCCACGTCGCATCGCAGCACCGCCATGGGCTGGATGATCCTGCTCCAGAGCCTGGGCTGGTCCCTGGGACTCGTCCTGGTGAGCGCGGGCGTCGGGGCGGGGCTCGACCTGGGGAGCGTGGTGTCCGGCATGTCGCTCGCCATGTGCGTGGCCGCGTTCGCGTTCCTGCTGTTGCCCGAGAGCGGCCGGCGCGAGCTCGAAGAAGTGGGCAGCGTGTCCCCCGACCCTGAACGAACGGGCTAGCGTCGGGCCATGTCCGCACACCTGGAGCGCCCCGACGCCCATCCCCACGTGGCGCTGGTCACGATCGACCGGCCCGAGAAGGCGAACAGCCTCGACCCGCGCACCCTGACGGAGCTGGCCGAGGCCTGGCGCACCATCCGGCGCGACGCCGACATTCGGTGCGCGGTCCTGACCGGCGCGGGCGAGCGGGTTTTCTGCTCCGGCATGGACATGACCACCACGATCCCCGCCTCACAGGCGTTGGCCCGTGGCGAGCGCCTCGACAAGGAGACCTTCGAGGGACTGCGCAACGTCTCGCGCGCCCTGCTGGCGGGATACGACCTGCGCACCCCGCTCATCTGCGCGATCAACGGGCACGCGCGGGCGGGAGGCTTCGATCTGATGCTCGCCTCGGAGATGCGCGTGGCGGTGTCCGAAGCGACCTTCGCGCTGGAGGAGGTGGGCCTCGGCCTCTATCCCACGGGCAACGCCACGGTGCTTCTGCCGCAGCAGATCCCCTGGGTGCACGCCCACGAGCTGCTCTTGACGGCGCGTCCCATCGACGCGCAGCGAGCGCTCGAGATCGGCCTGGTAAACCACGTGGTGCCGCGCGAGGAGCTTCTGCCCACGGCGTTTGTGCTGGCGGACGCGGTCGCCGGGAACGCGCCGCTGGCGGTGAGCCAGACGCGGCGCGGCGTGCGCGAGGTCCTCGACCTCGACCGCGCCGAGGCCTACCGACGCCAGGAGGAGCTGGGGCGTCCGCTACGCAGCACCCAGGACGCACGCGAGGCGCAGCGTGCCTTCGTGGAGAAACGCAAGCCGGTGTGGAAGGGACGCTAGTGCGCCGCCTGCGCGCGGCCTCCGTGGTCCTGGGCGTACTGCTCCTGGCCGGCGCCGCGTTCCTGGTGCCGACGGTGTGGGGCCGGCCCTGGTCCATCGACCACTTCTTCGTGCGGGTGTTGGCGCGCTTCCTGGTCGAGAGTCCGATGCTGCTCTCGCAGTTGCGTGTGCTGGAGCCGTTGGGTCTGCACTTTCACGCCGACGACCTGGACGACTTCTCGGTGGCCCACGCGCGCAGCCGGGTCCGCATGGTCCAGGAAGAGCTGGAGGTCCTGCGCAGCTACGACCGCGAGGCTCTCTCGCCGGGGCAACAGCGCTCCTACGACGTGCTCGAGTGGTTCCTGGGCGGCCTCGCCGAGGGCGATCGCTGGCTTCTGCACGACTACCCCGTGAATCAGTTCGAGGGTGTCCAGAGCAGCCTTCCGGACTTCCTGCTCAACGTCCACCAGATCAACGACGCGCGCGACGCGCGCAACTACGTGGCCCGCCTTGCCAAGCTCGACGTGGCGCTCGACCAGACCCTCGACGGCGTGCGCGCGCGGCGCGACCGCGGCCTGGTGCCGCCGCGCTTCGTGCTCGACCGCGTGCGCGACGAGGTGGCGGGCTTCATCGCTCCGCCCGCCGCCGAGCACACGCTCGTGCTTCACCTGCAAGGGACGCTCGCGGAGTTGCCTGCAGTCTCCGCAGCCGCTGCCGCGTCCAGCGTGGCGGAGGCGCGCGCCGCGCTGGAGATGCGTGTCTATCCCGCGTACCGGCGGCTCGACGCGTTGCTCGAGGAGCTCCAGGCCGAGGCCACGGACGAGGCCGGGGTCTGGAAGCTCCCGGACGGCGACGCGTACTACGCGTGGCAGCTGCGCCAGCATACCACCACCGCGCTCTCCGCGGACGAGATCCACCGCCTCGGCCTCGCCGAGACGGCGCGTATCCAGGCCGAGATCCGCAGCATCCTGGCGGCGGAGGGCCTGCCCCACGAGCCGGTGGGCGAGGCCCTCCAGACGCTCCACGCCGACCCGCGCTTCCTGTACTCGGACGACGACGCGGGTCGCGAGGCGATCCTCGCCGACTACCAGCGCATCGTCGACGACGCGGTGACGCGTCTTCCGCGCTACTTCGGACGGGTGCCCCGGGCGGAGGTGGTGGTGGAGCGGGTACCGTCCTTCAAGGAGGACGGCGCGGCGGGCGCCTACTACAGACCGGGCCCGATGGACGATTCCCGGCCCGGCGTCTTCTACGCCAACCTGCGCAACGTGGGGGAGACCGTGCGCTTCGGCATGCGCACACTCGCCTACCACGAAGCGGTTCCCGGCCACCACCTGCAGATCTCCCTGGCGCGCGAGAACGAGGCGTTGCCGTTCTTCCGTCGCTTGCTCCCGTTTGGCGCTTTCTCCGAGGGCTGGGCGCTCTACGCGGAGCGCATGGCGGCGGAGGAGGGCTTCCTTCCCACGCCCCTCGACCACGTGGGCCAGCTCGTGGCGGAGCTCTTCCGCGCCGTGCGCCTGGTGGTGGACACCGGCATGCACGCGCGCCGTTGGAGCCGCGAGGATGCGATCGCCTACATGCGCGCCCAGACCGGTATGCCGGAGACCGACGTCGTCGCCGAGATCGAGCGCTACATCGTGCTGCCCGGACAGGCCTGCGCCTACAAGACGGGTCAGCTCGAGATCCTGCGCCTCCGCAGCCGAGCCCGCGACGCGCTGGGTTCCGGCTTCGACCTGCGCGCGTTCCACGACACCGCCCTCGGAGACGGCAGCCTGCCTCTGGTGGTGCTCGAACAGGTCGTGGAGGAGTGGCTGCGTGGCGAGACGGCGGGGGCGAACGCCGGATGATCTGGAGCGGGGCCAGACCGCTGTTGCCGATTGGTTTGCTGGTTCTGGCGACGACTGCCTTGCACGTCGCCACCATGCCGAAGCAGCTCTATCCGGGAGACGCCTTCAGCGCGCGGGCGGCAGCGGCCAGCCTGCTCACGACCGGTGATGTCGGCATCGGTTACGACCGGAAGCCCGCGTTCCGGCCCTTCCTGACCCAGCGGGGGCAGTACTTCTACGAGAACGAAGCGAAGAGACAGTTCTTTTCCAAGTACGGCATCGGCTACACGCTGCTCTACATCCCCCCCCTCATGATCGAGAAGGCCCTGACTGGAAGCCTGGACCTGCTCGCGAAGGACAGCCCCTCGATCGTGCCGATACTCGACTTGTATGCGGTCCTGTTGGCCGTTCTCTCGACGATCTACCTCTACCGCATCGCGGCCCTCTATTCGCAGCGCACCTGGATGTGCATCACCTTCGTATTGCTGTCCTTCTATGCGACGTACCTCTGGCACTACCTGCGCGCGCCGGCGTTCGAGTGCCTCCAGATTCCCGCCTTCCTCGGCTTCTACTTCCACGCGGTGCGCTTCGTTCGAGCCCGCACCGACGGACCCGAACACGGCGGGTGGCGTCACCTGTTGGCGGCGACATTGTGGGTCGGGGCAATGGTGTCGATGAAGTTCTCCTTCGCCCTCTCGCTGGCTGCGCTCTGGGCGGCGGCACTGTATGCGGGCCGCGGCGACGCGTGGCCCCCGATCCGGCTGGCCACGAACCTCCGGAATGACTGGAGGCGCTACCTGCTGTTTCTGGCGCTGCCGACTCTTCTGATCGCGATCGCGTTGCTGACGGTCAACAGCTACAAGTTCGGCTCGCCGTTGAACACGGGTTACGGGCAGTGGATCGACGAGAGTGGGGTGGCCCGAGCGCACTTCGCTCTGAACGTATTTCCAGGCGCGTTCTCGGGAGTCTTCGTGATGCCCGGCAACGGAAACATCTTCATCCACTATCCCCTGCTGATCTTCGCGTTGGCCGGCCTGCCGCGTTTCGTGCGGGCGCGTCCGCAGGAGGCGATCCTCCTGGGCCTCGTCGCCATCTCCGGCATCGGCGCGCTGCTCTTCTTCAGCTACTGGAGAGGCGAGTGGGGTTACGGACCGCGCTACTTCCTCTTCTTCCTGGTCGTGGCCTCGCTGCCCTTCATGGCCACGTGCGAATGGCTGATCGAGCACGGGCGCAGCGCGGTCGGCCTGGCGGGGGCGCTGCTGATCGCGTCCGTCCTGGCCGGGTCGATCTATCTGCAGGTATGCATCAACTCGCTGCACTACTTCACGTACTACTACCTGGAAGCGTTCTTCTCACAGGTCAGCGTTTCCATCGACCGCCAGCTTCCGACCCAGATTCCGAAGCAGCACCGTGACGCGCTCGCGGCGCGCATCGAAGCCCAGCGCGACGCGTCGCGCCGCTACTTCCAAGGGACGTTCCACCGCGGCCTGATCCACGCGGACCTGATGGCATTCGAGCGGAGCGGCACGCCGTTCCCTCCGTTGGAAGCGATGCAGGAGCTGCTTCCGCCGGGTCAGCGCAGCAGGTTCCTGGAAGATGTGCGACCCCACCTCAACGACCTGGCGCGGAGCAACTACTACTTCAGGGACTGACCCTTCCGGGGCGTGGATGAGCTAATCTGCTGTGCGGTCGGCAACCGCCTGCGCCCACACCATGCCCACAGACGCCGCTTCCCCGCACATCCTGTCGATCGTCGTCCCGGCGCTCAACGAAGAGGGCGTCATCGGCGAGACGATTCGCCGTTGCCTCGAGGCACGCGAGCATATCGTCGAGGACGCCAACGTGGCCGAAGTGGAGGTCATCGTCGTCAGCGACGGCTCGACGGACCGCACCGAGTCGATCGCCTGCGAATTCCCGGACGTCACGGTGCTGGGGTTCGAGCACAACCGCGGCTACGGCGTCGCGATCAAGACGGGCTTCGAGCACGCTCGCGGCGACCTGCTGGGCTTCCTCGATGCCGACGGAACCTGTGATCCCCGCGTCTTCTCATCCCTCTGCGAAGCGCTCGACCGGGAGCAGGCGGACGTCGTGCTCGGCTCGCGAATGGGCCCCGAGAGCGAGATGCCCCGCATCCGCACCATCGGCAACATCCTGTTCGCGTGGCTGCTCGGCATTCTCTCCAGGCGGGTCGTCCACGACACGGCCAGCGGTATGCGTGTCGTGCGACGTGCGGCCCTCCCGCTCCTCTACCCTCTTCCGGACGGGTTGCACTTCACGCCCGCGATGAGCGCACGGATCTTGTTGGAGGACGAGCTGCATCTGGTGGAGGTCCCGATGGCCTATCGGGAGCGGCAGGGCGCGTCGAAGCTCTCGGTGATCGGCGACGGGATCCGCTTCCTGTCCTGCATCGTCCAGGCCGCGATGTGCTACCGGCCCGCGCGTCCGCTGCTGCTTGGGGCTGGCGTGTTGGCGCTCGGCGCCTTTGCGTTGGGCGCCGGGCCTGTGGGGCACTGGCTGCGCCACGGTCGGCTCGAGGAGTGGATGATCTACCGCGTCCTGCTGGCTTCGTTGCTGATCACGATGGTGGCGATCGTACTGTGTGCGGCCGTTCTGGCCGACCGGATCTCGGCGCTGGCCTACGGAAGGCCCCCCCGGACCCACGGAGTGACGGGCTTCCTGGGCCGCTTCTTCACGCGCCGCGGGCGGCGCGTGCTGGGCGCGGCGCTCGGTGCCGGTGCCGTGGCCTGCGTCGGGCCGGGGATCGTCGAGTTCGTGGCGCACGGCAGCGTGCAGATGCACTGGTCGCGGGCCGTGCTGGCATCGCTTCTGCTGGTGATCGCGGTGTCACTGGGGGCGTCGGTGTTCATCCTGAACATGATGACGCTGATCCGACACCGTCGGACGCCGCTCGAATTCGTCGCGCCCCCGGACCGCGTGCGACGGCCGCGCTCGGCCGGCGCCTGATGCCGGAGACCTGGGATGCCGCCGGCTACGAGCGCGACCTCGCGCGAGGCCTGTCGCTCTCCGGGGAGACCGCTGACTGGTTCGCCGAGGAACGAGTCCGCCGTGTGGCCGAGCGCCTGGAAGGGGCGGGCGGGTCGCTGCGCACGATCGTCGAGTTCGGCTGCGGCACGGGCAACAACCTCGGACCGCTGGCGCGATGCTTTCCCCGGGCGCGCATCGTCGGGATCGACGCGAACCAGTCCATGCTCGAAGCCGCTCGCGCGCGCCACCCGGAGCCGCAGATCGAGCTGCGCGCCGCGCCGGGCGACGCTGCCGGCGCGACGGACCTGGTGTTCGTGAACGGGGTCTTCCACCACATGCCCCACCATACGCACGGCGCCCAGCTCGAGGCCTTCCGCAGCTGGCTCCGGCCCGGCGGGCGGCTCGCGCTCTTCGACAACAATCCCCTGAATCCGGGAGCACGCCTCGTGATGAGGCGCATCCCGTTCGACCGCGACGCGCGCATGCTGAGCCCCTACACCCTGAAGCGGCTGGCGCGGGGGTCGGGCTTCGTCGACGTGACGTGTCGCTTCTACTTCGTCTTCCCCGCGCCGCTGCGCGCGCTGCGCGGGCTGGAGCCGCACTTGGAGCGGCTGCCGCTGGCGGCTCAGTACGCAGTCTTCGCGGTGGCTCCTCCCGGGTAGGCGACGGAGAAGCCGGAGCAGAAGGGGTCACGGCGCACGTCCGCAGCGACCTCGACCCCAGCTCGAAGGGCGACGCCATGATCCGCAGGTCGCCGGCGTTGTTCAGCGTGGACATCGCTACTACGCTGCCGAGGAGCAAAGGCCGGATCCGCCTGCGGCTCAGGAGCGACGATGAAGCTATCCGAGTGGGCCAACGTCGCGGAGATCGGAAGCGCCTTGGCGGTCGTCGTTTCTCTCGTCTACGTCGGGCTCGAGATCAACCAGAATACGGGCGCCGTGAAGGCGAGTACGCTTCAAGCGATGATCGACTACGGCCGTCAGCAGAGCGAGATCCTGGTGACGGATGCCACCCTCGCAGCACTGGTCGAAACGGGCGAAGCAGATCCAAACTCGCTGACTCCACGCGAGCGCAGCCAGTTCTACGAGTTCACGATCTGGCGGATGGCAATGTGGGAGCTGTCGTTCCTGAATCACGAAGTAGGGCTCGTAGAGGACGAGATGTGGCTCGCCTGGGACGGGTACTACCGTGGTCTCGTGAGGAACAAGCCGGGCTATCCGGAGTTTTGGAGAGACAATCGCGCAGCCTACGACGCACGGTTCATGGCCCACGTCGATTCAGCCACAAGGGAATAGCGCTCGGTCGTTGAGCACCATACGAGGCGCTGCAGCTGCTGAGCGGCCCAAACGTCCAACGGAGGTTCCTGCGTGAATCGTGTTCAGGCGACGATCCTGCTCGGGCTCCTGGCCACAGGTCTTGGGGTCGCGAGCGGCGGGCAGCCTGGGGCCGGAGCCGGCGGGTTCTCCGAGCTCTACCGAGCCGAAGTAGACGCCGCGAAGGATCTCGAGGTTGTCATGGGGCTCATCGAGAGACCCGCGGGATCAGTTGGCGCCAGGCACTACCATCCTGCTGGGGAGTTCGGCTTCATTCTCAAAGGCACGCTGACCATCGAGACGGAGAAGACGCCGCAGGCAACCCTCAAGGCGGGCGACAGCTTCTATCAGCCTCCCGGGGAATGGCACGCAGTCGGCACCGGTTCTGAAGGAGCCGAAACAGTCGTCTTTCGAGTGGTGAAGAAGGGACGGGCGATGGTCGTGGGAGTCGACTAGCCGACCTGCTTCAAAGCGCACCGGGCTCGGTCCGGGGTTCTTCAGGACCCTGCTAGCGCACGGCGTCGAGAACGATGCGGCTGCGCTCGACGAAGCGGGGTGCGAGGTTGCGGCCGTGGTAGGCCAGGCAGGGTTCGTAGCCCCCGCGATCGTAGTCCTCGGGCTTCAGCAGGTAGCCGAGCCAGTCGCCGGCGTGGGCGGCTACGAGAAGCGGGCCC